>NZ_PCQC01000011.1:0-197394 GCF_002979955.1 Pseudomonas sp. MYb2
AAAAAACGGAGAGACCAAGGCGAAAGTGCGCAAGAAGTTGCGCAGTACTGCGCAACTTCTTGCGCACTTGGCTGCAGGCCATGACAGGCCTGGCCTGCAGCGAATTTAAGGGCGAAATATTACGAGCATGTGCGCAACTTCTTGCGCAGTATGGCAATAGGCCGCGCCGGGCATTTGAAGGCGTCAAACTTTTCGCGCCCAGCCTGCGAACATCACATCACCGACGTACACGCCTGAAGAGGCTGAACGTTCCTGATCCAGACGCTCTTGCAACGTTTCAATTCCGACCTCTTCCGCGCTGGCGACGCCTAGTGCGAGGATTCGCGGCAAGCACGCTCGAACAATGGCGCCAAGGCTGTAGGGACTATCAGGGGTTTGTATCAGGCATTCAGCGCGCACGCTTTCTACGGTCAAGCCTGCCTGAGTGAAAGTACGGTGGAGATTGAAACCGATGTGTAAATCCGCGCCTTCGCGAGCAATCATTTCCTGTATCCAGAACTGCGCTCTTTTATGCAACGGGAAAGGGTCCACGCTTGCAGGCGCCATCGTCGTATCGTGTTCTTGAAAGACCATGACGCCGCCGGGACGCAAGCGGTTCGACAGCGCTCGGATCGTCGCCACAGCATCCCTTTGATACATCAGGACGCGCCTCCCGACGATGGCATCAAAAGTACCAAGCGAATCCTGCAGTTCCAGAAGCTCGCACTGGATGAACGTTAGTGAAGGGTAACCATGTGCGGCGCTATGCTGGCGTGCGATGGCAATGGCATGGGCGTCATGATCAACGCCGACGACCTCTCCATTCCCTCCCGCCAGATCACACAACAAAACAGAAACATCACCCGAGCCGCAACCCACGTCCAGGATTCGCATCCCTTTTTCGATGCCCGCGTCGATCAGCAAACGCGTGGTGAAGTCGAGTCGGTTGATCGACATTGCTAAGCCTCTCTGAATGTTCTGAAAAGTCTATGGTATGCACTTCGGCCAACACGCCGCTTGAGGTCGATAGCACCCGTCGCGAACGGCGGCTCTCGACCTCAAGGATCAGGCTGCACCCAGCATTGCTTCATCCTTCGCCACCGCACGTTTAAAGGCGTCGCGGCTCGTTAACTTCTCGGCGTAAGCGAGGAACGCAGCTCTGGGTGGCAAGGTTTGCAAGCCTAGTCCCCAGCCGATGTGGGAGCCAACATAAACATCCGCAGCGGTGAAGTGTTCACCGGCAATAAAGGGATGCGCCAGCACCGCGCGTTCGAGCTGATCCACGGTGCGCTCATAGCTTCCGTAGCCAAAGAAAAACTCCTGTTCCGGCTTCGGATTGAAACCGGCGCGGTGGTTAGTCACCGCCTGTTCCAGAGGCCCCGCAGCAAAAAACAGCCAGCGGTAATAAGCGGCACGATCCACCGCCGCAGGAGCCAGCCCGGCCTCGGGAAATGCGTCGGCCAGATACGCACAGATGGCGGCAGTTTCTGTTATGGTTTGCCCGTTATGCACCAGCGCGGGGATCTTTCCCATCGGGTTCACGTCGCGAAAAAAACCGACGCGTGAATCATCAGCATCGGCCAGCGTCGGCGCGGCCAGCGCGGCACCACCCCAACGGTCGGTCTGACTGATCGACTGGTAATCCATAATCACCGTCTCATAGGTGCAGCCGATTTCTTCGAGCATCCAGCGCACCATGCGTCCGCGTGAATTGGGGTTGGTGTAGAAAGTCATTGTCATCGTGAGCTCCTTTTGGCTCGGTTTGTTGACGACAATGGTAAGAGCGAAGCTGCATCAGCCCGTGGGCGGTTTACGCCAGAATACTTGCGGAACGCGCCATTAGCGGCGCGTAGCATTACGCATTGCCGCCCTCCTGCGGTTCGGAGCTTAGAAATGTCGCACCTTCACACCAGCGCCGAACGGTGTAAATTGCCCAGGGTGTTCTGGCAGTCGATAGAGCAACTGGGCCTGGATCCCTCGTTGATTCAGCAGCACGCTCAACTGCCCCATGATCTTCACCTTAACGAGTCTGCTTTTGTCAGCACCCATCAACTGTTTGCCGTCTGGAACGCCATCGAAGTGCTTTCGGCGGATCCTGCCTTCGCGATAAAGATGGTTCGCGACACACCTAGCGCGAAACACAAACTGGCGTTCCTCACTGCGTTATATGCGGCTGACTTTCGTGACGGCCTCGCTCGGTTGGCGCGCTTCCAGCGTCTATGTAGCCCCGACAAACTTTGCATCGACGAGCGCGAGGGCACTGTTTCACTCACGATTCAGTGGCCTTCCGGCACGGATCCGGCGCCTTATCTTTCAGTCGAGGCGTGTTTTGCCTTGGCACTGGAACTCGGTCGACGAGGCACCGGCAAACACATTGAGCCTCTGTCATTGAGCTTGAGAAGGCCCCAGCAAATGCTGGAAACGCACTCAAGTTATTTCGCCTGCCCCATTCTCTACGGCGCTGCCAGGGACGAATTGATCCTTCGCACCTCTGACATCGGTCTGGCTTTTCTTGAGCACAATCCGGAAGTGCTGCACATGATGACCCCCGGCCTCACCGCCGCAATTCGCGCGATTGAAGCGCCAGTTGGCTTTTGTGAGCAGGCCATTGAAGTGCTGAAACGCGCACTGGCGGGCGGGCGGCCAAGTTTGCAATTCCTCGCCCGTGAACTCTTGCAGAGCGAGCGCACGTTGCAACGACGATTAGC
The DNA here is from genome assembly GCF_002979955.1 of Pseudomonas sp. MYb2. NCBI lineage: Bacteria > Pseudomonadati > Pseudomonadota > Gammaproteobacteria > Pseudomonadales > Pseudomonadaceae > Pseudomonas > Pseudomonas sp. MYb2. The sequence goes on from NZ_PCQC01000011.1 coordinate 2,688, forward strand.
GTGCGAGGGTACAACGTTCAGCGCTCTGCTCAACGAGGCCCGGCGCCAGGTGGGATTACTCCTGTTGGCTGATACCGGCCTTGAGCTGAAAGAGGTGGCGTATCTGCTTGGCTACGAGGACGTCAACTCTTTCCATCGGGCTTTTCGGCAGTGGGAAAAGATTTCGCCCACTCAGTGGCGACGTTTCAATGCCTGAAGCATGGCGCTGGCCATAGGCGCAAAGGCATGACTGCTTATGGCCGAAGACCTCGCCGCGACGGCTGAGTGTCCGGCGACTGCCTTCGTACTGGAATGATCAAGCGCTTCGCTAAAGGCCCTCACAACAATAGCCGATTCAAGGATCCCGATTACTATCCCCCTGCGAATCTCTATCCCGGCACAGACGTTTTATAAAGGGGCCAGCGAAAGACCAAGACTGCCAATACAACTGGAAGGAGTCGTTCATTGAGTGTCAGAAATGACTGGAAAACGCTCGGCGAACGAGCATCAGAAGATCTGTTCGCATGGGCGGCGTTTGTCGCGAAAACAGAGTTCCTGTGGCAAGACCCTGCCTCGGTCAAGGACGCCGATGCTTGGCAGCGTCTTTGGTTTGAACTGGAGATCATCAACGGGCTTGCGTTGGCGCAATGGGAAGATGAGGGAAAGCCAGATGACTGGTCACGCAGCTGGAGCAAAGACTATCGACAAGAAGCGGCCGCCCTGGCGACTGAACTGGTAGCAATGCTTGGCGATGCAGATTCATCTGCCACCTGACTGGCGGTGCCCGCGGTAAAGCGGGCACCGTTTCCTGTGTGGGAAAAGGGCTAGACGCCTGCTTACCAGTTGTAACTCACTTTGGCGGTAATCTCGCGACCCGGGTTGTAGAAGTTCGCTGTGCCGGAACCGACCACGTGCTGCTCATCCAGCAGGTTGCTGAGGTTCACCGCAAGGTCGGTGCCCTTGGCGATCTTGTAGTTGAGCGCGGCGTCGAACAGCGTGGTGCCATCGCTTTTGCCAGAGTTGGCTGCATCGAAGTAGTAAGAGCCGACGTAGCGCGCACCCAAGCCAACGCTGACATCAGTGGCAGGCACGTCGTAGTAACTCCAGAGCGAAGCGGAATGCTTGGGTGCCGTGGCGAACTCATTACCCTTCAAGGAGCTGCCGTCGTACAACGAGCCGCGCTGTACCTCGGACTCCATATAGGAATAACCACCGATCAAGCTGAGGTTCTGCGTCACCTGCGCCTTGGCTTCCAGGTCGAGGCCACGCGCCCGCGACTCGCCCACCGTCTGCTGCTCAATGATGCCGCTCGGCAGCACCACGGCGATGGTGACGTTTTCCTGGGTCAGGTCATAAACGGCTGCGGAGAACAGCGCGTCGATCGCCATAGGCGAATACTTCACGCCCACTTCGTACTGCCGGCCCGTCTGCGGTGTTACACCAACCTGCGGCGGCGAGACGGATTCCACCATGCTCACATAGGTGGACACCTCATCGTTGACGATATAGGTCAACGCACCTCGGTAGGAGGTTTCGGAGAAGGTGTCTTTCTCAGTGGATTCCAGGCCTTTGCTGGTCAGGTCCATCGAGTCGTTGCGCACGCCGCCGGTGACGATGAAACGCTCGTAGAACGACAAGTTCTGCTGGAGGAATACGGCCTTGGTGGTCGCGTCTCGCTTGTTCACGGCATACGGCGCGATTGAGCGTGAAACGCCAGTAAACACCGGGTTGGCAATGTCAATCGAAGTCGTCGGAGCGTAGACCGAGCTTTCCTTGGTGGTCGAATCGAGGTATTCGACGCCCACCAGGCTGCTGCTGTCGATGTTCTCGAAGCGGGCATCGTATTGCAGCATCAGATTGCCGTTGAACTGGTCGGCTTCGGTGTCCGTTCCAAACTGATAGCGGTCAACGATGGTACCGACACGTGCGGCGCTGTCGCTGAGGTAAACGTAGCCAAAATCATCAGTCAACTTGCTGTAACGCAGATTGCTGCGCAGTACGAAGCCGTTGTCGAAGTCATGGGTGACGTTGCCGCTGAGGCTGGTGCGCTCGACATCGTGAAAGTTGTAGCTGGGCTCGCCATAAAACTTGCTGCGGTCGTATTCCCTGTCCAGCGGATAGCCACCGCTGTTTGGCGAACTTTCGGTTTTCAGGTAGTCCAGAATCATCGTCGCCGACGTGTAATCCGTCGGTGCCCAAGTGAGGCCACCCATAAACAACTGGTTGTCGTCCTGCGAGTGATCGTACTCGCGGTCGCTGTTTTGGCCTTTGGCAGTAAAGCGGCCAGCCAGGGTTTTCTCGTCGTTCAGCGCATCCCCGACATCGATGCCTGTCTCGACATGGTCAAAGGAGCCGTAGGTGACATAGCCTTGGCCAAACTGCTCGAAGCGCGGCTGTTTGGTCACGAAATTCACCGAACCGCCCGGGTCCGCCGGTCCAAACAGCGTGGAGTTGGCGCCACGCAGAATCTCGATGCGCTCGTAAGCGAATGGATCTTCGCGTACGCCGCGCATCGAACTCAGGGTCAAGCCGTCACGGTAAGTGGTGGCCTGGAAGCCACGGATCTGGAAGTAGTCGTTGCGGTCATCCGTACCATAGAAGTCAGTGATCACGCCGGGTGTGTATTGCAGCGCTTCTTCCGTGGTGCTGACGCTGCGCTGTTCCATTTCCTTGTTGGTCACAACCGACACTGATGCCGGTGTATTGAGAATGCTGGTCGCCACCTTGCCGCCAACCCAGAGTTCCTTGGCGACCACCGAGTTGGCGTCGTCGTCGGCACTGACCCTGACCTTGGCGTTGATGATGAGGGGCGCAAGGCGGTAGTCCTCGACGTCGGTTGCGTCGAGTTCGAGCGGGCCGGCAGGCTTTGGCTGAGGTGTCAGCAGGTAAGCGGTCGGGCCTTGCTGCTCGATCTGCAATTGGCTCCCCTGCAGCAACGATGACAGCGCTGCCGACGTATCGAGCGAGCCATTTACGCCAGCGGTGGTGCGGTTCGCAACACTCGACGCATCGAAGGAAAGACTGATGCCAGCCTCACGCGCAAAGCGATCAAGCGCCGGCGCCAGTGGGCCGGCAGCGATGTTCCACTGCTTGACTTGATTGCTGTGGTCAGCGCTCGTCGTTTGCCCCAGCGATGGCAATGCGTAGCTGCTGACAATCAGACCCAACATCGCACCTTGCAAGGCACGATTTAATGGATGGCGCTGTGAAACCGGGGACGAACTCATTTTCTCGCTCCAAGAAAGGACATCGGCAGACTGGCCTGTATTCCGGCCTTCCTAAGAGGTCGAACGAGAATGCGAAACCACCTCATTATTTTTCAGGTGGTTTTGATGGGCTCAGGTAGCAGCGGTCACAGTCACCCAGTAACGGGTTCGGTAATCGATGTGCAAGCGCAGTGATTGCGCGATCAATGCCAGGACCTGATCGTTGTCGGCGAGTTGGAAGGTGCCGGAAACGCGACGATCCGCGACCTCTTCGGCGCAGCGCAATACACCGGGACGATAACGCGACAACTCGACGATGAAATCATCGAGACGCATATTGCGCGCACTGATCACTCCGTCACCCCAGCTCCACAGATCGAGGCCGTTGTCGCTGAACGTTCGGGCGCCACTCGATGTGAACAGCAGCTGATTGCCTGCCTGGACGCTGCGGTTCGCAGGCGTTTGACTGAAGCCGGGGAACACCGTGACTGACCCTTCCTGAGCCGCGACCAGCGTGCCATCGTCACGTTCGCGTGCCAGAAAGCGCGCACTCTGAGCGCGCATGATCCCGTCACGTGATTGCACCCAGAGCGGTCGCGCTTGAGGCGAGTGTTGATCGGCGCCGACATTCACGATGATTTCGCCCCGTCGCAGGATGATCAGGCGTCGCTGGGCGTCGAAATCGCTGTCGACGGCGCTATCGCTATTGAGCTGGATAAGGCTGCCATCATCGAGTTGGAAGCGTCGTTGCTCGCCGGTGCTGCTGCGTTGTTGCGCAAGCATGGCGGGAACGGGTGTGTAGTCGCGACCGAGCCAGGCTGCCGTGCCAACAGTCGCCAATAGGCCCAGTAGCTTCAGGCTTTCGCGCCGGCGCATTCCCTGATGGGTGCCATTGAGGGTTTGTCGCGCCAGTTGAGCGGGTACGCCGGCAAATTCATCCCCAAGGGTTTCCACACGCTGCCACGCCAACACATGCTCTGGGCGCTGCTGCAGCCAGTGCTCAAAAGAGTGCTGTGTTTGTTCATCGGCCAGATTGAAGCGAAGGCGCACCAGCCATTGGATCGCCTGCTCAACGATGGCCGGATCCAGCGCCTGCGGCTCAGGCCTCGACATAACGCAAGCGATAGCAGTGTTGCAGGGCCGTGGCCAGGTCGCGTTCCACCGTCGCGCGGGAAACACCCAGCTTTTCGGCTATTTGCGCGCACGTCAGACCGTCGAGTCGGGCACATAAAAACGCCTGACGAACCCTTGGTTTAAGCAAACTGAGCATGCGGTCTATGCGCTCGAGCGCATCAAGAATCAGCAACCGGCTTTCTTCCGAGGGGACCTCGTGTTGAGGCAGCAACGTAACGCTTTCCAGATAGGCACGTTCGAGTTCGCGACGACGATACTGATCAATCATCAGTCCGCGGGCGATGCTGCTCAAATAGGCGCGCGGCTCGCGCAAGGGGCTGGACTGACGGGATTTGAGCAGACGTACAAAGGTGTCCTGCGCCAAATCTGCTGCGTTATCGCGACATCCAATGCGTCGGATCAGCCAGCCGTGTAACCACGAGTGGTGGGTGCGATAGAGCAGCCCTAGATCTGCAGTACCTAGCGTTTCGTCGCTGCGCATCGGAATCCCGGAAAGTACACAATTGATAATTAATCGCATTCTACTCACGGGATAGGGCCGGAGGCAAATACGTGGCGCTCAGCGTTCGGATTTGGGCGAATGGGGTCATTCTGAAGGGGGGCGAGTGGAAGGATGCGTCCAGCGATTGGAAGATTTGAACCCTGGCGATTAGCGTGAACGTAAAGGTTTCAGGAGGGATGCGGACCCGTGTAATGGGGCAGCAGGGGCCGGCGGTGGAGTCTTGGTCCGAGCCGCCGGCATTGAGCATGGTAACTCTACGATGCAGATTTTCTACTCGGGTGATTTGCCTAACCCACTGCGCAGAATGCTCCCACGCCAGAAACGACAAAGCCCTGAATAATCAGGGCTTTGTCGGTACAAATATGGCGGAGGCGATGGGATTCGAACTCATGGACCTGTTACAGTCGACGGTTTTCAAGACCGTTGCCTTAAACCACTCGGCCACACCTCCGTTGCGTTGCGGGCGCCATAATACCTGAATGAAACACACTGTCAAACTCTCTGCATGGCTTGTTACAGAGCGTCTGTTATGATCTTTGCGACTGAACGTTTCAAACCAACAGGAGTGTCGCCATGCGCGAACAGGATTACGCAGTTAATAACGGCGTGCAGGCTGAGCAGCTAGAGGTTAGCCGCGTCCTGCGCAACACTTACGGCCTACTGGCTCTCACCCTTGCATTCAGCGGTGTGATGGCTTTCGTTGCCCAGCAGATGCGCGTTGGCTACCCGAATATTTTCGTGGTGCTGATCGGCTTCTACGGGTTGTTCTTCCTTACCAACAAGCTGCGTGATTCCGCGTGGGGCCTGGTGTCCGCATTCGCGCTGACCGGTTTCATGGGTTTCCTGCTCGGCCCGATCCTCAACCGCTATCTGGGCATGCAGGGCGGCGCTGAAGTGGTCAGCTCGGCGTTCGCGATGACTGCACTGGTGTTCGGTGGTCTGTCGGCCTACGTGCTGATTACCCGCAAGGACATGAGCTTCCTCGGTGGTTTCATCACCGCCGGTTTCTTCGTGTTGCTGGGAGCAACGCTGGCAAGCTTCTTCTTCCAGATCAGCGGCCTGCAACTGGCGATCAGCGCAGGTTTCGTGCTGTTTTCGTCGGTGTGCATCCTGTTCCAGACCAGCGCCATCATCCACGGCGGCGAGCGTAACTACATCATGGCGACCATCAGCCTGTATGTATCGATCTACAACCTGTTCGTCAGCTTGTTGCAGATCTTCGGCATCATGAGCCGCGACGACTGATCGCAGTCTGTGAAATAACGAAAAACCCGCCTAGGCGGGTTTTTTGTTGTCTGCGTGAAAGTGGTGAGGCCATGCTCGGCTAATTGATCACGATGCTGCCGTCGACCTGCTGCTTGTAGATGGTGTAGGGCAGCAGAAAAGTATCGAGTGCCCCGGATATCACCGCATCGATCAACACCACAGGAATCGCGGCGTTTTTGTAGTCGTCGGCCTCCACGCCTTCGCCCAGAGGGGCATGCAAACTGCAGAAATCGTAGGCGAGGCCGCTGTAGATTCTTGGCACCGCCCCGCAATAACTCTTCTGTTTCTTGAGGCTGTGCACCGCGGCCTGATCATTGCGCACCACGGTTTGAACTGTCCCGCAACCGCCTAGCATCAACGCCGCCAGTATCATTGCCTGAATTCTCATTGCCGCCAATCCTTCGCCGGAAAAACCTCAATCTACGCCGAACATGCTGAAAAAGCACTTACGCCATCGGCGGCAATCGGCGTTTGACCGGTGTCTTCTTGACAATCGCAGTATTGGTTTCCGCCAGAGTATTGAGCCGGTCGAGAAGGGTGTCCAGTTGCTCCATCGAGCGCACGTGCAGACGGGCGATAAAGCAGTCCTCGCCGGTGACCTTGTCGCACTCGGTAAACTCTGGAATCGCCAGAATCTGCCGCTCCACTTCCTGCAATTGCCCCGGCAGTGGCCGCACGCGAACGATTGCCTGTAGCTGGTAACCGAAGCATTTCGGGTCGATTTCGACGGTATAACCTTTGAGCACACCGCGCTCTTCAAGCCTGCGCAAACGTTCGGCCACGCTCGGCGAAGACAACCCACTTAGCTGTGCCAGCGCCTTGAGCGAGCGCCGCGAATCTTCCATCAATGCGCTGATGAGGATCTGGTCTATATCGTCTGTCATGAGCTGATTCCAGGATTAGGCAGCTGAGGGAAACCACCCTCGATAAAAAAGGCACAAATCGAGTTTAGCCTGCTTTTTACTCTGGAGAACAGGTGGTTGGGCTTGACATACTTTTGTCACGTTTTCAGCAAATGCTCAGGAGATTGATGATGGACAACCCAATCCGTCGCGGCACATTTGAAATGACTGCGGCCATGCTTATCTCTGGGACGATCGGCTGGTTCGTCCTGGTGTCCGGGCAACCGGTGCTCGACGTGGTGTTCTGGCGCTGTGTGTTCGGCGCAGGCACCTTGCTGCTGATTTGCGCGGCCTTCGGCTTTTTGCGTCCGGGTATTCTGACCCGCACGACGTTCTTGCTGGCGGTGCTCAGTGGTGTAGCGATTGTCGGTAACTGGGTGCTGTTGTTTGCTTCTTATTCGCGCGCTTCGATAGCCATCGGCACGGCCGTGTACAACGTGCAGCCGTTCATGCTGGTCGGTTTGGCGGCGCTGTTTCTTGGCGAGAAAATCACCTTGCAGAAGCTGTTCTGGCTGGCGATTTCGTTTATCGGCATGCTGGCGATTGTCAGTGCCCATGGTACGCAAGGCGAGGGCGGCAACGACTACCTGCTGGGCATCGGCCTGGCATTGGGCGCGGCGTTGCTCTATGCGATAGCGGCGCTGATCATCAAGCGCCTGACGGGCACACCGCCCCACCTGATCGCACTGGTTCAAGTGTGCACCGGCGTGTTGTTACTCGCCCCGTTTGCGCACTTTTCTGCGCTGCCGCAAGTCCCCGGTGCCTGGGCCAGTCTGGTGACGCTGGGCATCGTCCACACCGGCCTGATGTATGTGTTGCTGTATGGCGCGATCCAGAAACTGCCGACGGCGTTGACCGGTGCACTGTCGTTTATCTACCCGATCGCGGCGATCCTCGTCGACTGGTTTGCCTTTGGCCATCGCCTGGAAACCCTGCAATGGCTCGGGGTGGCAGCGATCCTGCTGGCGGCCGCCGGCATGCAACAGGGGTGGGGCGTGAAATCCCGGGCCGCGGTGGCTGCGCGGCCCTAAATGGCCTTGATCAGTTCCTTGAACAGACCTTTCAACTGTTGGTTACCGGCATCCACCAAATGGTTGTCATCGAAGTACCAGGCCACGCCGTCCCTGGACCCCATACAAGTACCTGCCGGGCAAAGGTACGGCGTCGGATCGATCACCGTTGCATGGCAGCGTTTGGCGGCTGCCTCAATGGTGTAGTTGGCGATTCTGTTGCGTTTTTCATACTCGCTCAGCGTGATCGAAATATCGGCGTTCTGCCGGAACAGGCGTTGATTAAGATTCAGGCCTTTGTAGACGCTGAAGGGCATTTCCGGGATCGGCCTGACGATGTAAACCGGGTGGTTTTCGGCAATCGAGCAAACGGTCTTGCTGTATTCGGCGATGTAGGCGTCGACAAAAGCTGCATCGCCAGAATGCGCGCTGTCCGGAAAGTGAATGCGGTAATTGTTGCTTCTCCCGGGATCGGCATACAGCGCGGCGCGGCTGAACAGCACTACCGGAACGCCCGGGAAGTCAGTCTTCAACACGCGCAGCTTTTCATCGTTGAAGGCGCGGCATTTGTCTTGCAGATCCTTGTCGCGCATTTCGAAGTTCAGCAAGGGCGGGCAGCCGCCGCGCGACCAGGACAGTGCGGCTTGCGGATTACTCATCTGTACGGCGGCAGCGGTGGATTGCGCGTGACTGTCACCGAACAGAATCACCGAGATTTCGCCTGTGCCCAATTTGCAGTCAGCCGCAGCGTAGCGGTTGGGATAGCACTCTTGGGGATACAGTTTGCTGGTGTATTCGGGCTGACCGAGGTCGACAAATGCCAGGCGGGCATCCGGGTATTGCTTCACCAGCGAGGAGGTTGCGGCCGAAAAACCGATGACGCCGACGATCAGCGAGGCAAACTTGAACAGTGTGCGTGGTGCGGTACCTGTTCTGCTGACCTTCGATTCGACCCAGTAGTAGGAGACGGCGCCGAGCAACAGTGAAAGAGCGATGGCGCCCAGCACATGCGGCCAACTGCTCAACAGTCCGCACAGATACAGAAGCACCACCAGCGGCCAGTGCCAGAGATAGACGGAGTAGGAAATGCTGCCAGTGAATTGCAGGATTTCATTGCGACTGAAGAGCGACTGGCGGTTGCTGTAGATCACCAGCAGGGTACCGATCACTGGTAGCAGGGCGAGATAACCCGGCCAAAGATCTTCTTCCGAAAAATACGTAACGCTGAGGGCGATCGCCAGGAGTCCAGCTCCCTCACACAGCGCACTGTTGCGGCGGCTGAGAGCCAGAGGAAAAACAAAGGCCAGACCGCCGACGATCATCTCCCAGGCGCGGGTGGGCAGCATGTAAAAGGCAAAAACCGGGTGGGTTTTACTCAAGTAAACCGAAGCACCGAGCGAGATGGCCGCCAGCACGATCAAGGCGATTTTGCTTGTGCGCTCGCCACAATATTTGAACAGCCCCATCATCAGAAGGGGATAAAGCAGGTAGAACTGCCACTCAACCGACAGCGACCAGGTGTGCAGCAACCAGTTTTCGTGCAGCGGTGCGTCGAAGTAATTGCCGTCTTTGGCGAAGAGGAAATTGGAACTGAACAGCAGGCTGCTCTTGATCGTGCGAATCGTCTCGCGAAAATCATCCAGCGGCAGGTACACGTAGCCGAAGATCAGCAGCGCGATACACAGGGTCAGCAGCGCCGGAATGATGCGTCGGGCACGAGATGCATAGAAGCCGAGAAGGGAGAAGTTTCGTTGCTGCAAACCCGTGACGATGATCCCCGTCATCAGGAAACCGGAGATTACGAAGAATATGTCAACGCCGACAAAACCGCCGTCAAAGCCCGGAATCCTGAAGTGGAAAAGCACTACCGCGAGAACGGCAAGCGCCCGTAAAGCATTGATATTCTTCCTGAATTGCATTTATGCATCCATGACACGTCCACTGTGATGGCGCATTGTAATGATCCTGTCGGCTTTGTTACATGGAAATTATCCAGCGCTGCTCAGATGTTCCAGCGTGGCGCCGTTAGCGCCAGGCGCTGGCGCATCTCGCCGATGTTGGCGGCGAGTTGCCGGGTCAACAGGCGATAGCCATCCAGCGTGCTGTAGACCGGTGCATCAAGGCTGGCGTCGGGCAATTCCAGCGGGCGCTCCAGCCGTTGTGATGCACCGGTCTTCAACGCCCGCGCCATGCCGATCAATTGCACACGAATCTGTCGGTGTTCAGACTTCAACGCGGTTCGCAGATGGGCCATGGCCTGTGGGTCGTTGGTGTCTGGCCGGGTATTGCCGAGGATCTCCAGCGTGCTGATGCACATGCGCAGGTTGCGCTGGATGGCATCGAGCTCGGTCATGGAAATCTTCACTTCCTTGGACACCGATGGCATCAGCGAACGCAGTTGCACCATCACGGCACCCAAGCGGCTCATCAGCTTCAAATGCTCATCGGCGCTCACCGCCTGGCCGCTGATGATGCGGCCGTACACCGTGGCGCAATCGCGCAAGGCGTCGGCGAGGTTGTAGCGCCACGAGTACACGGCGTACAGCGGCAGAGCGAAAGAGAAGGCCAGAGCGAGGGCAATGCCGATCAGAATGTCGACGCCGCGCCACAAGCCGTCGGTGATCGGATTGTCGCCATGCCCGGCAACAATGAACACGGTGATCGCCGAGAGCAGGGCGGTATAACCCCCTTTGCCAATCGCGTGATAAGAAAAAAAACCGCAGACCACCGCCATCGCAAAATACGTCAGCCACGGCATGCCGAGCCACGCCTGCTGCGCCACCAGCAACAAACCGACGCCGGCGCCGATCAAGGTGCCGGTGGCGCGTTCGGCGGCTTTTTTACCGATGTTGCCGTGGTGCTGCAAACCGCCGATCACCACCAGCATGGTCACCGAGGCCCACTCACCGTGGGGCAGGTTGATGCCGGTGGTCAGCAGGATCGTTGCCAGCAACCCGAGGGCCACGCGCACTGCATGAATCAGCCGCGCGTGCCGGTAGCGTCGATAAGGATCAAGCAACGGACGCAGGACACGGCGCAGCAAGGGCGGAAGTCGATGGGTGCTGTAAGTACTCAGTGCGGGCCTCTCGTGATTGGGCTTCAGATCAATGGAAAGGGAAAATGTAATTCATCCATGCTGCCATACGCAGGAGGATTTTGCGCATCGTGCCAATGTGGTGAAAGTGCTGACTGTACAACGCGGCCTGCCCGTAAGCACCGCCCGGCATTAGCTTGCTGTACTGGGCGAATTCCGGATCGGTGATTTCGATGATCACCGGCACACGCCCGGCCGGCGGCGAACCGGTGTAGCCGATCAGCGTGCCGGAAGGCTGCACCTGACCTTCGGCAATCACCCCGATGACGTTTTTCACCCGACCGGCGAAAACCTTTCCGGGAATGCCGTCGAACGCGACTTCAGCTTCATCGCCGACGGTCAGGCGCAGCAGGCTGTTCTGGCGCATCCACGCGGCGAAGTATTGGCCTTCCTCGGGAATGAACACCATTGAGGGACGCAACGGCAACTTGCTCGCCATCATTCCCGGACGCAGCGAAACATGGGTGACGAAGCCTTTGCTCGGCGCGCGGACGGTGGTGTTGTCCAGCTCGAACTGGGCGTTATCCAGTTGCGCCTGCAGATCATCGGTGCGGGCGATGGCAGCGTCCAGTTCGCGCTGGGTGCCGAAGTTGCGCCGGATCAGTTCGGTGATGCGATAGCGATCACCCTTGGCGGCCACCAGTTGCGCTTTGAGCGACTTCATGCGGTTTTCAAACGGTGTAGGGTCGATGCGAAACAGCACATCGCCTTTTTCCAGCGGCTCGTTACCCTTCACCGGCACGTCGATCACCTGGCCGCTGACGATGGGAATCACCGGCACAGACACGAAGTAAGTGCGCGCCACCTCGGAGTAGGGATGGTTGTAGTTCATGGTGAAAATCAGGGCGCCGATCATCAGGATGCCGCCCAGTACGGCGGTGGGCACCGTCCATTTGTTCAGCGGGATACGGAAGATCTTGAACACTGCGACGCAGAACGCGGCGTAAGTCAGGATGAGCAGCAGATCCATGGCGTTCAGCCCTCCCGGTTTTGGGGGGCGGTGGCATTCAGCGCTTCGAGTCGTTCGAGGCGTCCTTGCAGTTCGACCACCTGTTGCTCCAGGCGAACCACATGGTTTTGCACGGATTTACCGTCACCGAAGCCCCAACCGCGATCTTCTCGATAGGCCATCGCCCAGATCCACAGGAAAGGCCAGAGCGCATGCAGCGTGAACAGACTGACCCAGCCAGTGGCATGGATCGCATCCTGATGCGGGTGTTTACGATGAACGGCAATTTCATAGGGAATGTCGTGCAACACGATGATCCCGTAAAACAGTACGAGCCCGGCAAACACCAAAACCCCTAGCGCAAAGTAATCCAGCATGGTCAAGCTCCCGGCATCCAGCACAGTGCTGGCATCAGTGTAGACACTGATTTGCCGGGCGCTTGGCGACTTTGGATCAGAACCGCACGGGCTCGCCTTCTTGCTTATTCACGATTCGGGAGACCGTGGATCAGAAGATGTAATCGGTGGTCAGGAAGCTCGAATCACGCCCGCGAATGATCTCGCTGATCAGGTCCTTGTTGCTGTCCTGGAACTTGGTTGCCACCAGCGTACGGATCGAGAACACCCGCAACGCATCGTGCACCGAGAGCGTACCTTCGGCGGAGTTTTTGCGGCCGTTGAACGGGTAGGTGTCCGGGCCGCGCTGGCATTGCGCGTTGAGGTTGATCCGCCCGACCTGGTTGGCAAAGGTGTCGACCAGACGACCGACCGCCACCGGGTTGGTGCCGAAGATGCTCAACTGCTGACCGAAATCCGACTCCAGCACATAATCGATCACGGTATCGAGATGACGGTACGGCACGATCGGCACCACGGGGCCGAACTGTTCCTCCTGATAGACACGCATCTGCGGATTTACCGGGTACAGCACTGCCGGGTAGAAGAACGACTCGCGGGATTCGCCACCATTGGGGTTGACCACTTCGGCGCCTTTGCTGCGCGCATCGGCCACCAGACCGTGCAGGTAATCGACCTTGCCTGATTCCGGCAGCGGCGTCAGCGACACACCCCTGTCCCACGGCATGCCCGGTTTCAGAGTGGCCAGCTTCGCGTTGAATTTTTCGATGAAACTGTCGACGACATCTTCATGGACGAAGAGGATTTTCAGCGCGGTGCAGCGCTGGCCGTTGAACGACAGCGAACCGGTCACGGCCTCGCTGACGGCATTGTCCAGATCGACTTCCGGCAAGACGATACCGGGGTTTTTTGCATCCAGACCCAGCGCCGCGCGCAAGCGGTGAGGTTTTGGGTGGAGTTTCTTCAGATCGCTGGCAGCCTTGTTGGTGCCGATAAACGCAAAGATGTCGATCTTGCCGCTGGCCATCAGCGCGCTGACGGTTTCACGGCCGCTGCCGTAGATGACGTTGATCACACCGGTCGGGAAGCTGTCGCGGAACGCTTCCAGTAACGGACGGATCAGCAGCACGCCAAGTTTGGCCGGTTTGAACACTACGGTGTTGCCCATGATCAGCGCCGGAATCAGCGTGGTGAAGGTTTCGTTCAGCGGATAGTTATAGGGGCCCATGCACAAAGCGACGCCGAGCGGCACGCGGCGGATCTGGCCGAGGGTGTCCTGTTCCAGCTCGAAACGGCTGGAGCGGCGGTCGAGTTCCTTGAGTGCATTGATGGTGTCGACGATGTAATCGCAGGTGCGGTCGAACTCTTTTTCCGAATCCTTGAGGTTCTTGCCGATTTCCCACATCAGCAACTTCACCACCGCATCGCGCTGCTGGCGCATGCGGCCGAGGAAGGCTTCGACGTGCTGGATACGTTCGGCCACGCGCATGGTCGGCCACAGGCCCTGGCCCCGGTCGTAGGCACGCACGGCGGCGTCGAGCGCGGTGAGGGCGGTGTCGGCATCGAGCAGTGGCGTGCTGCCGAGGATCACTTGTTCGTCGCCATTCTCACCTTTTAGATAGACCGGGCTGCGCACGGTGGCGAGCGGGCCGTCCCAACGCCGCAACTGACCATCGACGAGGTATTCGCGTTGCTCGACCTGACCGTCGAGGCGGTATTTTTCCGGGATGTCGCTGACAGAAGGGAACAGGTTGCCAAGGATGTTTGTTGTGGTCATGTCGCTACCCCGTGTTGATGTCCGTATGCAGATCAAAAAGCCTTCACAGGTTATACGCCTGAATGCGCCGCAATTTAAACCCGCAAATGTCACCCGAATGTCACGCAAACGCGCAGAGCAGAGCGGGCAGCAACACCGCAAACTCTGTGGGAGCTGGCTTGCCAGCGATTGATCGTTCCCACGCTCCGCGTGGGAATGCAGCCCGGGACGCTCTGCGTCCCATTGGAACGCGGAGCGTCCCTTGAGGCATTCCCACGCAGAGCGTGGGAACGATCATCGGGGGAGAGGGCTGGCCTCGTTTGCCCCCCTCGCTGTCCCGCAATGCCCTCAACCCGTTGCAGCCGCTGCCTTAAGGTGTGAACACAACAATAAGCGAGGCCGTTATGCGGGCAATCCGACTCACTCTAATGCTGGCGTTGGCCGTGGCGCTGCCTGGCTGCGGCGAAGATCCCAAACCACCGGTCACCACCCATAACGCCATGCCCAACGACCCGGCACTGGCGCAGATCTACACCAACAGCTGCCAGCTCTGCCACGCCAACCCCGCTGCCAACGCGCCGCTGACCGGCGACCGCAAGGCCTGGGAACCGCGCATCCAGCAGGGCACCGACACGCTGCTCGACCACGCCATCAACGGCTACAACGGCATGCCGCCGATGGGCCAGTGCGTCGAATGCTCGCAAGAACAGTTTGTGCAATTGATCGGCTTCATGGCCGACCAGCCCCTCCCAGAGTAAGGTGCCCGGCATGACCATGGATCTGACTCGGCGTCAGTTGTTGCAGCGAGCAAGCATCGTTGGCGCATTCAGCGCGTTGGCGAGCCATCCGGCATTGGGCCAATTGATGCGCGCACCAAGGTTGATTCCGTGGCGCAACTGGTCGGGTGGGCAGAGCTGCCTGCCAGCAGCGCGGCTGGCACCGAAAAATCTCGATGAGCTGGTGACCGCTATCCAGCAGGCGCAGGGCAAGATCCGCCCGGTCGGCTCGGCGCATTCCTTCAGTGCGTTGGTGCCCACCGATGGCACGCTGTTGTCGCTGAGCTATTTCAACGGTTTGCTCAATCACGATGGGAAAACCTTGCAAGCCGAATTCGCCGCCGGCACACCGATGTCACGCATGGGCCTGCCGCTGAAAGACATCGGCCAGGCCCTGCAAAACATGGCTGACATCGATTACCAGACCCTGGCCGGAGCCATTGCCACGTCGACCCACGGCACCGGGAAAAACTTCCAGTCCTACTCGGCCCACGTCTGCGGCCTGCAACTGGTCACCGCCAATGGCGAAGTGTTGGACTGCGACAGTCAGCGTCACCCTGAAGTATTCAATGCCGCACGGGTTTCCCTCGGTGCCCTCGGCGTGGCGACGAAAATCCGCCTGCAAAACCGCCCGGCCTATCGCCTGCGCGAACGCCAGTGGATCGCCAAGACCGAAGAACTGCTCGAAGACCTCGACAGGAACACCCGCGAAAACCAGCACTGGGAAATGCTCGTCGTCACCCATTCCGACTACGCCTTGTCCATCGCCCTCAACGAAACCGACGAACCGGCGACGCCGCCGATCCCGCCTGAAGAGGAGGGCGGCAACGAGTTTGTCACCCTGATCGAGAAGATCGACAAGTACGGCAGCGACTTCCCCGACCTGCGCCGCACGCTGCTCAACAGCTTGCGCCATCTGGCCAGTTTCGATGATCGCATCGGCGACTCGTTCGACATTTACGCCAACGTGCGCACCGTGCGTTTCAACGAGATGGAATATTCGGTGCCCGCCGAACACGGGCCGGCCTGCCTGCGCGAGATTCTCAAGCTGATCCAGGACAAGGACCTGCGCACCTGGTTTCCCATCGAGTACCGCTACGTCAAGGCTGACGATATCCCGCTGAGCATGTTCGAGGGCCGCGACAGCTGTTCGATCTCGGTGCACCAGCATTATCAGATGGACCATCACAATTTCTTCGCAGCGGTCGAGCCGATTTTCTGGAAGTACAACGGCCGCCCGCACTGGGGCAAGTTGCACACGCTCAACGCGCAAACCCTGCAGCCGCTGTATCCGCGCTGGCGTGAGTTTGTCGATGTGCGACAGGCGCTCGATCCGAACGGGCGCTTTCTCAATGCGCATTTGTCGTCGATTTTGGGGATGAGCTTATGACGGTCAATCGACGTAATTTCCTGTTGGGTACGTTGGGCGTCGGCGCTTTGTTGGTGGGCGTTGGCGCTTGGCTGCGGCCGGGGGATCGTGGCGCGCCGTACAGCGAATACTTCCGGGCGCTGAACAACGAGTTAAAGGAAAAGGGGCCGATGCGTCCGGTGCTGCTGATTGATCTGGATCGCCTCGACCACAACATCGATGTGGTGATGCAGTCGGTCAAACGCGGTGGCAAGCAATTGCGTTTGGTGGAGAAGTCGCTGCCATCGCCGGGGCTGTTGAGCTACATCGCCCAACGTGCCGGGACGCAAAAATTGATGTCGTTCCATCAGCCGTTTCTCAATCACGATGCGCAGGTGTTTCCGCAGTCCGACATTCTGCTTGGCAAACCTTTGCCGGTGCGTTCGGCAGCGCAGTTTTATCAATCCCACAAAGGCGCGTTCGATCCCGCGAAGCAACTGCAATGGCTGCTCGACGGGCCGCAGCGTTTGCAGCAATACCTCGCGCTGGCTCAGGGGTTAGGCACAAGGATGCGCATCAACATCGAACTGGACGTCGGCCTGCATCGCGGCGGCGTCAGTGATGTGAATGTGTTGGGCCAAATGCTCACGCTGATCAGCGCCAATCCGCAGCATCTGGAGTTCGCCGGGTTCATGGGCTACGACCCGTTCGTGGGCATGGGCGTGCCGGGGATCCTTGGCGCACCGGAAGAACTGTTCGCCAAGGTCATGGTGATTTATCAGCGTTGCGTCGATTTCACCCGGCAGCAGTTTCCGGCGTTGTGGCATGACGGCTTGTGCCTGAATACCGCTGGCAGTCCGAGTTATCGCATTCATGAAAACGAGAAACTGAGTACCGAGGTTTCCGTGGGCACGGCGATGCTCAAACCGACGCACTATGATTTGCCATCGCTGGTCGAGCACGTACCCGCGACTTACATCGCCACGCCGGTGTTGAAAAGCACCGGCGCGGTGAACATTCCGGCGCTGGATGACAAGTCGAAGCTGTTTTCGTGGTGGGACCAGAACCAGCGCCAGACTTTCTTCATCTATGGCGGCAACTGGATGGCCGAATTCGAATCGCCCCAGGGTTTACAGAGCAACAGCGTCTACGGACGCAGTTCCAACCAAGAGATGGTCAATGGCTCGAATGCCGTCGGCCTCACAGTGGAAGACCAGGTGTTCCTGCGCCCGATCCAGACCGAAGCCGTGCTCCTGCAATTCGGCGATCTGCTCGCCGTGCGCAACGGCAAAATCGTCGACACCTGGCCCGTCTACACCTGACCCAAAATCACCCAAACACTGCAAAACCCTGTGGGAGCTGGCTTGCCAGCGATAGCGTCATGTCAGCAATCCTTTACTTCGCTGACAGACCTCTATCGCTGGCAAGCCAGCTCCCACAGGGTTCTCGATGTATGTCCCATCTCATTGCCAAATTCTGTAATGAAGCTTTTATGACAAAAGTTCGGTAGCACATCGCCAGTCCGGTCATGCCTATGTAACGCGCTTGAGGAGCCCAACGGGGCGCTTTTCACAAGCCGAGGCGGGACGCCGGGAGTGAGGCAATGGGGACTATGGAACGCTACTCGAAAGTGGGCATGCAGGAACTCGATCAACGCCTGTCGAAGATCGTCGAAGCCGCGCGCAAGAAGCCGGTTTCGGTGTATCGCTACGGCGCGCCGTGGGTCTGGATCGTCTCGCAGGATGACTGGCAAGGCGCCTTGAAAGAGGTGTCCAGCTACATTCCGCCGGGGCATTCGCTGGTTCTGTTGCGCCCGCAGATCGATGATCTGCTCGACGCCCACCAAAGCCTTCTGCACGACCTCAATGCCCAGCCCGGCATGCTGATCCCCGCGCAAACGGTCATGCACATTCTGCTTCTGCAACTGCTGTATTCGGTGCCCAGCGAGCAGCAACTCTACGAACAGCTCAATTACAACTTGCTGTTCCGCTGGTTCGCAGGTCTTGGCCTGAACCAGAAAGTCTGGAGTTTCAACGCCCTCAGTCGCGACATCGCCACGCTGCTCAATGAGCCGCGCGCGGTGCTGCTCATTCAAAAAATCATCGGCGAAGTGTTCTGCGGCGCCTTGCTGCAAATGCCCGAGTTCTCGTTGAACTTCGCGCTTTTGCACACGTGGCTGGGCAAACACGCCTGCGCCTCGACAGCCAGCAATTGACGCCATACACGCGGCGTTCGAAACGCCAACAGGTCATCGCGAATTCAGGGGGTAGTGTGGAACCGATTTTCAAGTCACGGCTGGCGCTGTGGGGCTGGCTGCTGGTGACGGCGGGCGCGCAGCCGGCATTGGCCGAAGAGGCTGCCGAAAACGCGGCGGCCCAGCGTCTGGTCGACGTCAACGAATACTTCGTGCGCGGCAACACTGTGCTCGATGCGCGGGCGATTGAAGAAGCGGTGTACCCGTTCCTCGGCCCGCAAAAAGCCCTCACCGATATCGAAGGCGCACGGGATGCCTTGCAGAAGGCCTATCAGCAACGCGGCTATCAGTCGGTGTTCGTCGAGCTGCCGGAGCAAGCCGTCGCCGATGGCATCGTATATCTGCAAGTCAGCGAAACCAAGGTCGGCCGCGTGCGTGTGGTCGGCGCCAAACACTATTCGCCGCTGGACATCCGCGACGACGTCCCGGCGCTGAAAGAAGGCGAGGTGCCGGACTTCGCCAAGGTTCAGGGCGAACTGGCGCAGCTCAACAAAACCCCGGGCCGGCAAGTGATGCCGCTGGTGCGCGAAGGGCAGCGCCCCGGCACCATGGACGTCGATTTACAGGTCGAAGATCAGAACCCGTGGACCGCCAGCGTCGGCCTCAATAACGACTACAGCGCCGACACGGAAAAGCTGCGCACCGTCACCAGCCTCGGCTACAACAACCTCTGGCAACTCGGCCATAGCGTCAACCTGACGTTCTTCACCGCGCCGCAGGAAACCGACAATGCCAAGGTCTGGTCGGGCTCCTACACCGCGCCGCTGACCGATCGCTGGAGTGTGCAGTTTTCCGGTTACCAGTCCGACAGCAACGTCGCCACCATCGGCGGCAGCAACGTGCTCGGCAAGGGCCACAGCTACGGTGTATCGGCGATCTACACGCTGCCCTCCAGCGGCAACTGGTCGAACTCGCTGTCGGCCGGCATCGACTTCAAGGACTTCGACGAACGTCTGACCCTGTCCGGCGAGAGCGACAAAGTCCCCCTGCAATACGCGCCGTTCACCTTCGCCTACAACGGCTATCGCTACAGCGAAAAGAGTCAGCTCGGCCTCGGCCTGAGCCTGGTTGCCGCGACCCGCAGCATCTTCGGTTACGGCAGTTCCGACGAAGATTTCGACTACAAACGCTACCGCGCCAAACCGAGTTTCGCCGTGCTCAAGGGCGATACCAATTACACCTGGACCTTCGACAGCGACTGGCAGAGCGCAAGCAAAGCCGCGTTCCAACTGGCGTCCGGGCCTTTGGTTTCCAACGAACAATTCTCTGCCGGTGGCGCCACTTCGGTGCGCGGTTATCTGGCCGCCGAACGCACCGGCGATGACGGCGTGCTGCTCAGCCAGGAAGTGCGCACGCCATCGCTGGCCAAGTACGCCGGCACATGGATGCAGGACTGGCGCTTCTACGCCTTCGCCGAAGGCGCGCAACTGTATCTGCGCGACGAGCTGCCGGATCAGGACGCCAATTACGCCTTGGCCAGCGTCGGCCTCGGCACCCGCGCCAGCCTGAGCAAATGGCTGTCCGGCAGCCTCGACTGGGGCTACCCGCTACTCGAAGGGCCGAACACCTCGAAACAGGAATCGCGCCTGCACTTCAACCTTCAAGCCACTTTCTAAAGGAGCACGTTCATGCAGCGCCTCATTCTTTCGTTGTTGATCTGCCTGGGCTTCGTGCTCCCGGCCACGGCTCAGGCCTGGTGGCAGGACGACTGGCACTATCGCAAACAGATTGCCGTCGACACCACGCCACAAGGCGCGGCGATCAATCAGGCCCTCGGCCGCACCGCGCTGCTGGTGCGTCTGCACACCGGCAACTTCACCTTCGATGGGGTGAAGGAGGACGGTTCGGACCTGCGCTTTGTCGCCGCCGATGACAAAACCGTGCTCAACCATCAGATCGAGAGTTTCGACGCGTTGATGGGCATGGCGCTGATCTGGGTCGATGTGCCGAATGTCGAGGGCGGGCAGCGTCAGGACATCTGGATGTACTACGGCAATCAGAAGGCCCCGGCGACTGGCAACGGCCAACTGACTTTCGACCCGAATTACACCGCGCTTTATCACTTCGACGGCGCCACCGGCGCCCCGGCCAAAGACACCACCGCCTATGGCAACACGGCGCAAAGTGCGACCGGCGCGGCGATTGACGGTGTAGTAGGGCGCGCGTTGCAGTTCAGCGGCCAGCCGTTGTTGCTGCCGGCGAGTCCTTCGTTGCAACACAACGCCGGCAGTGCATTCACTTTCAGTGCCTGGTTGCGACTGGATCAGGCCAGTGGCGAACAACTGATTCTCGCCCGTCGCGAAGGCGCCAACAGTCTGCTGATCGGTGCGAATCAAGGCGTACCGTTTGTGGAAGTCGATGGCCAACGCGCCGTCGCCACGCAAGCGCTGAACCCGGGCCAATGGCAACACGTTGCGCTCTCCGCTGAAGGCTCGAAAGTGACCCTGTTCATCAACGGTCGCGAAGCTGCCATGCTCGCTCAGGCGATGCCGGCCTTCAACTCGGTCATGGCCATCGGCGCCGACCTGCACGAAGGCCCGTTCCAGCCTTTTGTGGGCGCTATCGATGAATTGCGCCTGTCGAAGGTTTCACGCCCGGCAGCGCTGTTGCTGGCGGACGCGACTTCCCAAGGCGCCGAGTCGAAACTGGTCGCTTACGGCGTCGACGAAGAACAGTCCGGTTTTGGCTTCGGCAGCCTCGGCTTCCTGCTCAACGCGGTGCCAATCGACGCTTGGGTGATCATCGCCGTGCTGGTGCTGATGATGTTCCAGTCGTGGATCATCATGCTGCGCAAAAACCGCAGCCTCAGCCGCGTGTCTGCCGCCAACGAAGACTTCCGTGTGCAGTTCGCCAAGGTCGGCACGCGTCTGGAGATGTTCGCCGACGACGCGCAACTCGCCCAGCGCTTGCAGCATTCGTCGCTGTGGCGTCTGTACCTGGTGGCGGTCAAAGAGATTCGCACCCGTCGCGAGCAGGGCGCCGATACCTCGTCGGTTTCAGCGGCGACCATCGAAGCGATCCGCTGCTCGATGGACGGCGTGCGTACCCGCGAAAACCAGCAGCTCAGCTCGAAACTTTCGACCCTGTCCAACGCCATCGCCGGCGGCCCGTACATCGGCCTGCTCGGCACCGTGCTGGGGATCATGGTGGTGTTCCTCGGCACGGCGATGGCCGGTGACGTGAATATCAACGCCATCGCCCCGGGTATGGCTGCTGCGTTGCTGGCCACGGCAATGGGCCTGTTCGTCGCGATTCCAGCGCTGTTTGGTTACAACCGCCTGATCACCCGCAACAAGGAAGTCAGCGCTGACATGCGCGTGTTCGTCGACGAGTTCATCACCCGCCTGGCGGAGATGCATGGCGAGAGCCAGTTCAGTGAGGCGTCGCATCGCGGCCATCACGCCAACCACTCCGTACCGGCCTGAGGAGCACTGACATGGCGTCTGTAAATGCCTCCCACGACGATGACGAAGATGCAGCGGTGGACAGCATCAACATCACCCCGCTGGTCGACGTGCTGATGGTGGTGCTGGTGATGTTCATCCTCACTGCCACCGCGCAGGTCTCGGGGATCCAGATCAATTTGCCCAAGGCCAGCGCTTCCGTGTCGCTGTCCGAGGCCAAGACCAAGGCGATCTCGGTCAACGACGGCGGCCAGGTGTTCCTTGACGCTTACCCGGTGACCTTGGCCGAGCTCGAAGAACGCCTGCGCATCGAGAAGGCGCAGAGCCCGGATTTCCCGGTGATCGTGCGCGGCGACGCGACGGTGCAATACCAGAAAGTCATCGAAGTGCTGGATCTGTTGCGCCGGCTCGAACTGTCCCAGGTCGGTCTCGTCACCGGCAAACCGAGTCAGGGCTGAGTCATGACCGCACAACTCCCGATCGAGCCGCTGCCGGTGAAAAAACCGGCGCTGCGTTACGCCAAGTGGGGCGCCGGATTGCTGATCGGCGCGCTCGCCGCGTGGTTCCTGTGGCAGTGGGCCAACGACATGAGCGGCATCCGCCGCGAAGCGCCGAAGGTGCCGACGATCATTCCGTTGCCACCACCGCCACCTCCGCCGCCGGAAAAACCGCCGGAGCCGGAAACCCCGGTGGAAGAAAAAGTCGTCGAGCCAGAACCGACGCCGGAACCCGAAGAGGTCAAGCCCGAGGAAGAAGCGCCGCCATCCCCGGCGGACGATCTGGCCAACCCGATGCAAATGGACGGCGATGCGCAATCCGGCAACGACGCCTTCAACATCGGCGCGGGCAAGGGCGGCGGCATGGCTGGCACTGGTGGTGGGCGTTTGGGCACGGGGACGTACAGCCAGTTTCTGGCGTTCACCTTCCAGCGTTTGCTGCGCGAGAACCCTGAGCTGCGCAACCTCGCGTTCTCGTTGCAGGCCGATGTCTGGTTGAGCGGCGTCGGCGAGATCACCCGGGTCGAGCTGATCAAGTCCAGCGGCAACCCCGAAATCGATACCCAAGTGTTGGCGGCGCTGCGCGGTGCCCCGGCACTGAGCGAACGGCCACCGGCCTCCATCACTTTGCCTGTGCGCCTGTCCCTGCAAGGGCGGCGTCCGGGTTAATTCATTTATTTACGCTTTGGCAAAAGGAGTTGTGTGCAGATGATTTCCAACGTGAATCGATTGTCCCTGGCGGTCGGCATGGTCATTGCGACCCTGGTCGGTCAGGCCGCGGCAGCGCCTGCGCCCTCGGAGAACGCCACGATCAATCTGATCCGCTTGCTGGTCGAGCAGGGCATTCTGAAACAGGACAAGGCCGACGCACTGATCGCTCAGGCGCAGAACGAAGCGGCCCAGGCCAAACAGGCCGCTGCGTCTAC
This sequence comes from Pseudomonas sp. MYb2, assembly GCF_002979955.1. Taxonomy (NCBI): domain Bacteria; kingdom Pseudomonadati; phylum Pseudomonadota; class Gammaproteobacteria; order Pseudomonadales; family Pseudomonadaceae; genus Pseudomonas; species Pseudomonas sp. MYb2. The sequence continues at coordinate 26,047 of NZ_PCQC01000011.1, forward strand.
CGCAGTCGCAGCCGGACCAGTGGCGGCGCCGGGCGACGTGCGTGTGCAATATGTGCCGGCCGCGGTGCGCGACCAGATACGCGATCAGGTCAAAGCCGAAGTCATGGCCACTGCCAAACAGGAAAACTGGGCCGCGCCCAACAGCTTCCCGGAATGGGCTGCGCGCATCAGTTTCGACGGCGACATTCGCTTGCGCAACGAATCGCGCTACTACTCGGACAGCAACAGCAACGAGATCGTCGACTTCGCCAAGCTCAACAACAACGGCCCGTACGATGTGAATCCCAACAGCAGCACCAGCCTGCCGCCGCTGCTCAACACCCGCGAAGACCGCACCAACCAGTTCCGCATCCGCGCACGGTTGGGCATGAAAGCCGAGATCTCGCCGCAATGGACCGCCGGCATTCGTATCGGCACCGGTTCGGACAACAACCCGGTGTCGACCACGCAAAACCTCGGCGGCGGTTTCGCCAAAAAGGACATCTGGCTCGATCAGGGCTACCTCAACTGGAAGCCGACGGATGAGCTGACCCTGACCGGCGGGCGCTTCGCCAATCCGTTCATGTCCACCGACATGCTCTATTCCAACGACTTGAATTTCGACGGTGTCGCGGCGATTTTCGACCACAAGCTCAACCGCGATTGGGGGGTGTTCGGCACCGTCGGCGCGTTCCCGGTGGATTACACCAACGACACCGCCAGCAGCAACGGCTTCGACAAGGAAGAGAGCGACAACAAGTGGCTGTACGGCGCGCAAGTCGGCGCCAAATGGGCGATCAACAGCAACAACCGCTTGAAGGGCGCGTTGGCGTACTACCGTTTCGACGACATTCAGGGCGAGCGCTCCAGCCCTTGCGAGCCGTGGGCCGGTGCGCCGGGCTGCGACAGCGACGGCAGCCGCACGGCGTTCATGCAGAAGGGCAACAGCGTGTTCCTGCTGCGCGACATCACGCCGAACCCGCTCAACCCGACCACCACGCCGCAGCCGCAATTCGTCGGCCTCGCTTCGGAGTTCAATCTGCTTGATCTGAACGTGGTGTGGGACGCCGACCTGCCGGAAGACTTCAAACTGCGCAGCCAGGGCAACTACATCCACAACCTCGCGTACGACGAAGGCGACATGCGCAAGCGTTCCGCCGGGCAGATCGTCAACAACCTCGACAGCAACGGCAACATCGAAAGCGGCGCCAATGCGTGGATGGTGCAGTTCACCCTCGGCAGCGCACTGGACCTGAAAAAGCAGGGCGACTGGAATCTGTTCGCTGGCTACAAGTACATCCAGCCGGATGCCTTGCCAGATGGCTTCAACGACTCCTCGTTCCACCTCGGCGGCACCAACGCCAAGGGTTATTTCATGGGTGGCAACTACGGTCTGGCGAAGAACGTTTATGCCACCGGTCGCTGGATGAGCACCGAAGCGGTGTACGGCGCGCCGTTCGACATCGACGTCTTGCAGCTTGAGATCAACACGCGCTTCTAAGGCGCCGGGAGAGGGTTATGAAAACGCGATTTGTGTGGCTCGGGCTCGGGCTTTTGATCGCCACTGGAGCGCATGCCGAAGGCATGGAAGAACGCCTGCGCACGCAATTGCGCAGCACCGCTCAGCAACTGCAGACCCTGCAAAGTCAGCAGGCCCAGGCCAGCGCCGCGCAACTGGCGGCGCAAAACGAAGCCAAGGCTGCGCAGGCGCAAATCAAGCAATTGACTGCCGAACTGGCCAAGGCCAAAGGCGTTGCCGAGCAATTGGCCGGACAGCAACAGAGCCTGCACAGCCAGGCGCAGGCACAAGTGGCAGCCAGCGCCGAGCAGACCGGCAAGTTCAAAAAGGCCTATGACGAGTTGCTCGTCATGGCCCGTGCCAAAGAGGCAGAACGGTCTAAGCTTCAAGCGCAATTGACTGAACGTGACACACAAGTGCAGCAATGTTCAGTCAAGAATCAGCAGATGTACGGCGTCGCCAAACAGATCCTCACTGCCTACGAAAACATCGACGTGGCCGAGGTGATGAAGATCCGCCAGCCCTTCGCGGGCAGCGCCCGGGTCAAGTTCGATGAACTGGCTCAGGGGTTCGGTGACGAGCTCTACAAGACTCAATTCGACGCGCCGCAAGCCGCGCTCGCGCATTGATTTAAAAGACTGCTAAACAAGGAAGAAACAATGACTCAATTGATCAGCCACGTATCGCCACAATCCCTGACCGACGTCCTGCAAGCGGCCGGTTATCGCGTCAATCAGACCGAACAGAACGGCATCGTCCAGTTGCTCAGCGCCAGCCAGGGCATTGGTTACGCCGTGCGTTTCGGCAACCCGGCGGTGGAGCAGGGCAGCTACGTCGATTTCACGTTCAGCTGTGCGCTGCGGGTGCAGGGTGAGTTGCCGCAGGGTGTGGCCGAGCAGTGGAACGCCACGCGCCGTTTTGCGCGCTTGTCGTTGCAGGGCGAGTTTCTGGTGATGGAAATGGACGTGGTCGTGGCGGCGGGCGTGAGCAACGATCACCTGCGTGGCAACCTGGAATTGTGGGATCGTCTGCTGCAGGAGTTCATCGTTTATCTGCGTGACTTCACCCAGAACGGCAGCGCGCAGACCGCCAAAGTCGCCGTGGCCGAGGAAGAGGAAGTCGCGCTGTGAAAAAGCCTGCCATGGTGATCAGCGCCGCTGCGGTAGCGCTGTTGGTGGTGGCCGTGGCGCTGGTGGTGCGACCGGGCAGTGACCCGGTCGCCGCCCAGCAATCGTCGCCAGTGGCGGCGGTTGCTGCGGGGCCGGCGGTGGCGCGGTTGGGTAATCAGCAGGTAACCCCTGCGGAACTTCAGACCCTGCTCGCGACAGTCCCGCCAGAGACCCGCGAACAATTGCGCGGCAATCGTGAGGCGCTGGAACGCTGGATTCGCACGCGTCTGGCCGAGAAAGCGGTGCTGGAGCAGGCTGATGCGCAGGGTTGGGCGCAGCGCCCGGAGGTTGCGCGGCAGACTCGTGCGGCCACCGAGCAGATTGTCTTTCGCGATTACTTGCGTTCGGTCAGTGAAGTGCCGGCGGATTATCCGAGTGCGGCTGAATTGCAGCAGGCTTATGACGCGGGCAAAGCCAATTGGCAGACCCCGGCGCTGTATCGGGTCAGTCAGATTTTCCTTGGGGTGAATGATCCGCAGAATCTTGAATCGGTGCGCAAGCAGGCGCTCGAACTGAGCAAGAAAGCCCAGGCGACGCCGGCAGAATTTGCCGCGCTGGCGACTCAATATTCACAGGATCGCGTCACCGCTGAACGCGGCGGCGATAGTGGCCTGCAACCGTTGCAGCAACTCGTTCCGGAGGTGCGTGGCGCTGTGGCGCGGCTCAAGGTCGGCGCAGTCTCTGATCCCGTCCAAAGTGCGGCCGGGTTTCACGTAATCAAACTCACCGAGCAACAGCCTGCACGCACCGCAACCCTCGATGAACTGCGCGATCAACTGACCCAGGCCTTGCGTGCGCAGCGCCAGGAGCAAATCGCCCAAGCCTATCTGGACGGAATGCTCAACACCGCAACACTGAGCATCGACGGCGCTGAACTCAACAAAGTCCTAGAGGAAAAACGCTAATCCCACCGTCACCACAAGCCCCCTGTAGGAGTGAGCCTGCTCGCGATAGCGGTGTGTCAGGTTAAGCAATGTCGACTGACACACCGCTATCGCGAGCAGGCTCACTCCTACAAGGAATTGCGTAAAGGCAACCACAAAGATCGACAGGGAGTCATCGATGTCATTCACCGAACCCGCAGAACGACAGGGCAGCGCCGAGTACTGCTGGGCGCAGGACAAAAGCGATTCCTGGCTGGCACAAGCCGCCGCGATCAATGCCGATATCGCCCAATATTTCCTGGTCAGCGCCCGCTGCGGCTGCTTCATGCAAGCCGCGCGCAGCCTCAACGTACGCTCGACCTTGCTGCGCAAACAGTTGGCGCAGCTTGAACAAGAGCTCCAGCACTCACTGTTCAGCTTTCAGGGCAGCGCCCTGAGCCTGACCCGCGAAGGCCAACAGCTACAGGCCAAACTGGTGGCGCTGGCCAACGAACGCAAACTCCCGGTGATCGAGCAACCGCTGATTCGCCTGGCCGTCGCCGAATCGATCCTGCATGACATCCTCGGCCGCGACCTGATCGCGCTGCTGCGCCGCAACGCCAGTGTGCGCCTGGAAATCATCGCGCTGGACAGCGAATTGTCCCTGCGCGCGGTCAGCGCCGACATCGTCCTCTGGCTCGCCCACGGCGAAACCCCACACCCCGGCCCGACCTTCGCCACCAGCGAACCGCAACCGCTGGCGCGTCTCGACTACCTGCCGCACATCGCCAAACGCTACTCCCGCGTTACCGCGCGCCCGGACACCCCCGACGACCTCGCCGACTTCATGCTGGTGCAATGGCAACACGACCGGCAGATCCATAGCTTTCGCCCATGGAATGAGCTGGTCGAACAGCGGTTGGCCGGGGTGGTGCAGATGCAGTCCTATGAACTGATGCTGGAGATGATCCGTTGCAGCGCGTGCATTGGTTTGCTGCCGGCGTATATGAGCCGCTTTGATCGAGGCCTGATTGCGCTACCGGGGCTGTTCGAGGAACCGATGCAATTGCAGGCGTGGCTGGCGGTCAACGCTGAATCGCAGAGCATGCCCGAAGTGCAGACCCTCACCGACCTCATCCACCACACTTTCAACGAACGCCAGGAATGGTTCCAGCCCTGACGCATTCCCCTGTAGGAGCGAGCCTGCTCGCGATAGCGGTGTGTCAGATTGATCAATGTTGACTGACACACCGCTATCGCGAGCAGGCTCACTCCTACAAGTATTTACCTATGGCAGATGTCGTGTTTGGCGGTTTAGAGTGGTCAGCCACACATCGATCCAGGAAGGATCCGCCATGCCCGACCACAACGCCGCCATTCACATCGAACGCTTCAGCGAGGCGCACCTCGAGGCTGTCACTGCGCTCTACAACGAGCGGGCCGTCACCCGGCAAGTGTTGCAGATGCCGTTTCAGTCCGTCGACGTCTGGCGCCAACGGTTGCTGGCGGAAAATGAACGGGTGTTGAAGCTGGTCGCGCTGCATCAGGGCGTGGTGATCGGCCATCTGGGGCTGGAAAACTATTCGCGGATTCGCCGCAGCCACGCCGGCAGCGTCGGTATGGCAGTCGCCGGGGCGTGGCAGGGCAAAGGCGTGGGTTCGAAGCTGTTGGCGGCGGCACTCGACGTCGCCGACAACTGGATGAACCTGCACCGCGTCGAACTCTCGGTTTACGCCGACAACGAGGCCGCCATCGCGCTCTACCGCAAATTCGGTTTCGAGGACGAAGGCCTGTTTCGCGATTACGCGGTGCGCGACGGGCAGTGGGTCGACACCCTGAGCATGGCCCGCCTGCGCAATCGTTCGAAAACCTGACTTACTCGCCCAGCGCGAACGCCACCGCCGACTGCGCATGCAGCTCGGTGGTGTCGAGCAGGGGCAGGGCGCTGTGTTCGGGTTTGAGCAACAGGCCAATTTCCGTGCAACCGAGAATGATCGCCTGCGCGCCACGAGCGGTGAGGGATTCGATCACCCGCTGATAGATTTGCCGCGACTGATCGCTGATCACGCCGACGCAGAGTTCGTCGTAGATGATTCGGTGCACGTCCTTGCGCTCGGCTTCGTCCGGCACCAATACGGTCAAACCCTTGGCGACCAGGCGTTGCTTGAGAAAGTCCTGTTCCATCGTGAATGCGGTGCCGAGCAAACCGACGGTGCGCGCATCAATGTCCAGGGCAGCCTGCGCGGCCGGTTCGGCAATGTGCAAAAACGGAATGCTGATCGCCGCCTGAATCTGCTCGGCGACCTTGTGCATGGTGTTGGTACACAGCACCACACATTCCGCGCCTCCCGCTTCCAGCCTGCGCGCAGCATCGACCAGAATCGCCGCCGCATCGTCCCAGCGCCCGGCGTGCTGGGCCTGTTCGACAGGGCCGAAGTCGACGCTGTACATCAGCAATTGTGCCGAGCGCAAAGGGCCGAGACGATCACGGACGTGTTGATTGATGAGTCGATAGTATTCGGCGCTGGATTCCCAGCTCATGCCGCCGATCAGGCCGATGGTGCGCATTGGATGTCCTCAGGCAAATGACAGTGTCGAGTATTCAGGTCTGCCAGGAGTTTCCTTCGGTTTCCGGCACGATACCAGCAGCAACTGACTGTACCGCTGATCTTTCGCGCAAGTGTCATGGTGTTTCTGACCGTACAGAGAGGCTCCGATCTGCCACTATGGTGTTTCGCAGGATCCTTTCCGAGGCACACCGCAATGAGCGACGTTCAACAACTGGGCGAGATGCTTCGTCACTATGCCGAAAGCGAAGCGCACAAGAAGCAGGTTTTCGAAACGCAGTCGCAAGTCTGGGCAACACGGATTACCGCGTTGTTCGGCGATATTCAGCAATGGCTGGAACCGGTGCAAGCGCCGAATCTGCTGGAAGTCAGCCGCGAACCGTATGTCGCATTCGGGCCGAGCACGCCGGTGGAGACATCGACCTTCAAGACCGAAAAACTGAGCATCGTCATCGCTGGAAAACCGGTCGAGTTTGTGCCAGACGTAATGGGCAGCGCGGGACAGATTTCCCTGGCGGTGATGGGGCTGACGGCAGCGCGCTATGGCAGCATTTCGCTGGTGGGATTGCCGGACGGCGCGTGGCAGTGGCGCAAGACCAATGGCCTGAAGGACCCGGATACCTTCGCCTTCGATGCCAACTTCCTTGCCCAGCAACTGCAAAGTCTGATCCCCCGCGATCGCGCCTAGATCACACGGACTCTCGCGATGATCGTCCCCACGCTCTGCGTGGGAACGCCTCTACGGACGCTCCGCGTTCGGCTTTTGGGACGCAGAGCGTCCCGGGCTGCATTCCCACGCAGAGCGTGGGAACGATCAAGGCGAGAAGGCTACATATCGAGATTGACCCACCCCGGCTTCGCCACCTCGGGCGCCACCGCTTTCACGGTTTTACCGGTGGCCAGCTCCACCCGCCGCGCCACTTCCGGATCGTCGGCAAACGGCACCATGCTCGCCTCATCCAGACTGTCCGCCGTCTCCCGCCGCAAGCAGTACTCGACCGCCAGCCACAGAAACACCACGCCCAGCACATCGAAAAAAATCTCCAGCATGACCGGCTCCCCGCCTCAGGCGATTTGCGCTTCACGGTGGGCCAGTGCGACGTCGGCGACCCGCACCGTGCGCCAGACGTTGTAGGCCATCAGCAACATCCCGGTGAGGAAAAACACCCCCCCGGCGAAGCGCACGATGAACCCCGGATGACTGGCCTGCAGCGCTTCGACAAATGAGTAAGTCAGCGTGCCGTCCTCGTTGATCGCCCGCCACATCAGGCCCTGGGTGATACCGTTGACCCACATCGACGCGATGTACAACACGGTGCCGATGGTCGCCAGCCAGAAGTGCAGGTTGATCAGCGGCGTGCTGTACATCTGCTCGCGGCCAAACACTTTTGGCACCATGTGATAGGTCGCGCCAAAGGTGATCATCGCCACCCAGCCCAACGCGCCGGCGTGGACGTGGCCGATGGTCCAGTCGGTGTAGTGGGAGAGGGCGTTGACGGTTTTGATCGCCATCATCGGCCCCTCAAATGTCGACATGCCGTAGAACGCCAGCGACAGCACGAGGAAGCGCAGGATCGGGTCAGTGCGCAACTTATGCCAGGCGCCGGACAAGGTCATCATGCCATTGATCATGCCGCCCCAGCTCGGCGCGAGCAGGATCAGCGACATGGCCATGCCCAGTGACTGCGCCCAGTCCGGCAGCGCGGTGTAGTGCAAATGGTGCGGGCCGGCCCAGATGTACAGGGTGATCAGCGCCCAGAAATGCACGATCGACAAGCGATACGAATACACCGGCCGATTGACCTGTTTCGGCACGAAGTAATACATCATGCCGAGGAAGCCTGTGGTCAGGAAGAAACCCACCGCGTTATGCCCATACCACCACTGCACCATGGCGTCGGTGGCGCCGGAATACACCGGATAAGACTTGAACCAGTCCACCGGAATCGACAGGTGATTGACCACGTGCAACATGGCGATCACCAGAATGAACGCGCCAAAAAACCAGTTGCCGACGTAGATGTGTTTGGTCTTGCGTTGCACCACGGTGGTGAAGAACACCACGGCGTAGGCGACCCAGACAACGGCCATCCACACCGCGCCGGAGAATTCGATTTCGGCGTATTCCTTGGTAGTGGTGTAGCCCATCGGCAGGGTGATCAGCATGATCACGATCACTGACTGCCAGCCCCAGAAAGTGAATGCGGCGAGGGCGTCCGAGTACAGCCGCACCTGACAGGTGCGTTGCACCGCGTAGTAACTGGCGGCAAATTGCGCGCTGCCGGCGAAGCCGAAAATCACCAGGCTGGTGTGCAGCGGGCGCAAGCGGCCGAAGGTGGTCCACGGCAGGTCCAGGTTCATCTCTGGCCAGACCAGTTGCGAGGCGATCAACACGCCCATTGCCATACCCACCACACCCCAGAAAATTGTGGCGATGACGAATTGACGGACGACCTTGTAGTTATAAGCCTGTCCGATTGTTGCTGTGCTCATGGTCAGTTCATCCACGGTTGCAAAGTCTTGCCAGGCCACCCGGTCTGGCATGAGCTGCACTGTAGAAACCCCGTCAGAAACAAAACAGGCTCAGGAATTGTTCATTTGTGCGGATCAGATGTAAGTACTGGCTGCGGCGTTCTGCCGCGCCCTGATATGGTTTTTATCGCTTCAGGTGAATCTGTAACGCGCTGCGCTGCTTCGTCATAGTGCTTTGAAGAAAACTGTGGGAGCGAGCCTGCTCGCGAATGCGGTGTGTCAGCCAACAATGCAGTTGCCTGACACACCGCATTCGCGAGCAGGCTCGCTCCCACAGGAATAACTGATGAGGTGGCACGCATGTATCAATACGATGATTACGACCGGGCGCTGGTGTTCGAGCGCGTTGCGCAATTCCGCGATCAGGTCGAGCGCTTCATGGCCGGGGAATTGAGCGAAGAGGAGTTTTTGCCGCTGCGCCTGCAAAACGGCCTGTACCTGCAAAAACATGCCTACATGCTGCGCGTAGCGATTCCCTACGGCACCTTGAGCGCCGAGCAGATGCGCACGCTGGCCAGCATCGCCAGTGACTACGATCGTGGTTACGGCCACTTCACCACGCGGCAGAACATGCAGTTCAACTGGATCGAGCTGGCCGAGGTGCCGGACATCCTCGAACGCTTGGCGCAAGTGAACATGCATGCGATCCAGACATCGGGCAACTGCGTGCGCAACATCACCACCGAAGCGTTCGCCGGGGTCGCCGCAGACGAAATGATCGACCCGCGCCCGCTGGCCGAGATCCTGCGGCAGTGGTCGACGATCAACCCGGAATTCCTCTTCCTGCCACGCAAATTCAAGATCGCCATCTGCTCGGCGAAGCAGGATCGCGCGGCGATCATGATGCACGACATCGGCCTGTATCTTTACCCCGGGCGCGACGGGCAGATGTTGCTGCGAGTGATCGTCGGTGGTGGCCTGGGGCGCACACCGATTCTCGGTTTGCAGATTCGCGAAGGTTTGCCATGGCAGCATTTGCTGTCCTACGTCGAAGCGGTTTTGCGCGTGTACAACCGTCACGGCCGGCGCGACAACAAGTACAAGGCGCGCATCAAGATTCTGGTCAAGGCGTTGGGCATCGAGGCGTTTGCCAAGGAAGTCGAGGAGGAGTGGCAACACCTCAAGGATGGCCCGGCGCAGTTGACCGAAGCCGAATATCAACGGGTCGCCAGTGCCTTCGTGCCGCCGGTTTATCAGACCTTGGCCGACACCGATCTGGACTTCGGCACGCGTCTGGCGCAAAGCCCGGCGTTCGCCCGTTGGGTCGCGCGCAACGTGCAGCCGCACAAGGTCTCGGGTTACACCAGCGTGGTGTTGTCGACCAAACCGGGCCCGACGTCGCCGCCAGGGGATGTGACCGGTGTACAGATGCTGGCGGTGGCCGACTGGTCGCAGCGTTTCGGTTTCGGCGAGATCCGTATCGCCCATGAGCAGAACATCGTCCTGCCCGACGTGGCGAAGAGCGACCTCTACGCGTTGTGGCAACTGGCGTGCAAACACGATCTGGGCAGCGCCAACGTCGGCCTGCTCACCGACATCATTGCCTGCCCCGGTGGCGATTTCTGCGCGTTGGCCAATGCCAAGTCGATCCCGATTGCCCAGGCAATTCAGGCGCGCTTCGATAACCTCGATTTCCTGCATGATCTGGGCGATATCAGCCTGAACATCTCCGGCTGCATGAACGCCTGCGGCCATCACCACATTGGCAATATCGGCATTCTTGGCGTCGATAAGAACGGCAGCGAGTGGTATCAGATCACCCTCGGCGGCGCCCAAGGCAAGCACAGCGCGCTGGGCAAAGTCATCGGCCCGTCGTTCAGCGCTGCCGAAGTGCCGCAGGTGATCGAGCGGATTATCGGCACGTTTGTGCGCTATCGCGAGCATGAGGAATTGTTTATCGACACCGTGGCGCGAATAGGCCTGGAGCCGTTCAAGGAACGGGTCTATCCGAAGACGCTGGAGGCCGCGGTATGAATAATCTGTTGCGGCTGGAGCAGGGCGTGGCGCGAATAGTGACGAACGATCCGTGGACGCTGGTGCGTGAGCCTTCGACGCCACGGCCTTCGGGGTTGTTGATGCTGCCGTTGGCGCATTGGCTGCAATCGCCGGCGACTCACGCCGTGTGGCTTGGGCCGGACGATGAGGTTGAAAGCCTGCTGCCGTGGCTGGCCTCGTTGCCACTGATTGCGCTGGATTTCCCGAGCTTTCGCGATGGGCGTGCTTACAGTCAGGCGTATCTGCTGCGCAGCCGGTTTGGTTGGACAGGGGAGTTGCGCGCGATTGGCGATGTGCTGCGTGATCAGCTCAGCCATATGCGCCAGTGCGGGTTCGACAGTTTTGCGGTGCGTGAGGACAAATCCGCCGAGGATGCGCTGAAAGGATTGGCCGGCATGAGTGTGCTGTACGGGCGCTCGGTGATCGAGCCGCGTCCGCTTTTTCGTCGGCGTTGACGGTTAAAAAGATCGCAGCCTTCGGCAGCTCCTACATTTGATCCCGTGTAGGAGCTGCCGCAGGTTCGGGCCGCGTTCGGACGATCTTTTGATCTTCGATGTACACCGGGGAAACCCCTACAACCCTCACTCGTTGGGCATTTTTCCTTGGGTCGATGGTGGCCTTTTGGTAGAGTCGCCGTCGCCAGCGGGTTTTCGGCTGGACGATGGAACCGAAGAAGGGAGTCTGATCAGTGAGTCCGGGCAAAAAAATTCTCGGCCTCACAGCGTTGCTTTTGATGGTGACGCTGTGGGCCAGTTACTTTTACGTATTCAAGGAAAACCGCGGCGGCCAGCTCGGCGGCGTCGGTGAAAGCACCGCGTGGTGCGGCACGCCGCCATCCACGGAAGCAGCGTTGCTGGGCAAGGACCAACTGACCTTGCGCGTCACCAACAACCTGCGCGGCGAGTTCATGCTCGGCGGCTCCCTGGTGGTCTCCGAACGTACCTTCAACCGCTATGACCTCGGTCGCAACGAACTGCGTTTGCGTCTGGAACCCTTGCAGTGGACCTACGGCGCCACGCCGATATTCCTCGAACAGGTGAAGATCCAGCCACTGAGTCGCAACCTCTCTACGACCAACAAAAGCGCCTACGCGCAACTCGAATCACGTCCGATCGGCGTGCAGGGCCAGGTCACCGAATTCCCGTTCGACACGTATCGCTACGGCTACAAACCGGTGCTCTATTACCTCAAGGGCAGCGAGCGCATCGACCTGCGTTTCAAGAACATCACCACGCTGATGGAGATGTCCAACACCTTCACGCCGATCCAGAAGTACAACCGCGTCGACTACATCAACGAGAAAACCTCGATGATCCGCGATGAGGATTACAAGGCCTACGGGCCCCACGAATGTGCCTTCAGCGTCGAGCGCAAAGGTTCGTTCAAGGTTGTCGTGTTGTTGCTGCTGTTGGTGTTGTGCCTGCCGTTGCTGCTGGTGTTCTACCGCAATGAACCGGGGATCGACTTTCTCGCCACGCTGTTGGGCGCTGCGATCGTGCGGGTGCTGCTGATCGGGCCGGTGCAGGACTTCCAGTTGTACAACATCGACTTCCTGTTGGGGGCGGCGATTTTGCTGGTGGGCACGGTGTCGCTGATCAAGGCGATGCACATCAACAGCCGGCGGGAGATGGCGTTGCGCAGCGGTGAGACTTCGTCCTGGTAATGGGGTGAACCCTTGAAAGCCCCTCACCCTAACCCTAACCCTCTCCCGGAGGGAGAGGGGACTGACCGAGGTGTCTGGCGAGTGACACCGACGTGAAAGACCGAGTCGATTATGGATTCAAATCCATACGTTCACGTCGGCGTATCTCTTGAATCTCCCCCAATCGGTCCCCTCTACCTCTGGGAGAGGGCTAGGGTGAGGGGGCGACGATCTCCAGCCAATCACTTGAGCGCCGGATCACCCATATTCATCTTCTTCCACCCCTGCAACAGCACCCGCGCCTTTTCCTGGTAAACGGTTGAACCTTGAAAAGCCCCTCACCCTAACCCTCTCCCGGAGGGAGAGGGGACTGACCGAGGTGTCTGTCGTCCTGCACCGACGTGAAAGACCGAGTCGACTATCGATTCAAAGCCAATCGTTCACGTCGGTGTATCTCTTGAACATCCCCCAATCGGTCCCCTCTACCTTGGGAGAGGGCTAGGGTGAGGGGGCGACAATCTCCAGCCAATCACTTGAGCGCCGGATCACCCATATTCATCTTCTTCCACCCCTGCAACAGCACCCGCGCCTTTTCCTGGTAAACGGTTGAACCTTGAAAAGCCCCTCACCCTAACCCTCTCCCGGAGGGAGAGGGGACTGACCGAGGTGTCTGTGGCCCTGCACCGACGTGAAAGACCGAGTCGATTATGGATTCAAAGCCTATCGCTCAAGTCGGCGTATCTCTTGAATCTCCCCCAATCGGTCCCCTCTACCTCTGGGCGGTCCGACGTTTCGGGAGGGCTAGGGTGAGGGGGCGACAATCTCCAGCCGATCACTTAAGCGCCGGATCCCCCATATTCATCTTCTTCCACCCCTGCAACAGCACCTGCGCCTTCGGTTCCTGCCCACTGTCGAGATACCACTGAATCAGCGACAACCGCGCATTACGGTTCGCCGGTTGAGTCTTGAGCAAACCTTCGAGCACCGCACACGCCTCATCGACCTTGCCGCTTTCATGCAACGCCACCGCCAGCACATAACCGTACTGCGCGTTCTGCGGTTCCTGTTGCGCAGCTTTCTTCAGCGGTGCCATGGCTTCGGCAGTTTTGCCCGCGCGGATCAGCGACAGACCTTGAGTGTGCTGCAACAGCGCCGCGTCCGGGTGTTGCTTGAGGCTGTCATCCAACAGCGTCTGCGCTTCCTGACCACGACCATTGGCTTCCAGCCATTGCACCAGCGTCACCAGCGCCGGATAGAAATCCGGGTCGCGCTTGAGTGCCGAGCGCAACAGACCTTCAACTTCCGCGCCACGGCCACTGGCCTGGTACAGCATCGCCAGGTTCAGATTGGCTTCGGCGCGTTCCAGCAGACTCTTCTGCACCGCTTCGTATTCGGCAATTGCGGCATCCCAGTTGGCTTGCGCAGAACCGAGACCGCCATTGCGCGCAACACTGAGCAGATCCCGTGCGGCAACGATGCGTACGGCTTTCACCGGATCACCCAGCAACGGCGCCAACAACGGCGCACGCTCCGGAGGCGGCAAGAACGCGCTGATCGCCCGCACGGCGCTTTCGCGTACCTGCGGTGCCTGATTTTTCAGGTCCTGTGTCGCCAGCTTCAACGCTTGCTCACTCGGATACAGCGGCAGCTCCGCGAGCAATGTCGCCCGTTGAATCGCCGGCAGATTACTGCGCTGCAACTGCTCATAAAGTGCATCAGCGGCGCCCGGTCGCCCATTGCGGATCAGCCACAGGCTTTCGTCGTAGCGCGGTGCTTGCGGCGCGGTGGAGGCGCTCCACAGCTTGAATTGTGCGGTGACCTTGTCGCCGGCCTTGCCTTGATGGCAGGTCAGACAGGCATCCGGCGTGCCGAGCTTCTGCGCGCGTTCCGGGTCGGGAATGCTGAAGCTGTGGTCATGTCTGAAGTCGTTGCCCATATAGAACTTGCCAGGCATGTGGCAATCGACGCACTGCGAACCGGGCTGACCCATGGTGTGACGGGTGTGTTCAATGGAATCGTAGTTCTTCGCCTGCAGGCCCTTGCCGTCCACACCCTCGACCGAAGTCTTGCCAGCAGTGTTGTGACATTGCAGACACACCGCGTTGCCCGGTGCTTTCAGTTCATTGCTGTGCGGGTTGTGGCAATTGCTGCAGCGCACACCCTTGTCGAACATCTTGCTTTGCAGGAACGAACCGTGTTCGAACACTTCGTCCTTGATCTTGCCGTCCAGCGCGTACAGCTCACGGGTGAGGGGGCTCGGCAGATAATCGTCCATCAAGCGTTTGCCGACGGTGTAGCCGTCGCCCAACGGCGCACGGCGCGCATGGCAGCGTGCGCAGGTTTCGATCTCGACGGTGGCGTTCTTGTCCTTGAGATCGACAGCGAAACCCTGATGAATCAGATCGCCTTTTTTCTGCGTCCATTCCAGGTGATTGGACGCCGGACCGTGACAGGCCTGACAGCCGACACCGAGGCTGTTCCACTGACTGTTGAAGGTGTTGCTGGCCGCATCAAAATTGCGTTTGAAACCGGTGGTGTGGCACTCGACGCACATGAAGTTGGCGTTCTGGCTCGGCTTGCTCCAGTGCAGCGGATTCTTGAAGTTGACGCCCTGGCCGGGATAGAGATGAAACCAGCGATGTTTCTCGGTATCCCACGCCACGCCGAGGGCCTGCAAGCGACCTTCGCCAACCTCGATCAGGTATTGCTGCAACGGCGCGATGCCGAAGGTGTAGGCGACTTTGAAGTCGGCATGCTTGCCGTCGATGCCGGGCGTGTTGACCCAGAACTCATCGTCCTTGCGTGAAAAGCGCGTGGTCTCGTTTTCGGCCTTGAAGGTGATGTTGTTGAAATCGCCGAGCATCGTTTCAGCGTTCGCCGGCTGCATCGCCAATTGGTGATGCGAACCTTGCCAGTCCTTGACCTGTTCGGTGTGGCAGCCCTGGCATTGTTGTTCATCGACCATCGTCGCTGGTTTGCTTGCGAGCACGGCTTGCGGCTTGGCGGCGACAATGGGGGCGCTGACCGGCGCAGGTTTCACCGGCACCGAAGCGGGGCTGAACAGAAACCAGCCGATCCCCGCCACGGCGGCCAGCAGCACGCCAATGGTGATCGGGAACAGATATTTTGAGGGTGAAGATCGAGTCGAATCAGGGTCAGGTTGTGCGGTTTTATTTTTATGCTTGGGCATTGCGACTTCCGTAGTCCAGGTGCATTTGCCGTCTGGCGTGCGTTCAAGCTCGATGCAGCTTTGCCGGATGACAGGCGTCTGTCAAATGACCGTTGTGATCCGCCACGCAGCCTTGCGTGAATTTTGTGCTTTGCAATCGCAATTACTGAGGTTTTAGCTATACCTGTAACTCCCCCGGCAAAGTTTTTGGCCTTCTGACAGGAGTTACAGCATGAAGCTAGCAGTGATGATGGGCACTCTGTGTTTTGCCACGCTCGCAGTGGTGGGTTGTTCCAGCAAAACCGTCGACCCGAAAGAGTACTCCGGCTTCCTCAAAGACTACAGCCAGCTCAAGGAGGCCAAATCGCCGTCCGGTGCCGAGGTCATGCGCTGGATCGATCCGAAGGTCGACATCAAGAAATTCACCAGCGTTTATATCGAACCAACCCAGCTCTACCCGAAACCGCAACCGACCGCGAAGATCTCCCAGCAAACCCTCAATGGCATCACTTCCTACTACGATCAGGCGCTCAAGCGTGAAATCGGCAAAGACTTGCCGTTGGCGACTGGCCCAGGTCCAGGCGTGATTGTGGTGCGTGCGGCGATCACCGCCGTGAGCAGCAAGACCGAAGGCCTGCACGCGTATGAGGTGATTCCGATTGCCTTGGTGGCAGCAGCGGTCAGCACGGCCAGCGGTATTCGCGATCAGGAAACGACGTTGGCCACCGAAGCGGTATTCCTCGATGGCGCGAACAACAAGGTTATCTCGCAAGTAGTGCGCAAAGGCACCGGCAAACCGTTGGAAAATGACTCGCAGGCGATGACGGCGAATGACGTCAAACCGGTGATCGATGGCTGGGCTTCAGACATGCGTCAGTCGTATCTGAAGCTTAAGGCCGGCAAATAAGCGCACGAGGCCGGATTGTCCGCGAGGACCGTCCGGCCTGTGCACACCCTCAAAAGTTGGCGCGTGCCTGACGGTTGTATTGGCTGAGCAGGGCGTCGTAGCCACGGGTGACGGCGTAGTAGTCGTCGCTCAAGCGTTGCGGTTCGGCGTGGTTCTGCCAGTCCTTGTGCAGGGTGTTCAGCGCGTCGAGATAGCTTTGCGCTGGCTCACTGATGTGCCGCCACAGCTCCCGCGCGTCATCGTCCTTGTTTCGAAATCCACCCTCGCGAAGAGCAATGAAGGGCGCGCGACGATTCCACGCCTGTTGCAGATCAGCGGTGGTATCGGCCACAGCTTGCGGGCTCAGGGTGCGGTGTTTCATCCCGTTTTCTAGCAACTCCAGTGTCTCCCGAGCCTGAATCATGTACGCCAGCAGCGACCAGTGGATCTCCTTACCCACGCGCGCTTCCAGCCGCTTGAGCTGCTCGGGGCGCTGTGCCACGTCCAGTGGCAGCAGTTCCTCTCGCAAGGCTGTCGATGCGTTGATGTAGGCATTGCTGGCGGCCTGGATTTGCCCCGAGCCCTGGGACAACCGGGCGAGCGGCGTGGCATAAAAGTTCGCACTTCTGTCGAGTCGCTCCGGCGTAAAGATCACCGCTGCCCCCTGCAGTGCTTGCGCGTAGTCACGGACTTTTTGCGAAAGCACTGGCTGATAGGCCAAGAGTTCGAGTTTTTCGTTGATATGACTGAGGCAGAGATCCTTTTGGATGTCCTGCACGGTGTACGCATCCGTGTTGTCGAAATCCCGTGCCTCAGCAAGATAATGCCCGAATGCATCACTTGTTGGTCGCGGACGTTCGAACTTGTCGTAGGCGTTGCGCCAGTGCACATCGACGCGGTTGACGCAGGCGATGATCGGGCTCAGCGCGTTGGCCTGCGCGGTCACGGGGGATTCGCGCTGATCAAGCCACAGATCGAGCTTCAGGAACGGCCGTGTCGCGCTCGACAGCCCCATCACCACCAGAACGACCACTACGCCGCTGACAAACATGAATCTCGACGTCATGGCCGTGCCTCCGCGGGATACCACTGTTCACGGGTGGCCGGAGCGCCGCAATCGAAAGAACTCGCCGGCAACCGGCTACACAAACGCTCCGCCCAGGGTTGTAGCCCCTGATTGCGATTGACCGTGCCTTGACTGGCGGCCACTTTGAACACGCCCAGCACCAGCACCAGGGCGACAACCCCGAGTAGCGTCAGGCCGATTTTCACCGGCAGGTTGGTCTTTTCCCAGGACGTGTGTGGTTTGACCTGACGGCGACGGATCAAACCCACGCAGGCCAGTGTGGCGGCATAGACGACGCCGGCGATGGGGCCGAAAAACCAGCTGAGCCCGGCCACCATCAATACGCAGGGAATCAGATCGCGCAGTACGCCGAACGGCGCAGCGTCCTTGGCTAAACCTGGCCACAACCGCGCGCTGAGGCGGTCATCCAGCAGCCAATGGGTGTGCGCCAGTTCGTGAGTCAGCCAGTTGATGCCCGCAGCGATCACCCCAAACACGATCGTTGAGGTCATGACGATATTGATCAGCCCGGTGACGCGTAGCCCCAGCGGGATGAAATGAGTAAACGCACCGATCAGACAGGCCAGCACCACGCCAAGGTATGTCGGCCATTCGTCACGGCCGAGCTCCCAGTCGCGCCAGAAAAACGCGGTGCCACCGGGCAACTCTGCGCAGACCTTCGGATGATTGGCATACAGTGCCGAACTCAAATGTCGGCAATGCTCCCAATCTTTCTCCCGCAGGCGCCGGGCCAGTGCGCGACGCTGGCTGAACGGGCCGCTGCCGAGCAACAGGCGCGCGGCGCGGTGTTCGGCAGTGGCGGGCGGCGCTTCGGCGAGTTGACGCTGCTGCGCCAGAAAAAGCGGTGCTTCATGGCGCGCGACCAGTCGCTTCCATTCATCTTGCGGGCAACGGTTGGCCGGGCCGGAATGCCAGCCCTGGCCCGCACAAACCTGCTCGAAAACAGTGGAGGACCAGTGTTCGCTGTCCAGTAGCAATCGACTCAGGAACAGGTTGAACCACTGCCGGTGTACTTCTGCGTCGAGCCAGAGGCATTGCGCGCACTGTGCGTAGGCCTGCAAAAAGGCCGCAATGTCCTCACGTTCGAGGGCCTCACGCAACGGTCGAGTAATGCGTTCCCGCTGCTGATCGAGCAAATGTTCGATGGATTCCTCGTCCAGTTCCAGGCGCTGCCAGGCACTGAACCAGTGATAGGTCTGCACCGCCCAATCGACCATCGGCGCTGATGTTTGCGGGTTCTCGATGCAATGCTGCAGCAGGGTCTCTTCGAGGATATGCGCGCAACCCTGCTCAACGGCGAGGGCATGGCGCTGCTGCAACTGTGCAAGGCTGGTGCCCTGCAGCGAGCGAGTTGCTTGTTGCAAGGCATCGACTTCGACCACGGTCAGGCCGGTCAAATCCCAGCTGTCGTCCTGCGCTGCGTTGTCTTCGTTGTCTTCGTTGGCCTGCGCCCATTCCTTGTAATTCAGGGCTTGCTCATAGGCGTCACGCAGGCGCTGGAAGCCCTCGGCGTCTTCGTCCGGACGGGTCTGTTTGAGCAGGGCAGCGTATTGTCGTTTGATACTGCGCGTATCGGCGTCGGCGGTGAGGCCAAGGACGGTCCAGCAACTCATTGCGTGTACAACTCCATGAAAACCGTCGACGCGGTCCAGTGGTGGCACTTTGATTGTGCGCACCTTATCTGTTTCGCGTCGAAAAGTCCTCAGCCGCCGCTTATTTGCCGACGAACCAGCGGAAATACGGGTTGCTGCCGTCGCCGCGCATCACCTCGCCGATATCCCGCGCCCAGGCATCGCGGTCACCGTCATAGGCATGCAGGCTGGCGCGATAGAACTGCATCAAGCGCTGACGATGACTTTCCATACGCTCATTGAACCCGGCATCGGCATTGATCAGTGGCGGTGCCTGATACAGGTCCAACAGTGCCGGCAACACCCGCGTGATCTCCTTGCTGCGCACCCACGGCGCATATTCGATACGCGGTTGATCGTCGGTCACCGCAGGCGCGTCGGCAGCGAAGCGCTCAAGCCCGGCGCGATCGGTGACCCAGGTCGAGAGCAGGGCAGCGGCCGAGCCGATGCCGACATCCTGCAAGGTGCTACGCACGCTGTCCTGCTGGAAACGCGCGGTGATTTTCGCGGCATCCAGTTCCATTGGCTGCAGCGAACCGACCAGCAACATCTCATGGAATTCGCTGGTCCACAGCGAGGCGTACGGGAACACATCAAGGAAACTGCGCACCAGCGATCGCGAGTCATCGATGTTCTGCGTCGGCAACGGCAGCCATTGGGCGACGATGCCTTGGTGCTCCAGGCGACTGGCGGTTAACTGATAGAAGTCCCGCGAATACAGATTGACCACACCAGCAGCGGAGGGCGGCGGCGGTTCGAGGGTGATCAGGTCGTAGGTTTGTGCGCTGCGCAGCAGTTCCTGGCGCCCGTCGCGCAGACGCACATCGACGCCGGGATCGCTGGCGGCATTGAAGTTGCCTTTGAACAGCGGTGCGGCTTTGACCACCGACGGCAGCAGCTCGGCGACCACTCGATGTTCCAGCCCGGGATAGCGCAGCATGGCGCCGGCAGTGATGCCCGTGCCGAAACCGATCACCAGCGTCGAGCGTGGCTCGCCGTTGTGAATCAGCAGCGGCAGCAAGGCTTGCACGCGCATGTAGCGCAGTGAGGGCATGGCATCACCGGTGTTCGACACGCCTTGAATATACAAACGGTGGAAGGTGTTATCGCCGCGTCCTTGAGCAACCACCGCAACCGTACCGCCGCGACCTTCTTCATAGAACGCCAGTGTGCCGTTGCGCGCGCCGGGTAACAGGCTGGCGAGCTTGTCGACCGGGGTGAACACGGCAAACGCAACCGAGACCAGGCCGAGGGCGACGACGGCCTGACGCCGGCCTTTCTTGACGTGATGACCTTTGCGCACGGCAAAGTAGCCGATGCCGGCAGCGATGAGCGCCAGCAGGCCCAGCGTGCGCACCAGCCCCAATAGCGGGATCAGCAGAAAGCCGCAAAGCATCACCCCGACAATCCCGCCGAGCGTATTGAAAGCCACCACGGCGCCGACATCCCGGCCGACGCGCTCATGGCCGACACTCAAACGCAACGCCAGCGGAAACGCCGCACCGAGCAACAACGTAGGCACAAAGACAATGCTCAACGCTGCCACGGCGAAGCGTGCGCTCATGCCGGCCAGTTCGCTGGCGCCCAGGCTCAACAGCCACATTTCCGCCTGACTTTGCGCGATCACCAGCCAGCGCCCGAGCACGGCGATTTCCAGTAGCGCGATCAACCCGGCGCCGGCAATCAGCAAGCCGAACACGCCCCACGGATCGCGGATCCGTTCGACCCGCCGGGCGAGCAGGGCGCTGCCGATAAACAACCCGGTCAGATACGTCGCCAGCACCACGGCAAACGCGTAGGTGCGCGTGCTCATGAACTGCACGATCGATTGCGACCAGACCACCTCATAACCGAGCGCCACGCCACCGGCGATGGAATACAGCCACAGCGCGGTTCGATCCGGGGCTTTTTCTGCGTGATGTTTAGCGAGGGTTGCCACTGGCACTGGATGCTGCCGGGCCAGCCATAACGCGCCGATGGCTGCCAGCAGATTGAGCATCGCCGCGAACAACGCGCTGCCTCGGACGCCGAGGCTGGCGATCAACACAAACGCGGCGAGCAGGGTGCCGACAATCGCCCCCAAGGTATTGGCCGCATACAACTGACCGCCAGCCTTGCCCGGATCGGCGGCGAGCGAACGCACCAGCACCGGCAGGGTGCCGCCCATCAACACCGCTGGCAGGCCGACCAATGCGAACGGCAATATCCACGCGAACAGGCCGACATGCTCTTGCAGCCAGGCAAAAGGACTGGCCGCCAGGCTCATGGCCACGGTCGCGCCGACGCCGAGAATCGCCACCAGCACTTCCAGCCCGGCATACAACAACACCGGTTGCTGCAAGCGATCGGCCCAGCGCCCGAACAGCCAGCCACCGATCGCCAGGCCTGCGAAAAACGCACTGATACCGGTGGTGATCGCGTACACCTCGACGCCGACCACCAGCGACAGTTGCTTGATCCACAGCACCTGATAGACCAGCGCCGCGGCGCCGGAGATGCACAGCAGCAGGGCGGGGATCAGCAGCGCCGGGGCGGCGCTGTGCGAGGCGGGTATGGCCGACGGCTTGCTGGCGATACGTGAGGACATGCGGAGGCCTTAATTCAAAAGTCATTGAGACTGGCTGATCGTTCCCACGCTCTGCGTGGGAATGCCTCATTGGACGCTCTGCGTCCGCTTCGGCAAGGGACGCGGAGCGTCCCGGGCTGCGTCCCCACGCAGAGCGTGGGAACGATCAAAAAAAACGGGCCGTCCGCCGGTGAGGGCGGGCGGCAGTCCAGCGGTCTTACTGTGCAGCTTTCATTTTTTCAGCGATTTTCGCGTCTACCGCAGCACGGATCTGGTCAACACTGAAGCTGGCCGGTTTCTGGCTCGGTGGGTACTCGATGAAGGTCTGCAGGAACGCCGCCGACTTCATCACGGCCATCTCGGTCAGATAAACGTTTTTGGTGGTCCAGTCGTAGTACTGATCGGAAACGATGTCAGCACGTTCATACGGGTCCATGCGCAGGTTGAAGATTTTCGGTACGCGCAGACACACGAACGGTTCGCTCCAGACCTTGAAACCACCCGGTGCACGTTGTTCGCAGAACACCGCTTTCCAGTTGCCGTAGCGCATCGACACCAGTACGCCGTCGTCGTTGAAGTAGTAGAACTCTTTGCGCTCACTCTTAGGGCTTTGGCCGGTCAGGAACGGCAATTGGTTGTAACCGTCCAGATGCACTTTGAAGCTGGTGCCGCCAGAGGTCGGTGCCCAGCCTTTGAGCAACTTGTTGGCGACATCGGTTTCACCCGCCGCCGCGAGCAAGGTCGGGAACCAGTCCAGGCCCGAGAACATCTCGTTGGTGACTTCACCCGGTTTGATCTTGCCCGGCCAGCGAACCATTGCCGGCACGCGATACGCACCTTCCCAGTTGGAGTTTTTCTCGTTGCGGAACGGCGTGGTTGCCGCGTCCGGCCAGGAGAACTGGTTCGGGCCGTTGTCGGTGGTGTAGACGACGATGGTGTTGTCGGTGATTTTCAGGTCATCGAGGGTTTTCAGCAGTTTGCCGACGTCAGCGTCATGCTCGAGCATGCCGTCCGCGTATTCGTTGCCGGGCATGCCACTCTGGCCCTTCATCGAATCACGTACGTGGGTGAACAAGTGCATGCGCGTGGTGTTCATCCAGACGAAGAACGGTTTGTCCGCCTTGGCCTGTTTCTCGATGAACGCTTGTGCCGCCGCCGTGGTTTCGTCGTCGATGGTTTCCATGCGTTTGGTGGTCAGTGCGCCGGTGTCTTCGATCTTGCCGTCGGCGAAGCTGTGGATCACACCACGCGGGGAAACAGCCTTGACGAACTCGGCGTCATCTTTTGGCCAGTACGGACGCTCCGGCTCTTCTTCGGCATTGAGGTGATACAGGTTGCCGAAGAACTCGTCGAAACCGTGGTTGGTCGGTAGGTATTCGTCCTTGTCGCCCAAGTGGTTCTTGCCGAACTGGCCGGTCGCGTAACCCTGCGACTTGAGCGCCTGAGCAATGGTGATGTCGCGTTTTTGCAGACCCACCGGGGCACCGGGAATGCCGACTTTCGACAAGCCGGTACGCAACGGCGTCTGCCCCGTGATGAACGAAGATCGTCCAGCCGTGCAGCTGTTCTCCGCATAGTAATCGGTGAACATCATGCCTTCTTTGGCGATGCGGTCGATGTTCGGGGTCTTGTAGCCAACCACCCCCATCGAATAGGCGCTGATATTGGTCTGGCCGATGTCATCGCCGAAGATCACCAGAATGTTGGGTTTTTCAGCCGCTGTGGCCGTTGCCGACAGCGCCATGACCGAAGTCGCCACTAAGGCGAGCTTGGGTAGCCACTTGCGTATGCGAGTCATCTGACTTGCTCCTTTTCGCGGGGGTCGTTTATTGCGACTTACGTTTATTGCAGTCCTGCAGCACGCTTTTTTCTTATTGCACCTGCTCGGTTACCGCTGGCTCGAACGGATAGATCCGGCGCCATTCGGACGCCATGTCGACCACGGTCCAGCCACGGGAATTTGCTTCGTCGAGGGCCTTGTCGAGCCGGCCGATATCGGATTTGCGGTCATAGGCCCACTCGCGTTTCGCGTCGGTGTGGTGCACCAGGCCCATGAAACGCTTGCCGGAACCTGCAGCGGTCCACTGCAGCATCTGCAGGTCGCCGTCGGAGTTGCCGAAGGCGAGGATCGGCCGTTTGCCGATCACCGCGTCGATGCTTTCCGGTTTGCCGGGGCCATCGTCGTTGTGCGCCAGTTTCGGGGTGCGCACGATCGAGGCCTTGCCGTCCTTGAACTGGTACGAAGTGATGAACGTGGTGCCGATCACCTGCTCCGGCGGAATGCCGTAGACCTTCTCGGCGAAGGCACGCATGAAACCGGTGTCGCCGCCGGAGACGATGTAGGTCTTGAAGTCCTGTTTGCGCAGGTAGTCGAGCATTTCCAGCATCGGCTGGAAGATCATCTCGGTATAGGGCTTGCCGGTTTTTGGATGGCGCGCCTGGCTCAGCCAGGTCTTGGCGTAGTCATCGAAGGCTTCAGTGGTCATGCCGGTATGCGTTGCGCCGACGATCTTCAGCAGGCCATCCATGCCCGACGCGGCGAGGGCTTTGTGATCGTTTTCCAGCACGGCTTTGAACGGTTGGGTGGTCTTCCATTCCGGGTGCTGCGCGGCGGTACGCTTGATCTCATCGAAGGCGAACAGCAATTCGAAATAGGCCGGTTGTTCACTCCACAACGTGCCGTCGTTGTCGAACACGGCGATGCGGTCGCCCGGTTTGACGAAATCCTTGCTGGACTGGTCGGTTACGGTCTGCACGAATTCGATAATGCTCTTCTTTGCCGGGCCGTCATTCCACGACGGCAGCGGCTCGTTGGCCTGGGCCAGCAGCGGCAGGGCGAGGCCAAACAACAAGGCCAGGGCGAATCGTTGGCGGTGCAGTAGCGCAATCGTCATGGGAAATCCTTCTCGTGAACGGGGTTGAGCGGGCGCAGGGCCGAGGCCGGTTTTGCGTGTTGCTGTTCGGCCTGACTGTGAAGCGTAGTCAATGATTCGCGCAGGTGAACGAGTGTTTGCCCGGTACTCGGCTGGCGACCGTAAAGCCCGCGTAACAGGCCTTGCAGGCGTGGGCCGGCATTGACCAGTTTCAGCCCCAGGCGACTGCGCCGCAGCCACAGGTACAGCGCCGTCAATTGCGCCGGACTGGCCTGCAGTTGGCTATTGATTTGTTGCCAGGCGAAAGCAGGGGATTGCTGCCAGGCCCGTTGCTGCGCTTGCCGGCGTGCTTGCCACTGTTGCCTGGCGCGGATGAACGCAGGACGCAGCAGATAAACGGCGGCAACGACTGCGGCAATCAGCGTCAGCCACAACAGCCAGCGCGTGGAGAAACGCAGGTGATTCTGGCCCAGTCGCTGAAGGTCTTCGCTGATCGAAAACACCGGTTTGTAGGCAGTGCCGGCCGCTGCTTCGAAGGTCACCGCCGGCACTTGCGCGATGCGCGGTTGGCGAGTGCTGGCGTCCCACCATTTCACCTCAACGGCCGGCAGGGTGTGTGAGCCGGCCTTGTCGATGCGGTAGCTGACGCTGTCGATGCGCTGACCGCCGAGGATGTCGCCACGACCGTCGTCCAGAGCGGTGACTTGCGGGGTTTTCGCATAGCGGCTCAGACCGGGAACATCACCGAGCGTTGGAATCGGCAGAGCCATGGCCAGTGCGCCGTCCGCTTGCAGGGTCAGTTGGCGGGTGATGCTGTCGCCGACTTTCAAGGGGGTCGCCGAGTTTGTGACGGTCTGGGTGAAACGCAATCCACTGGCCACCAGCGGTGTTTCCCCGGGTTTGAAACCGGGCGTTTGTGCCACGCTGAACTGCACCGGTTGGCTTTGCGCACTGATTTCTGTCGTGGCTTGGCCGGGTGTCGCGCGCACGGTCAGAGAAGGGATATCAAACGTGCGCGCAACGTTCGGGGTGATCAGGTAGCTGTAGCGCAAACCGCTGAAAGCCTGGCCGTCGATGGTTTGATTAAGGTGTTGGGCTTGCCCGCCCGGCGGCATGACCAGGGCGCCGTCGAGTTTCAGGTCGGGCAGGGTGGCGGCGCTGGTGAACCAGGTGTCGGTGAGGACATCGACTTGCAGTTCGACCAGTCCGCCGACCATCGCGCCTTCGGCGGGTTGCAGGTGGGCCTGGACTTTGAGTTGGGGTTCGGCGGCGAAGGCCTGGAGTGTGAACAGGCCACTGATGAGCAAGGTGCTGAGTGTTCGGGCGCCTGTGCTGGCCTTATCGCGAGCAGGCTCACTCCTACAGGGGATTGTTGGCGCACACAAAACCAATGTAGGAGTGAGCCTGCTCGCGATAGCCACGACTCGGTTCATGGTCTGGCCTCCTGCTGATCCTGCAAGCTGAACTTCTGCCTGAGAAACTTCGCCGGCGAGGTGGTCAGATTCTGCAACCACAAGGCATCGGACGCGGCCTGCTCAGTCTGCACGGCTTTGCTCTGGCCCTTGCCCGGTGCCTTGTCGAATTTCACCTCGTCGGGTTTGGTTTCCGGGGCGTTTTTCTCGGCGCTCTCGGTGTCCTTCAGCAAGGCTTGCGCCAGGGCCAGATTGGCCGTGGCTTCTGGGAACTGCGGTTGCAGCTTCAAGGCCTGGGTATACGCGGCGATGGCTTGATCGAACTTGAAGCGCCGCACGTAAATATTGCCCAGATAGAAGTACGCCTGCGGCGTGTCCAGCCGTGCGAATGTCGCCAGCGCCAGGTCGTAATCGGCCGCGTGATACGCCGCCACACCTTTCCAGTATGGGTCGACAAACAGCGCCGCTGCTTGCGGCAGATGCTCATGTTCGAACGCCCAGCGCCCTTGCTGGTCGCGGGTGAAGAAGGCGTCGGTCAGGGCGTTGGCCTGTGCTGGTGCTGCTGGCCAGCTCAAGCCAACCGCCAGCGCCAGCGCCGGCATCCAGTTGACGCTCCAGCCCTTGCGCACATTGCACAGCGCCAACAGCAACAACGGCCAGCACAGCCAGTAACCGGCGTCTTTCCAGTGCAATTCGCGCTGCTCGGCGCTGGCACTCTGGAAGTGTTGCTGCGCGTGCAGTTCAATCCAGTCGAGGTCATCGTCATTGAGCGTCAGGCTGCCCAGTGGCGCAGCGACGGCGGAGGCCAGTTGCTTGATTGCCGCCTGATCGAAGCTGCCCAGCGCCGGGCGGCCGTTGGCATCGGTGCGCGGCTGGCCGCTGGCGTCGTGAATAATGCCGCCGTCCTCATTGCCGACGGCCAGTACCAGCACTTGCAACGGACTGTCGCCCAGACGTTTATCGAGGCCGTCGAGTTGCGAGGTGTCGGCACCGTCGGTGATCAACAACAGACTGCCCGGAGTCTTCTCGGCGCTGAGCAAGCGTTTCGCCTGATCGATCACCGCGCCGACGTCTTTGCCCGGTTTGTCGATCAGCCCGCTGCCCAAGGCTTGAATGAACGTGTCGAGCAGCGCCGGATCGTCGGTGGGCGGCAACACCAGATGCGCGCTGCCGGCGTAGGCGATCAGAGCAGTGCGGGCGCCGGCGCGGCGCTGGATCAGGTCGTGCAGTTTGTGTTTCGCCGCTTCCAGGCGAGTCGGCTGCACATCGCTGGCGTCCATCGACGGCGACAGATCGACGGCGACAATCAGCGGCGCGCGGTTCTCGAGAAAGTCTGGTCGATCCTGTTCCCAGGTCGGCCCGGCGGCCGCGACTGCGCCGACGATCAACAGTGCGCACAGCAGGTGCACCGGGCGCAGGCGCTGATGGTCTTGCGGGGTGATCAGCAAATGCGGCAACAGGTGCTCGGCGATATTGCCGCGCAGACGTCGTTGCAGGTCGCGACCGCGACGCCAGAGCAACGGCAGCGCGGCGCCGAACAGTGCAAGGAGCAGCCATAGCGGGCGCAGGAAATGGAAGTCGCTGAGGTTGATCTCCATCTCAGGCCTCCTGTCGCTGACGGGTAAACGCCAGGCGCACACGCAGCAGCGCGCCAAGGTGATACAGCGCCAACAGGGCAACTGCCGCGCCCAGCGGCCAGTAGAACAATTCGCGTTGCGGTTGATGGCTGAGGGTTTTCACTTGATGCGGGGTCAGTCGATCGAGGGTGCTGTAGACCTGATCCAGCGCGTTGCGGTCTTCGGCGCGGAAGAACTGGCCGCCGGTGGTTTTGGCAATCTGCTCCAGCGCCGACAGGTTGACCTTGGCTTCGCCGGATGCGCTCGGGTCGCCGATACCGATGGTGTGGATGATCACGCCTTTGTTGGCGGCCATTTCAGCGGCGTGATCGGGAGTGATCGCGCTGCTGGTGTCGTTACCATCGGTGAGCAGGATGAGGACTTTTTCCTGTTCGTGGGCCTTGTCGAGCAGCTTCAGGCTCAGGCCGATCGCGTCGCCGATCGCGGTGTTGGGCCCGGCCATGCCGATACCGGTGTCCGCCAGCAACAGCGACAGGCTGGCGTGATCGAGGGTCAGCGGCGCCTGCGGGTAGGCGCCGCTGCCGAACACGATCAGGCCGAGACGGTCGTCCTTGCGCTTATCGATGAAGCCTTGCACGACTTCTTTGACGGCAGCGAGGCGATTGATTTTTTCACCGTTGGCGTTGCTGAAGTCTTCGGTTTCCATCGACTGCGAAAGGTCGATGGCGAGCATCAGGTCGCGCACCGGTTGCTGGCGTTCGATAGGTTTTTCGATAAACACCGGACGAGCAGCAGCCAACAGGATCAGTGCCCAGACCAGCACATTGAGCAGCAACTGCCAGGTGTTGCGCCGATTGCCGACGTTGCTCGGTGCTTCACCGACTGCGCGACTCATGGCGCTGAAAAACGGCACGCGCACTGCGCTGCGCGCTTCGTTGTAGGCGGGCAGATATCGGTAGGCCAGCCAGGGGAGCGGCAGCAGCAACAACAGCCATGGGTAATCAAGCTGCCACATGGTGATGCTCCATCCAGTATTGGCAGGTCTCGAACAGTGCCTGACGCTGCGGCGCGGGGAGGGCGCGCAGGGTTTCGTCAGGGGCGTAGGCGAGTTGTGCGAGTTGTTCGCTGAAATCCGCCGGGAGCGGCTTTTTGCAGTGGCGCTGCAAGAAGTCTTGCCAATCCTCCCTCCCCAGCGCCGCAGGACCCTGTAGGAGTGAGCCTGCTCGCGATGGCGTCCGGTCAGTCGATGAATGTGTTGAACGTGATGACGCTATCGCGAGCAGGCTCACTCCTACAGAGATCGGGTTCCAGCTCGGGGATTGTGTGGGCATCGACAGCGCCACGCGCTTGAGCAGTTCCGGCAGTTCGCGCAAGGCATTCAAGTCATCACTGCGGCTGCGCAACTGCGCCAGACGCGCAAGGCCCTCGCGCCGATAAGCGTCCCTGCGCCATTGCCAATAACGCCGAATGCCGATCAACAACGCGGCCAATATCAGCAGGGCAAGCAACACCCACCAACCCCACGTCTGCGGTGCATAACTGACCGGAGCCGGCAGGCCCAGCTCTTTAAGCTGTTCGATGCTGGGAATATTCGGATTCACCGCCGCGCTCCAGCACTCTTGCCCAGCTCGGCGCGCAGTTGGGCATGGGCTTCTTCTGCGGTGCTGATCATCATCAGCGGTACCTGACTGCGGCGCAGCAGGGTGGCGACGTCCTGGAGCCGCCCGCTGAGAAAATCCCCCAGCGGCTGATGCACATTGCGTTTCTCGATGGCCAATTCAACCTGCAACTCGCCTTGGGTGACCAGCAGGCGACCATTGTTCGGCAGCTTCATCGCCAGCGGGTCGTAGACCTGCAGCGCAATCACATCGTTGTGCGCCGACAGTTGCCGCATCAGTTGCAAGGTACGCTCGCCAGCCCCGGCGAAGTCGCTGACGATGCAGATCAGGTGGTCGTGCCCGGCCAGCGCGAGACAGCGCTGCAAGACTTTGTCCAGTTGATCCTCATCCTCGGCGTCACGGTTGCCGGCGTTCAAGGCGCGGTTCTGTTCGGCAATGCGGCTGAGCAGCGCTTCGACGCGCTTGCGGCTGCGCAGTGGGGCAATGCTGTCGATGCGTTGATCGTTGAACACCAGCCCGCCGACCCGGTCGCCGGCATGGAACACCATCCACGCCGCGAGTGCGGCGAGTTCGGCAGCCACGGCGGATTTGAAGCTGCGTTGCGAGCCAAAGAACATTGACATGCGTTGATCGACCACGAGCAGCGCCGGCCGATCGCGCTCTTCGGTGAAGGTGCGCACCACCGGTTTGCCGGTGCGCAGCGAGGCGCGCCAGTCGAGGTGGCGCAAATCATCGCCTGGCTGATAGCGGCGCAGTTCGTCGAAGTTCAAGCCACGGCCGCGCAAGCGCGAGGCGTGATTGCCGGCAAGGATGCTGCCTTGCGGCTGGCGGGCGAGAAAACTCAGGTCACGGGCCTTGAACTCCAGCGCCATCAGTTGCGCGAGAGAGACGTAGACCAGGCCTTCATCGTTCATGCCGGAATCGCCACTTTATCGAGAATCCGGTCCAGCACCTGATCGGCGCTGACACCGTCCGCCACCGCGTCATAGCTCAGTTGCAGACGATGGCGCAGCACCGGATGCACCACGGCGCGCACGTTGTCCGGCGAAACGAAATCCTGGCCCTGCAACCACGCATCGGCACGCGCACAACGATCCAGACCGATGCCTCCACGCGGGCTGGCGCCGATGCTGATCCAGCGCGCGAGGTCTTCGTCATAGTCGGCAGGGTGGCGGGTAGCGTTGATCAGGTCGATCAGGTAGCTGTCGATGGCCGGCGACACGTGCACGGCGCTGACCTCTTTGCGCGCCGCGAAGATCACATCCTGCGCGAGGCTGAAACCCTTGATGGGTGTGGTGCTCGCACCTTGAGCGAATTCTTCGTTGCGCAACAGGCGCAGCACCTGGCT
Source organism: Pseudomonas sp. MYb2 (assembly GCF_002979955.1). NCBI lineage: Bacteria > Pseudomonadati > Pseudomonadota > Gammaproteobacteria > Pseudomonadales > Pseudomonadaceae > Pseudomonas > Pseudomonas sp. MYb2. The sequence continues at coordinate 56,481 of NZ_PCQC01000011.1, forward strand.
CTCGTTTTCCGCGCTCGGGTAATCGAGCAGGACTTTCATCAGAAAGCGATCCATCTGCGCTTCCGGCAGCGGGTAAGTGCCTTCCTGCTCGATCGGGTTTTGCGTCGCCACCACGATGAATAATTCGGGCAATGCATGACTGTTGCCGGCGACGGTGATCTGCCGCTCCTCCATGGCTTCGAGCAACGCCGCCTGCACTTTGGCGGGGGCGCGGTTGATCTCGTCGGCGAGAATCAGATTGCCGAACAGCGGGCCGGGCTGGAAGCGGATTTCATTCTTGCCTTCGACCTGATGCAGCACCTCGGCGCCAGTGATGTCTGACGGCAGCAGATCCGGGGTGAACTGGATGCGGCTCATCTTCGCGTCGAGGTGTTTGGCCAGTGCTTTGACCGTGCGGGTCTTGGCCAGCCCCGGCAGACTTTCCAGCAGCAAGTGACCGTTGGCCAACAGGCCGAGGAGGATTTGGCGGATCACCTGATCCTGGCCGAGTACGGCTTCGGCGATGCTGGCTTGCAGGGCATTGAGGTCGGTAAGTGCGGTCATGGCAGCAGTCCTTTGTGTCCGGTCTAGAAAAACGCCAGGGTCAGGTTGACGCTGAAGCCGTTGCCCTCGGGGCGATTCTTGGTGTCGAATTCCGGCACCCAGCGGGCGCTGATGTTGGCTTGGGCATCGGCGAATTTGCCGGTCCAGCCGAGCACCGGACCAGCGCCCACAGAACGTCCGCGATAGCCGTTGAACGTGTTGGCGGTCTGGCCTTTGTCGTCGGTCAGTTGCTGGATATAACCGGCGGCAACGCCGGCATTCCAGCCTTCGCCAAACCCAAGGGTCCACAGGGCATCGAGGCGGAAGATGTTGCCGTTGCGGTAATCGGTGGCGTCGTTTTCGGTGTAGCGCTCGAAAGCGCTCATGAGGCTGAATTCGCCACCCTTGCCATCCAGATGAGTGAACGCCACGGTCGGCATGAACGTGTAGTTGTTCTGTCCCGGGTTGGCCAGGCGATCCTTGTTGTAGGCACCGGTGGGCACGTAGATCGGCAGCGAAAACGAGATGTGGTTCAGCTCATCGAAGTGGTAGCCGGCGGCAATCGGCGTGATCAAGGCGTCGGCGAATTGTGTGCCGGAATCGCTGTCGCCCAGCGTGCGGCCGCGCGGGCCGGAGATACTCGCTTTGATGTCGGTGTACTGCACCGGCACGCCGATCGCCGAGGCGTAGTTCCAGCGACCCTTGCCGGTGTCCCAGACGTGGGTGAAGTTGCCCATGGTGTAGGAGACTTTCATGTCGATCCCGCCACTGACGGCACCGGAAATCGGCGCGCCGGAACTGCCCTTGAGCGAGCCGTCGTACCAGATGCTGGTCAGCGACATGACCCAGCCCGGTTCGGGCGGGACTATCCCGGCGTTGGAAAACACCTGCTGGCCGGTGATCGGTCGGCCAACGCCACCCTCTGCTGCGTAAAGCAGAGGACTGCCGATCATGCACAGCGCCAGCAATGGGCGCACTACGTTGGGCTTGATCATCAAAAACTCCGCTTATTGTTTTGAATTGATCGGGTTGAGCAACGGCATTTTCCATTCACCACTGGCGACTTCCGGTGTCGGCTTATCAAGGCGAACAATCTCCTGTGCCGACCCGTTTGGCGTCGTGGGGCAGTTGGGTTGCTGGGCGCCGACACCACAGCTGACAAACATGATCATCAGGCCGTATCCAGTGGCTTTGAAAATAGCGTGCATGGCGTTTTCCTTATTTGCCGAATGTCACATTGATGCCGGTGTACACAACGAACTGCGGCAGTCCTTCGCCCTTGCGATCAACCGTCCACTGCGGCTCGACGAAGGCGTTGAGGATGTTGCTGCCGGACTTCCAGGCTTTGCCGACACCCAGACCGAGCGGGATGTAGTGCGTGTCGTTTTTCAGGTCGAAAGTCCAGGTGCCGGTAGAGCGCAGATACCAGCCTTTTTCCAGGTTATGGATGATGAACGGCTGCATGGTGGCGCTCTCGACGTGCGGGCGGTCGTTGTCGCCAGCGAAGGAGCTTTGATACTGCACGAGAGCGCCGAGCAACCCGCGCGGCGAAGCGTCGATGGCCACCGCTGCCAGACCGCCTTGCCATTTGCCGGTACCGAGCTCGTCCTGTTCAGCCGTCGGTGCGGTGATCAACGGGCCAATGCCCAACTGCACGCCTTCGGTTTTCAGAATGAAGATATCGAACAGGTTCAGATCGCCGATGCCGGTGCTGTATCCGTTATGCGGGTCTGGGCGAGTGCTGATCGGCAGCGTCGCGCGAACCAGTTGCGGCACGCCGATGAAATCGTTCGGCGCGATCGGCAGGGTGCCGCGCAGCAACACGTCATTGCTGTGCGCATTGCTGTCGTAGAGTTTGGGGGTGTAGTAATCCTGCAGATTGGCGCCCGGTGCGACGTTCAACGGGTTGTTGCTCTTGTTCGAGTCCTCGGCGTTATCCGCCTGTGCCGCACACGCAGCCGCCAGCGAACTCACCAGAAAAAGAGTCTTCCCCACTCGATTGAACATCATCCCCGATTCCCTGGTGGCTTATAGACAGCTCGGCACTCTCGTCGGCACTTCTCGACCGTTACGGCGTAATCCCTTTCTTATCAAGCCTGTAGGACACGTCTGAATGACGCTAGCAGCTAATCGGGAGTTAGCCAGCCGAATGGATTAATTCTTTGGTTTTGTGTACGGGTTAACAATCGAGTTGTGTACTGGATGGCCTGCGACCGTTAGTCGGTAATGCTCGGCACCTGTCAGAGTTGACAGTTGTTCAGCGAGGATGAATGTCGCTTGATGTTGAGGGAACCACTGCTGACTGGTGGTGAAGAGAAGGCTTCAATAAGGGGATGGATGTGGCGACGGGAACGGTGATCTTCTACAATGTTGCTCAATATTCCGGATTTATCAAGCAGGATGAAACAGGAGAGCTTGTGTACTTTAGTGCCAAGGATATTGGTTTGGACATCTACTTACTGGTCAATCAGAATTCAAGAGTTGAATTTGAAAAAGTCGAGTGCCCCATGGATAAAGGTAAAAAAACCTGGCGTTGCGATAGTCTCAAGTTGATCTAAGGCTTACTGCTTTGTCTGTGATGCCAGAGACTGCGATCGTTTGCTTATGTTTTGAAGATCAAAAGATCGCAGCCTGCGGCAGCTCCTACCTGTGTAGTGTTCAGCTATTTTTCTTGGCTTGTTCGCGAACGCGTTCTTCCTGCGCACGTGCTTCGGGGGTGAACTCGGCGCCGAAGTCTTCGGCAGAAAATATCTGACGGATTTCAATTTCCGAATCGCCGGGCATCGGGTTCGGGCAGCGCTTGACCCATTCGATGGCTTCTTCTTTTGATTTCACTTCCCAGATCCAGTAACCCGCAACCAGTTCTTTGGTCTCGATGAACGGCCCGTCGATGACCGTGCGTTTATCACCGGAGAAGCGTACGCGGGCGCCTTTGCTGCTCGGGTGCAGGCCATCGGCGTCGATGAGAATGCCGGCTTTGACCAGTTCTTCGTTGAAGTTGCCCATGGCGGTGATCAGTTCTTGATTGATCGTTCCCACGCTCTGCGTGGGAATGCAGCCCCTGACGCTCTGCGTCAAATTCGCAATTTGGAACGCGGAGCGTCCCGAGAGGCATTCCCACGCAGAGCGTGGGAACGATCAAGATCCGCTCTATGCCCGAGTGATCGATTCTGTAGCTGTCGAATGAAACGAGGCTGTGATCTTTTGACTTTGCTTTTCAAGATCAAAAGATCGCAGCCTTCGGCAGCTCCTGCATGGGATGTCCGGTTTAGCCGTTTTTCTTGGCTTGTTCGCGAACGCGTTCTTCTTGCGCACGCGCTTCAGGGGTGAACTCGGCGCCGAAGTCTTCTGCAGAAAATATCTGGCGGATTTCAATATCGGACTCGCCCGGCATCGGGTTAGGGCAGCGCTTGACCCATTCGATGGCTTCTTCTTTTGATTTCACTTCCCAGATCCAGTAACCCGCCACCAGTTCTTTGGTCTCGATGAACGGCCCGTCGATGACCGTGCGTTTGTCACCGGAGAAGCGTACGCGGGCGCCTTTGCTGCTCGGGTGCAGGCCATCGGCGTCGATGAGAATGCCGGCTTTGACCAGTTCTTCGTTGAAGTTGCCCATGGCGGTGATCAGCTCTTCGCTGGGCATGATGCCGGCTTCCGAGTCGACGCTGGCTTTGACAAGGATCATGAAGCGCATGGCGGTTACTCCTTGGATTGTGGGGATTCGTTGTTTAGTCGAACGGGCCGGGCTTGAATCGACAGGGCCTCTGGTAAAAGGTGCGGAGAATTTTTTCACACCGCAGATCTCATTGTAGGAGTGAGCCTGCTCGCGATGGCGGTGGGTCATATACGCAGATGTTGACTGACAGACCGCTATCGCGAGCAGGCTCACTCCTACAGGGGAACGGCTGTGGTTTTGTATACAATTTTTCGCGCAGGCACCCAACAATTTCCAAACAGGGCATAGGTCGTCGGACAATTTCGTGGTTAACTTCGGCCTCTTGCATGCTTTCCAATCAAAACATCAGAAGGACTCAAGTCATGGCTCAAGTCACCCTCAAAGGCAATCCGGTTCAAGTCAACGGCCAGTTGCCACAAGCCGGTTCCAAGGCGCCAGCCTTTTCTCTGGTTGCCGGCAATCTGTCCGACGTCACCCTGAAAGACTTTGCCGGCAAGCGCAAAGTGCTGAACATCTTCCCAAGCGTTGACACCCCGACCTGCGCTACCTCCGTGCGCAAGTTCAACGCTCAGGCCAATGACATCAGCAACACCGTGGTGCTGTGCATCTCCGCTGACCTGCCGTTCGCCCAAGCGCGTTTCTGCGGCGCCGAAGGTCTGGAAAACGTCCAGAACCTGTCGACCCTGCGCGGTGCCGAGTTCATCGAGAACTACGGCGTGGCCATCGCTGACGGCCCGCTGAAAGGCCTGACCGCTCGCGCCGTCGTGGTTCTGGACGAAAACGACAACGTTCTGCACAGCGAACTGGTCAAGGAAATCGCTGAAGAGCCTAACTACGAAGCGGCACTGTCCGTTCTCAAGTAAGCGCTTTTACAATTGTTAACGGCCTGGCCCTGTCCAGGCCGTTTTCATTTGTGTATCAGTGTTTTGCCTCACACCTTGAAACGTAAGGTGTAAGTAAATTGCCGGTAAAGCTGCTTTGCTAATTCCCCATCAGTGCTTATCGTTCAGCCTCCCGTAATAGAAGCCCACGCGCCCAATGGTTAATCACTCCATGCAATCGTCCCCCCGTAACTCCCGTCGCTGGCTGATCAGCCTGCTTGTCCTGTTGGTGATCGCCGTTTTGTGCTGGAAATTCTGGCCGGCCGGTTCAGCCCACAAGGAGGGCGCTGACAAGGCTGCTGCCGGGCATGCCGGACGTTCGGGGATGATGCGGCCGGGCTTCGGTGGCGGCACCGGGCCGATTCCGGTGCGGGTGGCGCCGGCGGTCACCGGCGACTTTCCGCTGTACTACAAGGCGCTGGGTACGGTGACTGCGCTCAACACCATCAATGTGCGCAGCCGTGTGGGCGGCGAGCTGGTCAAGATCAATTTCGAAGAAGGCCAGATGGTCAAGGCTGGTGACCTGCTGGCCGAGATCGACCCGCGTCCCTACCAGAACGCCTTGCTGCAGGCCGAAGGCACCTTGCTGCAAAATCAGGCACAGCTGAAAAACGCGCAGGTCGACGTCGAGCGTTATCGCGGTCTGTTCAAAGAGGACAGCATCGCCAAACAGACGCTGGACACCGCCGAAGCGCTGGTCGGTCAGTATCTGGGCACGGTCAAGACCAATCAGGCGGCGGTCAATGACGCCAAACTCAATCTGGAATTCACCAAAATCCGCGCGCCGATTGCCGGCCGTGTCGGTCTGCGCCAGATTGACGTCGGCAACCTCGTCACCGCCAACGACACCACGTTCCTCGCGGTTATTACCCAGACACAACCGATCAGCGTCGCTTTCACCTTGCCGGAAAACAGCCTCGAAACAGTGCTCGCCCGCTATCGCAGCGGCGCCAAGCTGCCGGCCGAAGCGTGGGATCGCGGCGACACCAAACTGCAGGCCACTGGTGTTTTGCAAAGCCTCGACAACCAGATCGACGTCGCCACTGGCACCCTGAAATTCAAGGCCCGCTACGAAAACCGCGATCAGGCGCTGTTCCCCAACCAGTTCGTCAACGTGCACTTGCTGGCTGACACGCTGAAAGGCGTGGTGCTGGCGCCGTCGGCGGCCATCCAGTTCGGCACCAACGGTACCTTCGTTTATGCGCTGGACGGCGACAAGAAAGTCACCATTCGCCAGTTGAAGATCGGCGCCAGCGATGGCGAAAACACCGTCATCACCGAAGGTCTGGCCGCTGGCGACCGCGTGGTGCTGGAAGGCACCGACCGCCTGAAAGAGGGCAGTGAAGTGGAAGTGGTCAACGACAGCAATCAAGTGCCGACCACCCCGACCGAACACCTGCAAGGCAAATCCGCCGCCAACGCACCGGATGCTGCGGTCACTGACAAGGCCAAGAAGGGCGCATGAACATTTCGCGGCTGTTCATCCTCCGACCGGTAGCCACCACCCTGAGCATGCTGGCCATTGTTCTGGCCGGCCTGATCGCTTATCGCTTGCTGCCGGTGTCGGCACTGCCACAGGTCGATTACCCGACCATCCGCGTCATGACCCTGTATCCCGGCGCCAGCCCGGATGTGATGACCAGTGCTGTAACTGCGCCACTCGAGCGCCAGTTCGGGCAGATGCCGGGCCTGACGCAAATGGCCTCGACCAGCTCCGGCGGCGCGTCGGTGCTGACCCTGCGTTTCAGTCTCGATATCAACATGGACGTCGCCGAACAGCAGGTGCAAGCCGCGATCAACGCCGCGACCAATCTGCTGCCGACCGATTTGCCAGCGCCGCCGGTGTACAACAAGGTCAACCCGGCAGACACCCCGGTACTGACCCTGGCGATCACCTCGAAAACCATGCTGTTGCCCAAACTCAATGATCTGGTCGATACGCGCATGGCGCAGAAAATCGCCCAGATCAGCGGTGTTGGCATGGTCAGCATTGCCGGCGGTCAACGTCAGGCCGTGCGCATCAAGGTCAACCCGGAAGCGTTGGCCGCCAACAGCCTGAACCTGTCGGACGTGCGCACCTTGATCGGCGCTTCCAACGTCAATCAGCCGAAAGGCAACTTCGACGGCCCGACCCGAGTGTCGATGCTCGACGCCAACGACCAGCTGACCTCGCCCGAGGATTACGCCAACCTGATCCTCGCCTACAAGAACGGCGCGCCGTTGCGGCTCAAGGACGTGGCGGAAATCGTCGATGGCGCCGAGAACGAGCGTCTCGCGGCGTGGGCCAACCAGAATCAGGCGGTATTGCTGAACATCCAGCGTCAGCCGGGTGCCAACGTCATCGAAGTGGTTGACCGCATCAAGGCACTGCTGCCGAGCATCACCGACAACCTGCCGGCCGGCCTCGATGTCACCGTGCTGACCGACCGCACGCAGACCATCCGCGCCTCGGTCACTGACGTGCAGCACGAATTGCTCATCGCCATCGCCCTGGTGGTGATGGTGACGTTCCTGTTCCTGCGCCGCGCCAGTGCGACGCTCATTCCGTCGGTGGCCGTGCCACTGTCGCTGATTGGCACCTTCGGCGTGATGTACCTGGCCGGGTTCTCGGTCAATAACCTGACCTTGATGGCGCTGACTATTGCCACCGGTTTTGTGGTCGACGACGCCATCGTCATGCTCGAGAACATCGCGCGCTTCATCGAAGAGGGCGACAGCCCGATGCAGGCCGCGCTCAAGGGCGCCAAGCAGATCGGCTTTACCCTGATTTCCCTGACCCTGTCGCTGATCGCAGTACTGATTCCGCTGCTGTTCATGGCGGACGTGGTCGGGCGGTTGTTCCGTGAGTTCGCCATCACCCTGGCCGTGGCAATCCTTATTTCCCTGGTGGTCTCGCTGACCCTGACGCCGATGATGTGCGCACGTTTGCTCAAACGTGAACCCGAGGAACATGAACAGGGCCGTTTCTACCGAGCCAGCGGCGCTGTCATCGACTGGATGATCGCCGAGTACGGTCGGATGCTGCGCTGGGTACTCAAGCACCAGCCACTGACCTTGCTGGTGGCCATCGGTACGCTGGCATTGACCGTGTTCCTCTATATGGTCGTGCCGAAAGGCTTCTTTCCGGTGCAGGACACCGGGGTGATTCAGGGCATTTCCGAGGCGCCGCAGTCGATTTCCTTTGCCGCCATGGGTGAGCGTCAACAGGAACTGGCGAAAATCATTCTCGAAGATCCGGCGGTGCAGAGCCTGTCGTCCTACATCGGTGTCGACGGCGACAACGCCACGCTCAACAGCGGCCGTTTGCTGATCAACCTCAAGCCCCATGGCGATCGTGATCTGACCGCCACTGAGGTGATTGCGCGCCTGCAACCACAACTGGACAAACTGGTCGGCATCCGTCTGTTCATGCAGCCGGTGCAGGACCTGACCATTGAAGACCGCGTCAGTCGCACGCAATACCAGTTCAGCATGTCCTCGCCGGACTCTGAACTGCTCAGCCAGTGGAGCGGCCGACTGGTCGAAGCGCTGGCGCAGCGTCCGGAACTGACCGACGTTGCCAGTGATTTGCAGGACAAGGGTTTGCAGGTGTATCTGGTGATCGACCGCGATGCCGCTTCCCGCCTTGGCGTTTCGGTGGCGAACATCACCGATGCGCTGTACGACGCTTTTGGCCAACGCCAGATCTCGACGATCTACACCCAGGCCAGCCAGTACCGCGTGGTGCTGCAAGCTCAGGCCGGGGAAAAGATCGGCCCGCAGGCGCTGGACCAGATTCACGTCAAGACCACCGACGGCGCACAGGTACGCCTGTCGAGTCTGGCCCATGTGGAAGAACGTCAGGCGCAACTGGCGATTACCCATATCGGCCAGTTCCCGGCAGTGATGATGTCGTTCAACCTGGCGCCCGGTGTAGCGTTGGGGCATGCGGTCGATGTCATCGAACAAGTGCAGAAAGACATCGGCATGCCGGTCGGCGTACAAACCCAGTTCCAGGGCGCGGCGGAAGCCTTCCAGGCCTCGCTGTCGAGCACCTTGCTGCTGATTCTGGCGGCGGTGGTGACCATGTACATCGTGCTGGGCGTGCTGTACGAGAGCTACATCCACCCGATCACCATTCTCTCGACCTTGCCGTCGGCGGCAGTTGGCGCCTTGCTGGCGTTGCTGCTCAGTGGCAACGATCTGGGCATGATCGCGATCATCGGCATCATTCTGCTGATCGGTATCGTCAAGAAGAACGCGATCATGATGATCGACTTCGCCCTCGATGCTGAACGCACCCAAGGCATGGCGCCGGAGCAGGCGATCTATCAGGCGGCGCTGCTGCGCTTCCGGCCGATTCTGATGACCACGCTGGCGGCGCTGTTTGGTGCGGTGCCGTTGATGCTCGCCACCGGTTCCGGGGCTGAACTGCGTCAGCCGTTGGGTCTGGTGATGGTCGGTGGTCTGCTGGTGAGCCAAGTGCTGACGCTGTTCACCACACCGGTGATCTACCTGTACTTCGACCGTCTCGGACGGCGCTTTGGCAAGACCAATGCGGATGCCGAAGAGGTCTCGGTATGACTGTCCGTACACATAACCCCTGTAGGAGTGAGCCTGCTCGCGATGAGGCCGGCACATTCAATATCAGTGGAGGCAGACACACCGCTATCGCGAGCAGGCTCACTCCTACAGGGGATGGGTGTGAAGTCGGGGTTTGTGGTCAATGAACCTCTCCGGTCCTTTCATCAAACGCCCAGTCGCGACGATGCTCCTGAGCCTGGCGATCATGCTGCTCGGCGGTGTCAGCTTCGGCCTGCTGCCAGTGGCGCCGCTGCCGCAAATGGATTTTCCGGTGATCGTTGTGCAGGCGAGCCTGCCCGGTGCCAGTCCGGAGGTCATGGCGTCCACCGTGGCCACGCCGCTGGAGCGCTCATTCGGCGCGATCGCCGGCGTCAACACCATGAGCAGCCGTTCCAGTCAGGGTTCGACCCGGGTCATTCTGCAATTTGATCTCGACCGCGACATCAACGGCGCCGCGCGGGAAGTGCAGGCCGCAATCAACGCCTCGCGCAACCTGTTGCCTAGCGGGATGCGCAGCATGCCGACCTATAAGAAGGTCAACCCGTCGCAGGCGCCGATCATGGTGCTGTCGCTGACCTCCGATGTGCTGGAAAAAGGCCAGCTCTACGATCTGGCTTCAACCATTCTTTCCCAGAGTCTGTCCCAGGTGCAGGGTGTCGGTGAAGTGCAGATCGGCGGCAGTTCGCTGCCGGCTGTGCGCATCGAACTGGAACCGCAGGCGCTGAACCAGTACGGAGTGGCGCTCGACGATGTGCGCAAGACCATCGCCGATGCCAACGTGCGCCGGCCAAAAGGTTCGGTCGAGGACGGTCAGCGCTTGTGGCAGATCCAGGCCAATGATCAGTTGGAAAAAGCCAAGGATTACGAATCGCTGATCATCCACTACGCCGACGGTGCCGCGTTGCGTCTGAAGGACGTGGCCAAGGTCAGCGACGGTGTCGAGGACCGCTACAACAGCGGCTTCTTCAACGATGACGCGGCGGTGCTGCTGGTGATCAATCGCCAGGCCGGTGCCAACATCATCGAGACGGTCAACGAGATCAAGGCGCAGTTGCCGGCCCTGCAAGCGGTGTTGCCGGCCAGCGTGAAGCTGAATCTGGCCATGGACCGCTCGCCGGTGATCAAGGCGACACTGCATGAAGCCGAGATGACCTTGCTGATCGCCGTGGCACTGGTGATTCTGGTGGTGTTCCTGTTCCTCGGTAATTTCCGCGCGTCGCTGATTCCTACCCTGGCCGTACCGGTGTCGCTGGTCGGCACCTTTGCGGTGATGTACCTCTATGGTTTTTCGTTGAACAACCTGTCGCTGATGGCGCTGATTCTGGCCACCGGTCTGGTGGTGGATGATGCCATTGTGGTGCTGGAGAACATCTCGCGGCACATCGACGAGGGCGTCAAACCGATGCAGGCCGCTTACCTCGGGGCCAAGGAAGTCGGTTTCACCTTGCTGTCGATGAACGTTTCGCTGGTGGCGGTGTTCCTGTCGATCCTGTTCATGGGCGGGATTGTCGAAAGCCTGTTCCGCGAGTTTTCCATCACCCTGGCGGCGGCCATTGTCGTCTCCTTGGTGGTTTCGCTTACGCTGACGCCGATGCTCTGTGCCCGTTGGCTGAAACCGCACACGCCGGGGCAGGAGAACCGCCTGCAACGCTGGAGCCGCCGCACCAACGACTGGATGGTCGGCAAATACGCGACCAGCCTCGACTGGGTGTTGCGCCATCGTCGTCTGACCTTGCTCAGTCTGCTGATCACCGTTGGCGTCAACGTCGCGCTGTACGTGGTGGTGCCGAAAACCTTCATGCCGCAGCAGGACACCGGCCAGTTGATCGGTTTCGTGCGCGGTGACGATGGTCTTTCGTTCAGCGTGATGCAGCCGAAAATGGAAATCTTCCGCCGTGCCGTGCTCAAGGACGAAGCAGTGGAAAGCGTCGCCGGGTTCATCGGTGGCAGCAACGGCACCAATAACGCCTTCATGCTGGTACGTCTGAAGCCGATCAAGGAACGTCAGCTCAATGCGCAAAAGGTCATCGAACGCCTGCGCAAGGAAATGCCCAAGGTCCCCGGTGCGCAATTGATGCTGATGGCGGATCAGGATCTGCAGTTTGGCGGCGGCCGCGAGCAGACCACGTCGCAGTACAGCTACATCCTGCAAAGTGGTGATCTGGGTGAGTTGCGCAAGTGGTATCCAAAAGTGGTTGCTGCGTTACGTGCGTTGCCCGAACTGACCGCGATCGATGCCCGTGAAGGCAAGGGCGCGCAGCAAGTGACGTTGATCGTCGACCGCGATCAGGCCAAACGCCTCGGTGTCGACATGGACATGGTTACCTCGGTGTTGAACAACGCCTACAGCCAGCGGCAGATTTCGACGATCTACGACAGCCTCAACCAGTATCAGGTGGTGATGGAGGTCAATCCGAAATACGCCCAGGACCCGGTGACGCTCAAGCAGGTGCAGGTGATCACCGCTGACGGTGCGCGGGTGCCGCTGTCGACCTTCGCTCATTACGAAAACAGCCTGGAGGACGACCGCGTCAGCCACGAAGGCCAGTTTGCCTCCGAGGACATTTCTTTCGACATGGCCGAAGGCGTGACGGTGGAGCAGGGCAGTGCCGCCATCGAGCGGGCGATTGCCAAGCTCGGCCTGCCGGAAAACGTGATCGCGAAAATGGCCGGCACCGCCGACGCCTTCGCCGCGACGCAGAAGAGCCAGCCATTCATGATTCTCGGCGCGCTGCTGGCGGTGTATCTGGTGTTGGGCGTGCTGTATGAAAGCTACATCCACCCGCTGACGATCCTGTCGACCCTGCCGTCGGCCGGGGTCGGCGCGTTGCTGTCGATCTATGCGCTGGGCGGCGAGTTCAGTCTGATTTCGTTGCTCGGGCTGTTCCTGCTGATTGGCGTGGTGAAGAAAAACGCCATTCTGATGATCGACCTCGCGCTGCAACTGGAACGTCATCAGGGCCTGTCGCCGCTGGAGTCGATTCGCAGTGCCTGCCTGCAGCGTCTGCGGCCGATTCTGATGACCACGCTGGCGGCGATTCTCGGTGCCCTGCCGTTGCTGCTGAGCCGGGCCGAAGGCGCGGAAATGCGCCAGCCGTTGGGCCTGACCATCATCGGCGGGCTGATTTTCAGCCAGGTGCTGACGCTCTATACCACGCCTGTGGTTTACCTCTATCTCGACAAGCTGCGCCATCGTTTCAACAAATGGCGTGGCGTGCGTACTGACGCCGCTCTGGAAACTCCGCTATGACTGACCGTTCGCTTTTCAATCTGGCCACTGTTCGCGGCTCGCGTCTGCTGAGCCTGTCACTGTGCGTGGCGATGCTCAGTGCCTGCGCCGTCGGCCCGGACTACCAGCGTCCGCAGACCGCTGAAATTGCCCAGTACAAGGAGGCCGAAGGCTGGACCCAGGCCAACCCGAGCGATTCGCTGGCCCGAGGTGCCTGGTGGGAGCTGTATGGCGATCAACAGCTCAACGGGCTGATCGAAAAACTAAACAGCTCCAACCAGACCGTCGCGCAATCGGAAGCACAGTTTCGTCAGGCCCAAGCCTTGGTGCGCAGCGCACGCGGGGCGTTCTATCCGAGTGTCGACCTCAGCGTGGGCAAGACCCGTTCCAGCCAAGGCACCGGCAGCAGCAGTTCGAGTCTGAGCAGTTCCTCCAGTGGCATCCGCGACACTTATAACGCCGAACTGGGTGTCAGTTGGGAAGCTGACGTTTGGGGCAAGCTGCGCCGTGGACTGGAAGCCGATGAGGCCAGCGCCCAGGCCAGTTTTGCCGATCTGGCCGCCATGCGCCTGAGCCAGCAATCGGAACTGGTACAAAACTACCTGCAACTGCGCGTGATCGATCAGCAAAAACGCCTGCTCGAGGCCACGGTTGCCGCTTACGAACGCTCGCTGAAAATGACTCAAAACCAATACCGCGCCGGCGTTTCCGGGCGCGATGCGGTCGCCCAGGCGCAGACGCAACTGAAAAGCACCCAGGCCGATCTCGTCGACCTGATCTGGCAGCGCGCGCAATTCGAAAATGCGATTGCCGTGCTGACCGGGCAAGCGCCGGCGGATTTCAACATTGCCGAAGTGCAGACCATTCCGAAGCTGCCGCAGGTGCCGTTGAGCCTGCCATCACAGTTGCTGGAGCGGCGCCCGGACATTGCTTCGGCGGAGCGCTCGGTGATTGCGGCCAACGCCAACATCGGCGTGGCCAAAGCGGCGTATTACCCGGATCTGAGTCTGAGCCTGAGCGGTGGCTACAGCAGCAGTACCTCGCAGAACCTGATCAGCCTGCCAAACCGCTTCTGGTCGGTAGGGCCGAAACTGGCGCTGCCGCTGTTCGACGGCGGCATTCGTTCGGCGGAAGTCGATCGCACGGAAGCGGTGTACGACCAGACCGTGGCCAAGTACCGCCAGACCGTGCTCGACGGTTTCCGCGAGGTGGAAAATTATCTGGTACAGCTCAAGGTCTATGAGGACGAAGCGGCGGTGCGCCAGGAAGCCCTCGATGCTGCCCGCGACTCCCTGCGCCTGACGGAAAACCAGTACAAGGCCGGGCTGATTGCCTACATCGATGTGGTGGTGGTGCAAGCCACGGCGTTGAGCAACGAGCGCAGCGTGCTGAACATTCTGCAAAGCCGCTTGATTGCCAGCGTGCAATTGATTGCGGCGCTGGGCGGTGGCTGGGACGGGCAGCTGGATGTCAGCGATAACACCCGCTGAAGGTTGGCTTCACTGATCGTTCCCACGCTCCGCGTGGGAACGCCTCAACGGACGCTCCGCGTTCGGCTTTGAAGGGACGCGGAGCGTCCCGGGCTGCATTCCCACGCGGAGCGTGGGAACGATCAAATCGGAGGACGTATTCGCGAGCAGGCTCGCTCACACAGTGAGTTGCGCAAGCTGCAGAAAGGCCCACTCCAGAGCCTTGTCGGACGATCGAACAAGCGTTTCATCGGCTTGATGGCCATTTGATTACTTTGTCAGTGCGTTCTTCTGTGCAATCAGTACAATCGCCGCATTTGCCCGACCGGGAATGGACGCAATCCGCGTTGGGTGGCCACGAGAAATCCCATGCTCATCGGTAGTTATTCCTCCACCCTGGTTTTCATTTCGTTGTGCGTGGCGATTCTCGCTTCGTACACCGCGCTCGACCTTACCGGCCGCATTGCCACGGCCAAGGGCCGGGCGGTGCATTTCTGGACCGCCGGCGGTGCGTTTGCCATGGGCATCGGCGTCTGGTCGATGCACTTCATTGGCATGCTGGCCTTCAAACTGCCGATCGATCTGGGCTATGACATCACCCTGACGGCGCTTTCGCTGCTCATCGCGGTGTTGTCCTGCGGGTTCGCCTTGTGGCTGGTCAGCCAGCCGAAGCTGCCGATTCTGCAACTTGCGTTCGGCGCGCTGATCATGGGCGCCGGCATCAGTGCCATGCATTACACCGGCATGGCGGCGATGCGCATGACCCCCGGGATCGACTACGACCCGACGTTGTTTGGCGCCTCATTGCTGATTGCGGTCGGCGCTTCGGCGGCGGCGCTGTGGATCGCCTTCCGCTTGCGTCAGCACTCTCCCTATGTGCGGCTGATCCGTGGTGGCGCAGCGATCATCATGGGCATCGCCATAGTTGGCATGCACTACACCGGTATGGCTGCCGCGCAATTTCCCGACGGCAGCTTCTGCGGTGCGACGATCAATGGCCTCAAAGGCAACGGCCTCGACAGCCTCGTGTTGATCACTACGCTGGCAGTGCTGTCGATTGCCTTGCTGACCTCGATTCTCGACGCGCGCCTCGAAGCGCGCACCGCCGATCTCGCGCACTCGTTGACCGTGGCCAACCGCGAACTCACGCAACTGGCCCTGCACGACACCCTGACCGGTTTGCCGAACCGCATGCTGCTGGACGATCGCATTAATCAGGCAATGAAGAAGGTCCATGAGCAGGGCGGCTGTTTTGCCTTGATGTTCATCGATCTGGACGGCTTCAAACCGGTTAACGATGCGTTTGGTCATCACATGGGCGATCAGTTGTTGCGCGAAGTCGGTGTGCGTCTGCGTGAAGATTTGCGCAGCCTCGACACTCTCGCGCGGATCGGCGGCGATGAGTTCGTCCTGCTGGTGCGTCTGACTGAGCCGAACGACGCGCTGGGGCTGGCGGCACGCCAGGTCGGCTTGATTGCGCAATCGTTCCGCGTCGCCGAGCATGACTTGCAGATCTCCGCCAGCGTCGGCATCGCCCTGTATCCGGGCAATGGCCAGAACGCCCAGGAACTGCTGATGAACGCCGACGCAGCGATGTACCACGCCAAGGGCGGCGGCAAAAACGGCTACAGCTTTTTCGACGCATCGATGAACACCAACGCGCGCAAGCAATTGCAGTTGTTGCAGGATCTGCGTGCGGCGCTGGAACACAGCCAGTTCAGCTTGCATTACCAACCCAAGTTCGACGCCGCCAATGGCCGTCCGGTCGGCGCTGAAGCGCTGTTGCGTTGGCAGCATCCCGTCCACGGCATGCTGATGCCGGACAAGTTCATCGAACTGGCCGAGAAAACCGGTCTGATCATACCCATCGGTGAATGGGTGCTCAACGAAGCCTGCCGGCAGATGCGCGAGTGGTACGTGCTCGGTTACACCGATTGGCGCATTGCGGTGAACCTGTCGGCGTTGCAGTTCTGCCACACCGGTTTGGTTCGTAGCGTGGCCAAGGCCTTGGCCACTCACCACTTGCCGGCCAACAGCCTGACCCTGGAAATCACCGAAACCACGGCCATGAGCGATGCCGATGCCAGCATGACGGTGTTGCAGGAGTTGTCGGACATGGGCGTCGACCTGTCGATTGACGACTTCGGCACCGGTTATTCCAGCCTGATGTACCTCAAGCGGTTGCCGGCCAATGAGCTGAAGATCGATCGTGGGTTTGTGCGCGATCTGGAGCATGACAGTGACGATGCGGCGATTGTCTCGGCGATCGTTGCGTTGGGCCAGGCGTTGGGGTTGCGCATTGTCGCTGAAGGCGTTGAAACCGGAGTGCAGCAGGAGTTTCTGACGCAGTTGGGGTGTGATTCGTTGCAGGGGTATCTGCTGGGGCATCCGATGCCGGCGGAGAAATTCATGCAGGATATTGCACGGGGTGAGCAGTTGGCGGTGGTCTGATCGACTGCGTTATCGTTCTTCGCGAGCAGGCTCGCTCCCACATTGGCTGTGTGAACGACACAGAACCCTGTGGGAGCGAGCTTGCTCGCGAAGGCGTCTGCCCAGACACCACAGACTCCATGCAAAACCCGCCAATGGCGGTTATTCTTCCCCCCGACTGTTACGTGTGCATTGGGGGAGAAAGGCCAGCATGGATAAAGTCATTGTGATCACCGGTGGCGGGCGCGGGATTGGCGCCGCTACGGCGTTGTTGGCTGCCGAGCAAGGCTATCGGATCTGCATCAACTATCAGTCGGATGAACAAGCCGCGCAAAGCGTGCTGGAGCAAGTCCGCGCACTGGGCGCACAAGCCATCGCGGTGCGCGCCGACGTCAGCATCGAAGACGAAGTGATCGCGCTGTTCCAGCGGGTCGACACTGAATTGGGCCGTGTTACTGCGCTGGTGAACAATGCTGGCACCGTCGGGCAAAAGTCGCGGGTCGACGAAATGTCCGAATTCCGCATTCTCAAGATCATGAAAACCAATGTCCTGGCGCCGATCCTTTGTGCCAAACACGCGATCCTGCGCATGTCGCCCAAGCACGGCGGGCAGGGTGGCAGTATCGTCAACGTGTCGTCGGTGGCGTCGCGTCTGGGCTCGCCAAATGAATACGTCGACTACGCCGCGTCCAAAGGCGCGCTCGACACTTTTACCATTGGCTTGTCCAAGGAGGTGGCGGGTGAGGGGATTCGGGTCAACGCCGTGCGCCCGGGTTACATCTATACCGATTTCCACGCTTTGAGCGGCGACCCGGATCGGGTCAGCAAGCTGGAGTCGGCGATTCCGATGGCCCGTGGCGGGCGGCCGGATGAGGTGGCGGAGGCGATTGTCTGGTTGTTGTCGGACAAGGCGTCGTATGCGACCGGGACGTTTGTTGATTTGGGGGGCGGGCGCTGATCGTTGGGATTTTTGTTGCCTGATCCGGCCCCATCGCTGGCAAGCCAGCTCCCACAGGTTTCTATGTCGTACACAACATACGCGGTGACATAGAACACTGTGGGAGCTGGCTTGCCAGCGATGGGGCCAGTGCAGTCAGCAACAATCTTTCAGAACGACCGCACAATCCGCCCCAACGTCTCCATGGCTTTTTCCGAATCCTCGGTCCAAGGGCTGCCATAGTTCAGGCGAATACAATTCCTGAAGCGCTGCGTCGGCGAGAAAATCGGCCCCGGCGCAATACTGATGCCTTGCGCCAGTGCCATCTGAAACAACTTCAATGAATCCATTTGCGGTGGCAGTTCCAGCCACAAAAAGTAGCCGCCCGCCGGTTGGCTGACCCGGGTCTGCGCCGGGAAGTAACGGGCGATGGCGGCAAGCATCGCGCTCTGCTGTTCTTCCAGTGCATAGCGAAGTTTGCGCAGGTGACGGTCATAGCCGCCGTGTTGCAGATAGTCGGCAATCGCCGCTTGCGCCGGCATCGAGGCACATAACGAAGTCATCAGTTTCAGCCGTTCGATTTTCTGCGCGTAACGCCCGGCAGCGACCCAGCCGATGCGATAGCCGGGGGCCAGGCTCTTGGCGAACGAGCCGCAGTGCATCACCAGACCTTCGGTGTCGAAGGCCTTGGCCGGTTTCGGCGCCTGTTGGCCGTAATAGAGCTCGGCGTAGACATCGTCCTCGATCAGCGGCACCTGATGGCGGCGCAGCAGTTCGACCAGTTCCTGTTTTTTTGCCTCGGGCATGGTTGCGCCCATCGGGTTCTGGAAGCTGGTCATACACCAGCAGGCCTTGATCGGATGCCGTTCCAGCGTCTGCGCAAGTACGCCAAGGTCGATGCCGTCACGCGGGTGCACGGGGATTTCCACGGCTTTGAGTTTCAGCCGTTCCAGTACTTGCAGGCTGGCGTAGAACGCCGGGGCTTCGATGGCCACTAGGTCGCCAGGCTCGGTCACCGCTTGCAGGCACAGGTTCAGCGCTTCGAGGGCGCCGTTGGTGATCAGCAGTTCTTCCATCGGCAGCATCAGGCCGCCGACCATGTAGCGCAGAGCGATTTGCCGGCGCAGTTGCGGATTGCCCGGCGACATGTCGGTGACGACCATGCGCGGGTCCATCTCGCGGGCGGCGCTGGCCAGCGAGCGCGACAGGCGTTGCAACGGGAACAGCGTGGGGCTGGGGAACGCCGAGCCGAAGGGGATCGTGCTCGGGTCCTTGATCGAATCGAGGACCGAGAACACCAGTTCGCTGACGTCGACTTCGGTGGAGTCGTTAACGTGGCTGCTGATCACCGGCTCGGAAAACGGGCTCGGCGCGTGAGTGTTGACGAAGTAGCCGGAGCGCGGCCGCGCGCGGATCAGGCCGCGGCGTTCGAGCAGGTAGTAGGCCTGGAACACCGTGGACGGGCTGACCCCGTAGGTCTGGCTGGCGTAACGCACCGAAGGCACGCGCTGGCCGGGGCCGAGGACACCGGAGCGGATCAGTTCAGCGATGTCGTCGGCGAATTTTTCGTAGCGTTTCATCGAGGAGCCTTGGTGCTGGTTGATGATGAGGTGTGTCAGGAGTACTGCCCCTCACCCTAGCCCTCTCCCAGAGGGAGAGGGGACTGATTGGGGGATGCTTGCTAAATACACCGACCTGAAAGTGCTTTGCTGAATCCACAATCGACTCGGCCTGAAAGTGTTTTGCTGAATCCACAATCGACTCGGCCTGAAAATACTTTGCTGAATCCGTAATCGACTCAGTCTGTCAGGTCGATGGATAGCGACAGACACCTCGGTCGGCTCCCTCTACCCCTGGGAGAGGGCTGGGGTGAGGGAGCGGATTCTAAGGGATCAGCGATTCATCGGCGCCACAAACCTGCTCTTCGCCACGCTGTAAACCTCAGGCTCATCGCTGTCGGCAATTTTGAAACTCAAGGTTTGCGAGCTGCTGGCCGGGCGCTCCGTGGTCATCGCCACCGACACCGGCACATCGACAATTTCCCCCGGCGCCAGGCTGAGCTCGGTCTTGCCTTGCAGCTGGAAGCCATCGCCATCCACCAGCGTCAGGTTGTAGTCCTGGCGTTGCTGGGTCTTGTTGATGACTTTGAGGCTGTAGATGTTTTCGATCTGGCCTTGACCGTTCTCACGGAACAGCCCGCGATCCTTGGTCACGTCCAGCGAGACCATTGGCCGCTCGACCAGCGCCAATGCCAACGCGCCGATCATCGCTACCAGCACCACGGTGTAGCCAATCAGACGCGGACGCAGCAGATGGGTTTTACCCCCCTGCAATTCGCGCTCGGAACTGTAGCGGATCAAGCCGCGCGGGTAGTTCATTTTGTCCATGATCGAGTCGCAAGCGTCAATGCACGCGGCGCAGCCGATGCACTCCATCTGCAAGCCGTCGCGAATGTCGATGCCGGTCGGGCAGACCTGCACGCACAACTGGCAGTCGATGCAATCACCCAAACCTGCTTCTACCGGTTTCACGTCGCGTTTGCGCGGGCCACGGTTTTCGCCACGGGCCACGTCGTAGGAAATCGTCAGGGTGTCCTTGTCGAACATCACGCTCTGGAACCGCGCATACGGGCACATGTGCATGCACACCGCCTCACGCAGCCAACCGGCGTTGATGTACGTGGCGGCGGCGAAGAACAGCACCCAGAACAGGCTGACCCCGCCGATCTGCAAAGTCAGCAGCTCTTCAGCCAGTGGCCGGATCGGGGTGAAGTAACCGACGAAGGTCAGGCCAGTCATCACGCTGATCGCCAGCCACAGCGTGTGCTTGGCCGCACGCCGGGCCAGTTTGTTCAGGCTCCACGCCGCAGCTTGCAATTTGATCCGCTGGTTGCGTTCGCCTTCGGTGATTTTCTCGCACCACATGAAGATCCATGTCCACGAACTCTGCGGACAGGTGTAACCGCACCAGACCCGACCGGCGAACACGGTGATGGCGAACAGGCCGAACGCGGCGATGATCAGCAGCGCCGACAGCAGGATGAAATCCTGCGGCCAGAACGTCGCGCCGAAGATGTGGAATTTGCTTTCAGAAAGATCCCAGAGCACTGCCTGACGTCCGCCCCAATTCAGCCACACCGTGCCGAAAAACAGCACAAACAGAAATCCCGCGCCACTCATGCGCAGGGTGCGGAACAGACCGGTGAAGCTGCGGGTGTGGATCTGGTTGTCACTGGACTTGGCCGTCGCCTTCATTGGGCGTGCGGGCACACTTTTAATGGTTGGCGTTGCTTCTACGGTTCGGACGGGGATTTGTTCGCTCATGGTTATTCGCTCATCAGCCTCCATCAGGCCAGAGCACTATGAGCGTCGATCTGTTTGCATAACAGACTCAGGTATTTCAATAAAAAGCGGATCAGATGGGTTTTCGCGCAGCGCCTGCGACAACTTGAAGCAGCCCGCAGACAAAGGCGCAAACGCCTATCGCAGACGTTTGCGCGGGGTTTTGATCAGGGTCAGTCAAATCACCGAATCACTCTCGTCGGCCTTCAAGTGCTTGCGACCGTCTTTGGCGCCTGCGACGGTCAAGGCGTCAGCTTCTTTTTCGCTGATGTAAACGCGCCGGCCTTCTATTTCCACGAACGACATGGATTTTTCGCTATCCGTCATGACTTCCAGGGTGTCGCAAATGCGAATTTCCTCGCCATGTTCAACGGTGAAAAAACACACTTTTTGTTCGGGGTTGGATTCATCGACTCGGAGAGGCATGGGAGCAGTCCTTTTTTCAGGGAGGTCTGCAAGGTTAGGGCGCACGCTGCGCCGATCGTTCTGCGCAACTGATTAATGGTCGCCGCTGTCCATCCTTTATAGACCCTTGGAAAGGACTGCCGGATGAACGCGTGGTGGCATGAAGTGTGGGAAACCCTGCAAGCGGAATTCGCCGACGTCGGCGATGCCTCGCAACTGACGCGGATTACCGTGCGCCTGCTGATGGCGGCGATTCTGGGTGGCATTCTCGGGTTCGAGCGCGAACACAAAGGCAAGGCTGCCGGGGTGCGCACACATATGCTGGTGGCGCTCGGCGCGGCGTTGTTTGTGCTGGTGCCGCAGACTTCGGGGGCAGAGTCGGATGCGATGAGCCGGGTGGTGCAAGGGGTGATTGCCGGGATCGGCTTTCTCGGTGCCGGGACCATCCTGAAAAACAAGGAAGGCGATGAAGGTCATGTCAAAGGCCTGACCACGGCTGCCGGGCTGTGGATGACCGCTGCGATCGGTGTTGCGGCTGGGTTGGGCAAGGAAGCAACGGCGTTGCTCAGCACCTTTCTGGCGCTGGCAATTTTTAGCGTGATGCCGCGGATCGTGAAGCTCTTCGAAAAAGAAGAAGAGAAGACTGATGACCACTGATCATTCCGGCGCCGGAGATCGTTCCCACGCTCTGCGTGGGAACGCCTCAATGGACGCTCCGCGTCCGCTTTGGGACGCGGAGCGTCCCGGGCTGCATTCCCACGCGGAGCGTGGGAATGATCAGTCACACTGTCAGTCAGACGATGACGGGTGGCATCGTGCTCGGCGGTTCTTCCTTAGGCGGTGGCGTGGTGCCCGGCGGTTCCTGCTCGGGAATCGGCTGCGGCTCGGTCTCGGGCAAGGTGGGTTTGTCGATGTTCGGATCGGGCGTTTCCGCCGGGATCGGGATATTCATCTGATGACCTCCGTGTGGCACATGGCGTGAGAAGTGCTTAAGTGGATTGACCACCTCATGGCGAATTCGATCCGCTTTTCTGACACGGTAATTTCATCTGAACTTTTCCCGGCGCCGGTCGCTCGGAACCTAAGTGAGTTCATTCCGGGCAGGCGCTCGATTGCGAACGCTGAACCGGCACAAGAGCGTCCTTGGGGCGTTAAGGAGAGATGCTCAATGACTGCTGAAAAACCCTCAGAATTAAACTACAACCCGCATATGCCACTGTCGCAGGCTTTGCTGTTGCCACGCATTGCCATCGAAAACACCATGCCGACCCTCGATGGCGGGCAGTTCGCGGTGAAGTCGATCGCCGGCCGTGAAGTAGTGGTTACCAGCAAGGTGTTCGCCGACGGCCACGACAAACTCGCGGTGCGCATCCGCTGGCGCGAGGAAGGCGAAGAGCAATGGCAAAGCGAAGTCATGGCCGATCAGGGCAATAATGGCTGGCAAGGCCAGTTCCGCCCTGAACAGCAGGGCCGTTACCTATATTGCATCGAAGCGTGGATCGATCACTTCGCCAGTTTTCAGTACGAACTGGAGAAAAAACACAATGCCGCCGTCCCCGTTTCGCTGGAGTTGCAGGAAGGCCGGACCATGATTCAGCAGGCCGCCGAACGCAGCGAGGGCCAGCTCAGCGAACAACTGGCGGCGTTGCACCACGAATTGTCCGGGTTGCTCGAAACCGAGCAGGTCGCGCTGTTTCTGCACTCGCGCAGTGCGCAATTGATGGCTGAGGCCGATCACCGCGCCTACTTGAGCGTCAGCGCCGAATTCCCCATGGACGTTGAGCGAGAACTGGCCGAGTTTGCCAGTTGGTATGAACTGTTTCCGCGCTCGATCACCGATGATCCCCGCCGTCATGGCACTTTCAATGATGTGCACGCGCGTCTGCCGATGATTCAAGACATGGGCTTCGACGTGTTGTACTTCACGCCGATCCACCCGATCGGCCGCGCGCACCGCAAGGGCCGCAATAATTCCTTGACCGCCGGCCCGGATGATCCAGGCAGCCCTTATGCCATCGGCAGTGAAGAGGGCGGCCACGAGGCGATTCACTCGCAACTCGGCACCCGCGAAGACTTCCGCCGACTGGTTGCCGCTGCTGCCGATCATGGTCTGGAAATCGCCCTCGATTTCGCCATCCAGTGTTCCCAGGATCACCCGTGGCTCAAGCAGCATCCGGGCTGGTTCAACTGGCGCCCGGACGGCACGATCAAATACGCAGAGAACCCGCCAAAGAAATACCAGGACATCGTCAACGTCGACTTCTACGCGCCGGACGCGATTCCGAGTCTGTGGGTCGAACTGCGCGACATCGTCATTGGCTGGGTCGAGGAGGGCGTGAAGATCTTTCGCGTCGACAATCCGCACACCAAACCGCTGCCGTTCTGGCAATGGCTGATTGCTGACGTTCGCGCGCTTTACCCCGAAGTGATCTTCCTCGCTGAAGCCTTCACTACGCCGGCGATGATGGCGCGCCTCGGTAAGGTTGGTTACACGCAGAGTTACACCTATTTCACCTGGCGTAACAGCAAGGCTGAGCTGGCGACGTATTTCACCGAACTGAACGAATCGCCTTGGCGCGAATGCTACCGGCCGAATTTCTTCGTCAATACGCCGGACATCAACCCGGCATTCCTGCACGAATCCGGGCGCCCGGGGTTTCTGATTCGTGCGGCGCTGGCAACCATGGGTTCGGGCTTGTGGGGCATGTATTCCGGTTTTGAACTGTGCGAGTCGGCGCCGGTGCCGGGCAAGGAGGAATACCTCGACTCGGAGAAATACGAGATCCGCGTTCGCGACTTCACCGCGCCGGGGAACATCATTGCCGAGATCGCCCAGCTCAACCGCATCCGCCGGCAGAACCCGGCGCTGCACACGCATCTGGGCCTGAAGGTCTACAACGCCTGGAACGACAACATTCTGTATTTCGGCAAGCGCAGCTTTGACGGCAGCAATTTCATTCTGGTCGCGGTCAGCCTCGATCCGCATAACGTGCAGGAGGCGAACTTCGAACTGCCATTGTGGGAAATGGGCCTGCCCGATGACGCGACGACCCACGGCGAAGACTTGATGAACGGCCATCGCTGGGACTGGCACGGCAAATACCAGTTCATGCGCCTGGACCCGGCTTACCAGCCATTCGGCATTTGGCGAATCACTGCCTGAACACAGAACCATTGTAGGAGTGAGCCTGCTCGCGATAGCAATCTTGCAGGCGACAACTCTACTGAATATGAAACCGCTATCGCGAGCAGGCTCACTCCTACAGGTTGCTCAGCGTTTTCGAGCCAGATGATCGGCTCACGGTTTATCCAGAATTCAACAGGAGTTTCACATGGCGAAGAAACCCAAGGCAGCCACCTTTATCAAAGACCCGCTCTGGTACAAGGACGCGGTGATCTATCAAGTCCACGTCAAATCGTTTTTCGACTCCAACAATGACGGGATCGGCGACTTTCCCGGCCTGATCGCCAAACTCGACTACATCGCCGACCTCGGCGTCAACACCATCTGGCTCCTGCCGTTCTACCCCTCGCCACGTCGCGACGACGGTTACGACATCGCCGAATACCGAGGCGTACACAGCGATTACGGGACCATGGCCGATGCCAAGCGCTTTATCGCCGAGGCGCACAAGCGCGGTTTGCGAGTGATCACTGAACTGGTCATCAACCACACCTCCGACCAGCACCCGTGGTTCCAGCGTGCGCGCAAGGCCAAACCCGGCTCGGCGGCGCGGGACTTTTACGTGTGGTCGGATGACGATCAGAAATACGACGGCACGCGGATCATTTTTCTCGACACGGAGAAATCCAACTGGACCTGGGACCCGGTCGCGGGCCAGTACTTCTGGCATCGTTTCTATTCGCACCAACCCGATCTGAATTTCGACAACCCGCAAGTGATGAAAGCCGTGCTCTCGGTGATGCGTTACTGGCTGGACATGGGCATCGACGGCCTGCGTCTCGACGCCATCCCTTACCTGATCGAGCGCGACGGCACCAATAACGAAAATCTCCCCGAGACCCATGACGTCCTCAAGCAGATCCGTGCGGAAATCGACGCCAACTATCCCGACCGCATGCTGCTCGCTGAGGCCAACCAGTGGCCGGAAGACACTCAGCTGTACTTCGGTGACACCGATGCCGAAGGTCTAAACGGCGACGAATGCCACATGGCGTTTCACTTCCCGTTGATGCCGCGCATGTACATGGCGTTGGCCCAGGAAGATCGCTTCCCGATCACCGACATTTTGCGCCAGACTCCGGAAATCCCCGCCAACTGCCAATGGGCGATTTTCCTGCGTAACCACGATGAGCTGACGCTGGAGATGGTCACCGACAAAGAACGTGACTATCTATGGAATTACTACGCCGCTGACCGCCGTGCGCGGATCAACCTCGGTATTCGCCGTCGCTTGGCGCCGTTGATGGAGCGCGATCGCCGCCGCATCGAATTGCTCAACAGTCTGCTGCTGTCGATGCCCGGCACGCCGACGTTGTATTACGGTGATGAAATCGGCATGGGTGACAACATCTACCTCGGCGACCGCGACGGTGTGCGTACGCCGATGCAATGGTCGATCGACCGCAACGGCGGTTTCTCCCGCGCCGATCCGGCGAGCCTGGTACTGCCACCGATCATGGATCCGCAGTACGGCTATCTGTCGGTCAACGTCGAAACCCAGTCCGGCGATCCGCATTCATTGCTCAACTGGACCCGACGCTTGCTCGCTGTGCGCAAACAGTCGAAAGCCTTCGGCCGTGGCACCTTGAAGATGCTCTCACCGAACAACCGTCGCGTGCTGGCCTACACCCGCGAATTCACCGATGTCGATGGCAAACACGAAATCATCTTGTGCGTGGCCAACGTCTCGCGCAGTGCGCAAGCGGTGGAACTGGACCTGTCGGCCTACGTCGGCATGGTGCCGGTGGAGATGCTCGGCGGTAATGCCTTCCCGCCGATCGGTCAGTTGAATTTCCTCCTGACCCTGGCGCCGTACGGTTTCTACTGGTTTGCACTGGCCGCGGAAAACCAGATGCCGAGCTGGCACGTCGAACCGGCGCAGAGCCTGCCGGACTTCACCACGCTGGTGTTGAAGAAACGCATGGAGGAATTGCTCGAAGCGCCGTCGCGCACGACGCTGGAGCAGAGCATCCTGCCGAGCTGGCTGCAGAACCGGCGCTGGTTCGCTGGCAAAGATGCTGGCATCGACAAGGTGCATCTGGCCTATGGCGTGCGTTTCGGCGACGCGCAGCATCCGGTGCTGCTCAGCGAAATCGAAGTCACCAGCGCTGGGCAGACCAGTCGTTATCAATTGCCGTTTGGCTTCATTGCCGAAGATCAGGTCGGCCCGGCGTTGCCGCAGCAATTGGCGTTGTCGCGTGTACGAAGAGTGCGACAAGTCGGTTTGATCACCGATGCGTTCAGCCTTGAAGCGTTCATTCGCGCGGTGCTGCACGGCATGCAGAACAACACGGTGCTGGAATCAACCGAGGGCGAAATCCGTTTTGCGCCGACCGCGCAACTGGAAAAACTCGGCCTCGGCGGCGAGGCGGAAGTGCGTTATCTGTCCGCTGAGCAATCGAACAGTTCGGTGGTGATCGGCAACAGTCTGGTGCTCAAGCTGATACGTAAAGTCGCTTCTGGCGTACACCCGGAACTGGAGATGAGCGCTTACCTGACCGAGGCCGGATTTGCCAATATTTCACCGCTGCTCGGCTCGGTTATCCGCCGCGATGGCAAGGGCGAAGACAACTTGCTGATGATTGCCCAAGGCTATCTGAGCAATCAGGGCGACGCCTGGGAATGGACGCAGAACAACCTCGAACGGGCGCTGCGCGATGAACTGGCCGATGCCATGTCCGAACAGGAGCAGCATTACAACGCGTTGGGTGAACTGAGGGACTTTGCCGGCATGCTCGGCCAGCGCTTGGGTGAGATGCACAAGGTGCTCGCCGCGCCAACCGACAATGCCGACTTCGCCCCGCAAGTGTCGACCACCAAGGACATGCAGGCCACGGGCAAGGATGTCGTGGCCCAGGTCGAACATGCCTTGAAGCTGCTTAAGCAACATCAGGGCGAGCTCAATGCAGCGGATCAGAAGCTGGTCAAACGCCTGATCGACGAGAAGAAAACCATTCTTGCGCATGTGCAGGATCTGGCGAAAAAAGCCACGGGTGGCTTGCGTATCCGCGTCCACGGCGACCTGCATCTGGGCCAGGTGCTGGTGATCAAGGGCGATGCCTATCTGATCGACTTCGAGGGCGAACCGGCGCGGCCATTGAGCGAGCGGCGTGGCAAACACAGCCCGTACAAGGATGTCAGCGGCGTGTTGCGCTCCTTCGATTACGCGGCAGCGATGACCATCAACGTGCACAACGTTGACCACAGCGCTGAGTCTGAAACTGCGCGGCGTCTGGTGGCCGAGCGCTATCTGCGTGAGGCCCGTGAGGCATTTGTTCAGGCATATCGCCGCGCGGCAGCTAGTCTTGAGCATGCCTGGCAAGATCCTGAAGGTGCCGACGCTGCGCTTGCGTTGTTCGGCCTGGAGAAGGCGGCCTATGAAGTGGCCTATGAAGCCGAAAATCGCCCCACGTGGCTGCCCGTGCCGTTGCACGGTTTGTACGGGTTATTGACGGGGCTTAAACCCTTTTCCGATCTTGGTGGAGAGTAGTCATGAGTTTCTCAAACAAGGAACAGGGTCAGGTCAAAGAAGCGCTGCTGCCCTCGGCGAAAGATATCGACGCCTTGGTCCGCGCTGAACATCACGACCCTTTTTCCATTCTCGGCCCGCACGGCGATGGCGCTGGTGGGCAATTCATTCGCGCGTATCTGCCCGGTGCATTGAGCGTCGTGGTAGTGGACAAGGACAGCGGCGAAGAACGCGGTCCGTTGGAGCAGACCGAAACGCCGGGGCTGTTCGTTGGTCATTTTGATCAGGCGCGGCCTTACCAGCTGCGCACGCGCTGGGCCGGCGGCGAGCAAGTCGCCGAGGACCCGTATAGCTTTGGCCAGTTGCTCGGTGAAATGGATTTGTATCTGTTCGCCGAGGGCAATCACCGTGACCTCAGCGCCTGCCTTGGCGCGCAGCTAAGAACCGTGGATGGTGTCGACGGCGTGCGCTTTGCGGTGTGGGCGCCGAATGCCCGGCGCGTGTCAGTGGTGGGGGATTTCAACGTCTGGGACGGGCGTCGCCATCCCATGCGCCTGCGTCATCCGTCCGGGGTCTGGGAGCTGTTCATTCCGCGCCTGCAAGCGGGCGAGCTGTACAAATACGAGATTCTCGGTGCCCACGGCATTCTGCCGCTCAAGGCCGACCCGATGGCGCTGGCCACCAGCCTGCCGCCGGATACGGCGTCAAAAGTCGCGGAACCCCTGCAGATCGACTGGCAGGATCAGGACTGGATGAGCAGCCGCCGCGATCGTCACAAGCATTCGGCGCCGCTGTCGATCTATGAGCTGCACGCCGGTTCGTGGCAATGCGAGCTGGATGATCTCGGTGAGGTGGCGCGTCAGTACACCTGGCCGGAACTTGCCGAGCGGCTGATTCCTTACGTCAAGGAACTCGGTTTCACCCACATCGAATTGATGCCGATCATGGAACACCCGTTCGGTGGTTCTTGGGGTTATCAGTTGCTCTCGCAGTTCGCGCCGAGCGCGCGGTATGGTTCGCCAGCGCAGTTCGCCGAATTCGTCGACGCCTGCCACCGGGCCGAGATCGGCGTGATTCTCGACTGGGTGCCAGCGCATTTCCCCACCGATACTCACGGTCTGGCGCAATTCGACGGCACCGCGCTTTACGAGTACGGCAATCCGCTGGAAGGTTTCCATCAGGATTGGGACACGCTGATCTACAACCTGGGGCGCACCGAGGTGCACGGCTACATGCTCGCCTCCGGGCTGCACTGGCTGAAGCATTTCCATGTCGATGGTTTGCGCGTCGATGCGGTGGCGTCGATGCTCTATCGCGACTATTCGCGCAAGGCTGGCGAGTGGGTACCGAACCGTCATGGCGGGCGCGAGAATCTCGAAGCCATCGATTTCCTCCGGCATTTGAACGATGTGGTTGAGCTGGAAGCGCCGGGTGCGCTGGTGATCGCCGAAGAATCCACGGCGTGGCCCGGTGTCAGTCAAAGTACGCAGCAGGGCGGCTTGGGTTTTGCCTACAAATGGAACATGGGCTGGATGCACGATTCACTGCATTACATTCAGCAGGATCCGGTGTACCGCGCCCACCATCACAACGAGTTGAGTTTTGGCCTGGTCTACGCTTGGTCCGAGCGTTTCATCCTGCCGATCTCCCACGATGAAGTGGTACATGGCAAGCATTCGCTGATCGACAAGATGCCCGGCGACCGCTGGCAGAAATTCGCCAACTTGCGCGCGTATCTGAGTTTCATGTGGACCCATCCCGGCAAGAAGCTGTTGTTCATGGGCTGCGAATTTGGCCAGTGGCGCGAGTGGAATCACGATCAGCAGCTCGATTGGTATCTGCTGCAGTACTCCGAGCACAAAGGCGTGCAGAAACTGGTTGGCGATCTTAATCGGCTGTATCGCGAGGAGCCGGCGTTGCACGATCAGGACGACGCGCCGCAGGGGTTTCAGTGGTTGATTGGTGACGATGCGATCAACAGCGTTTATGCCTGGCTGCGCTGGAGCAAGGAGGGCGCACCGGTGCTGGTGGTGGCCAACTTCACCCCGGTGCCGCGTCAGGCGTATCGCGTCGGTGTGCCATTTGCCGGGCGCTGGACTGAGTTGCTCAATAGCGATGCCGACACCTACGCCGGTTCCAATTACGGCAATGGCGGCGGGGCATTTACCGAGGAAGTGGCGAGCCATGGCCAGTCGTTGTCGCTGGAACTGAACCTGCCGCCGCTGGCGGTGTTGATCCTCAAACCGGAGGGTTGATCCAGTAGCGAGTTGCTGCCATCGCGAGCAGGCTCACTCCTACACTTGGAATGCGTTCCCCTTGTAGGAGTGAGCCTGCTCGCGATGGCGTCAGCACAAACACTCTCGCCGCCAAGCCAAACGCTACCAACGCATCCGCACCCCAAGACTGCCAATGATCCCGTTCAAATCATTGTCATCGACATCACTGCTGTAATCGGCACTGACATACAGACTCACTGCCGGCGTCACCCGCGCCACCAGGCCCAAGCCCAATTCAACGGTAGATGACTTGCGGCTGCTGCTGATCTTGTCGACCTGATCCAGTGTCACGGTATTGCCGGTGTACACCGTGTGCCAGAGGTTGGTGCGCACATAGGGCTCGACCGGCAGGCCGTTCAAATCGTAACTGCCTTTCAAGCGTGCGCCGACACGACCGCTCCATGCCGTCAGATCGGCGGAAGAGGCATTGCCCGAGCCGGCGTAGGGCGTGTCGAGGGTGATGCGTTGATTGATCAGTTGCGCCTGCGGTTCGACCACCCAGTTTTCACTCAGGCCGATCGGATAACCGCCTTCGACCGAAAAAGTCATGGCGCTGCCTTCGGTGGCTTGCCGCGCGCCTTGGCCGTTGCGGCTAAAGCCACTGACCCGGCCGCCGCTGGCGGATAAATCGACGTGCCAACCCTGCGCGCCGATCAGGCTGTAATAGGCGCCGAGGCTTTGGCCTTGCAGATTAAGCGTGTCACTGTTCGGGTCTGCCAGGGCGCGGCTGGTAAGCGGACCATTGCCATTGGCTTGAATCTGGTTGAGACCACCAATCAGGCCGATTTTCTGGGTATGGCTACCACTTTGCAGCGTCAACACAGCCGGGCCTTTGAAGTCGCCGCTGCCAGGCATCGCGTAACCCGACGACAACACATCGGTTTGTGCCTGACGGGCACTTCTGCCATACAGCTCATCCCAGGCCGACGGTGCGAGGTCTTCGGTGATCAGGCGCGTGCCCTGCAGGTCTGGACGTGGACTGAGGCGTTGCGGGCCTGGGGTAATGACCGTGGCGGGCAAAGTCATGACGGGAACGTCCGCGCGATACCACGGGGTCGTTTCATCCGAC
The DNA here is from genome assembly GCF_002979955.1 of Pseudomonas sp. MYb2. NCBI lineage: Bacteria > Pseudomonadati > Pseudomonadota > Gammaproteobacteria > Pseudomonadales > Pseudomonadaceae > Pseudomonas > Pseudomonas sp. MYb2. The sequence continues at coordinate 87,932 of NZ_PCQC01000011.1, forward strand.
ACAGGGCTGGCCTGCGCCTCCATGGATGAGCACAGCAGGATCGAACTCGACACTGTGCAGAAAGTGATTTTGATCTCGTGTGGGGTGATGGTGGGCGTTTTCATGGAGGTCTACCTTGCAGGCGCATGCGGTATCTCGAGTTTGGCGTCTCTCCTACCCCGAACGAGGGGCGACCGAATGGAGCGGGGCGAACCCTGACCGCTCGATTTCGCGAGTGTCCGAAGGCTCGTCCCGGGTAGTGATTCCGGGGGTAGTAAGGTAGAGATAAGAAGACTGGAAGGCGCCCGTCAAGAAATTGAACGATGAGCGGTAGTGGTAAAGCAGCGTTTGCAAGCGTTTGTTTTTCTGCACATAACTAAGTTGTTGTTTGCATGGTAAAACGCAGTGAAAGCCCCGAGGTAGAGAGGTTTAATTGCCGACGGAAGGTCTACCAGCTAATCCGCACACCCAGATTGCCTACCACGCCGCGCAGGTCATTGCTGTCAATATTGCTGGTGTAATCGGTACTGGCGTACACACTGACGGCGCGATCGAGGGTCAACACGACGCCCAGGCCAATGTCTGCTGTCGAGGATTTCTGTTCGGTGGTAATGACATCGCTGGTGCCGAATGTCACCGAGTCAGTTCCGGAAAACGTATGCCATAGATTGGCGCGCAGGTACGGTTCCACCGGCAAACCGCTGACTTGATAACGACCCTTGAGGCGCGCACCGAGACGGCCGGTCCAGGCACCGTCGGAATCGAACGAGACGCGTGAAATACCATCGTCCTGGCTGTCGAGGGAGATTTTCTGGTGGATGACCTGCGCCTGCGGCTCGATTACCCACGTATCACTGATCGGCAATGGATAACCGGCTTCGGCCGACAAGGTCAGCGCGTGCCCACGATTGTCCAGTTTTACCCCGCGATCGGAATGGTTGTCGCCGTCGAAACGCGTGCCCATCACCACGGTGTCGACGTACCAGCCGTAGGGATCCGTGAGCGTCCAGTACAGGCCATAGCTGTCGCCTTCGAGTTTGATCTTGCCAGCGCTGTTGTGCTGGAAGCCCTCGTTGAAACCGTCGACATCACCCTGCAAACGGCTGTGGCCGACAAAGAACCCCACGCGCTGGTGCTGGCCACTGGAATTCTGCGAACTGAACAGATCGTTGCCGACCTGAAAGCCATTGAGTGAGCCGTCCAGACGCGGAGTCACCGTACCGGCCCAGGTCTGCTCGAGGTTCTTGCCGTAGACCCGGCCCCAACCGGCGCCAAATGCGCCGGTTTCGCTGAGCAGGCGCTGCTCGCCCTGACGATCATGAAACGTTCCCAGTGCATTCAGCGTCAGTTGCGCGGCAGCGGGCGGCAACACCGACCAGGTCGGTACTTCCGGGCGATACAGGGGAATTGGCGCGGCACCGGCCACGGCGGCAGGTAACACCGGCAGCGAGGCGATGGACAGCGCTTCGCCGGGCGCGCCGTCGAGCGGGGTGATGGCCGCCGCAATGGGCGTGGCCACGACTGGAACCAGAAGCGGCGGTAATGCCGGATCGGGATTGGGCACGCTCATCAATTGCGGTGCGACAACGGCTGAGCGCAGATACCAGTTATTCTCGGTGCCGGCGGTGACGCCCCCCTTGAACAGGTAGTAATCGTAAGCGCCGGCAGACACCGGGCCGCTGAGAGTAAACGCCGTATTGCTGCTGACAGCGCTGCCTTGTGCCTGCACCAGTTCAATGCCATTGACCTGAGTCAGTGCGCCCAGACCGCCGACGTTGCTGACACTGATGACCGTCGACCCGCCAAGGCTGCCGTTGTTGATGATCAGTCTGTCGCTTGCCGAATCATCACCAGCAACGGCGCTTTGCAGCAGTAACTGACCACGATTACCGACGTAGTTGCCTTGCACGGTCAGTGTGTCGTTGGTGCGGCTGTTGCCTTGTGTCAGGTCGATGATCCCGGCGTTGTTGAGCGTCACGTTTTGTCCCGCCAGCGCTGGCGCAACGCTGCCCTGAGTGGAAAACAGTGTGCTGCTGGCGTCGATGTTCAACGCGCCCGTGCCGGTTCCCGCGTCACCCAGCACCAGGCTGGACGAACCCAGATCAAGCTGCGAGGCATTGCTCAGGTTGACTGTTTCCCAATTGATAAGGCGTACAGGCAGGGCGGTGCGCGTGTTGTCCAGCGTCAACGTATCAGTACCGACGCCGCCATCAATGCTGGGCGTCAGCGCAAGAATGCTGTCGTCCAGATTACGCAGGGTGGCCGTGTCATTGCCGATGTCCATCAGGATCGCCGAGCGGATAATCCCGCCGCCGTCCCACATGAAAGCGTCATCACCGACGCTGGCGCGAATCTCGCCGACGATTTCCCCACCACTGACGGTGATGCTGTCGTTACCGCCGCTGACACTGATGTTGCCGCCGATGCGGCCGCCGGAAACGATGATCGTATCGGTGCCGAACCCGGTCACCAGATTGCCGAAAATCTGCCCGCCCGACAGGTTGAAAATATTGTTATCGAGTTTCATGTCGACCCGGCCGATCGTGCCGCCGGTCATGCGTGCGACATCACCGTCCTCGAAAGCGCCGACGATGGTGCCGCCGGTCATCAGGAACGTATCGCGGCTATCGCCTTGGGCCAGTGAACCGATAGACCCGCCATTGATGACGAAATCATCGACGCCGTTGCCCTGACTGACCGCGCCGGTGATCACGCCGGAATTGATCTCGACCCGGTCGGCACCTGCGCCGAAAGTTACGCCGCCATTGATCTGGCCAGTGCTGTTGGCGGGGAGGGTCAGGCTGTTGTTGCCGGCGAGATCCGTCAGTGAACTGCTGGTGCCGCTGTCACAGGTGAAGTTGTCATTGCCAGGCCCCGGCACAAGCGTGCAGGCCGCTGAAACGGGTTGGAGGATCAATAACAGCAAGGAAGCGGGCAGGAACAAAACGTGCGGTAGTGTCCGCAGAGGCGTGGAGTAGCGCGGCATGGTCATTCCCTACGGCAAATTCGGGGGGAATTCATCCTTGGGTATGCCATGGGTCCGGCATCGTTTACAGCTGATGCCTTACATCAACTCCATGACCTAACAGATTGAATGCGCTACTCCCTGAGCTGATTTAGGTGTAGATGGTTTTCCTCGCGGTTCAAGCGGGGCTGACAGACGGTCTTGTCAGAATCGCGCTTACAAATGCACTTCCACCGCCAGCGGCAAGTGATCGGAGAGATGCGTCCACGGCTTGTTGCCGAGGATCCGGGGATCATGACTGCTGGCATTGCGCAGGTAGATACGGTCCAGTCGCAACAGTGGAAAGCGTGCCGGATAAGTCTTGGCCGGGCGCCCGTGATGCCGCTCGAAGGCTTCGTGCAGATAGTCGCGACGGGCGAGGGCGACGTTGCCCTGAAGTTGCCAGTCGTTGAAGTCGCCGGCAATGATCACAGGGGCGTCGTCGGGCAGCGATTCGAGCAGTTGGCAAAGCAGCTGCAGCTGCAATTGCCGATGACTTTCGAGCAGGCTTAAATGCACGCAGATCGCATGCACTTCGGCATGCCCCGGTACATCGAGCACGCAGTGCAACAGGCCGCGCCGTTCGGGTCCGGTGATCGAGACATCGAGGTTGCGGTATTCACGGATCGGGTATTTCGACAACAGCGCATTGCCGTGGTGGCCGTCGGGGTAGACGGCATTGCGTCCGTAGGCGAAATCGCTCCACATGCTGTCGGCGAGAAACTCGTACTGCGAGGTTTGCGGCCATTCGTTGTAGCGGCTGGAATGACGCTCGTGTTCACCGACCACTTCCTGCAAGAACACCAGATCGGCCGAGGTACTGCGCACCGCTTCACGCAGTTCCGGAAGGATGAAGCGCCGATTCAGCGCGGTAAAACCTTTGTGGGTGTTGACCGTCAGCACCCTGAGACGATGGATGACGGGCGCGTCGACTACATGACGCTCGGGATCGCTGGACACGGTGACTCCTCTGGATAGCGGTCGGCTTATTCATGCGACTGATGGGGAGGGGCGGCAGTTCCTTTTGCTTGGGGGCGCCATTCATCTGTAGAAGCTGTCGAGTGAAACGAGGCTGCGATCTTTTGCTTCTGCTTCTGCAGATCAAGATCAAAAGATCGCAGCCTTCGGCAGCTCCTCCAAGGTACTTGTCAGACGAAGACGATTTCGTAGGGCAAACGCATCCTCTCAAGAATCACCGGCGGCAACATTGGCGCGATGCCGATGGCCGGCTCACCCTTCAGCTGGCTGGCGTAAGCATGGGTGGCGTGGCTCTTGCGGGCGACGGTCCAGGTGTCGAGGCGCAGCTTGCGCGCGCGCTGCCAGGGGATCAGCGCGTGATCGCGTTCCGGCCAGTGCCAGGCCCAGACCGGCACGTCGTGATAGCTGGCGCCAGCCAGCTCGGCAGCCTTGGCACTGGCGCGGCCGACGACTTCATGGTCGTCATTGCTGTCCTCGCGCCAGGTACTGAACACCACGTCGCCGGGGCGCAGGTAGCGGCCGATGAAGTCGGTCAGCTGGCGTTCCTGATCCAGCAGCGCGTTATCGGTGAAACCACCGCGTACCCACTTCAAACTGTGCATGGGCAAGCCCAGGCGCCGCAGGGCTTCGACACTTTCCTGCGGACGGAACACGCTCAGGCGTTTCTCCGACCATTGACGTGAACCGGGGTGGCTGGCGCTGCCGTCGGTGATCGACAGCAGTTGCAACGGATGGCCGAGGCTGGCGAGCAATTGCAGAAGGCCGCCGCAAGTCACCACTTCATCACCGGGATGCGGGGCGATCACCACGGCGCGCGCGCCAGGGGGAACCAGGCTTTGGGTGGCGATGACCGGAATATTGTCGAGTTGCGCGGCGCTGTTCCAGATCTGCCCGTTCGGGCTGTTTTCGCTGAGAAATAACGGTTTCATGGGGGATGACGTCCTTGTTGAGTCTGGCCCTCAGTCGTGCTTGCAACCTCGATGGTTGTCGCGAACGACCCGTGAAGGCGGGGTAAATGCCATGCGACGCTCCGAACCCTGGATTGCCGCGCAGCAGAGTATTGCTCATGAAGTACAGTTCGTCGCGTTACAGATCAATCTGATCCGGATTTATTTGTCAAAGCTGTGCCAGATTTCGCAGGTAGTCGCCAAATCCGCCACGGGCGCGGCTGTCGAGGCGGGCGCTGGTATGCACTCGCGGGCGATGGCTCCAGGCGATGTCGGCACCGGACAATTGCAGTTGCCGGACCAACTGCACATCTTCATCGCACACCAGCGGCGGGAAGCCTCCGGCCCAGCGATAGGCGTCGGCGCTGATGCCGAGGTTGGCACCGTGGATGTGCCGATGGTCATCGCGGGCCTGATACTGGCTGTGATAGCGAATTTGCGCGGCTTCGGCGAACGACTCAGGCCAGTGTTCGACCGTCACGGTGCCACACACCGCGTCTGCCCCCAGGCCCAGTTGCGCCACCAGCCAATCGTCGGCCACGCGACTGTCGGCATCCGAGCAGGAGATCCAGCGGGCACCGCGCTCCAGCAGAACCTGCGCCCCGGCGGCACGCGCCTGACCGACATTGCGCGCCTCAATGTGCAGGCTCTGCACCGGGTAACGGCTGACAATCTGCGCCGAGCGATCGGTGCAACTGTCGAGCACCACCAACACCTCGACCCGCTCACCAGCCAGCAGTCCGTGCCTGCTGGCGCGCATCGCTGCGCTCAGGCAATCGTCGAGCAGCGCCTCTTCGTTGTGCGCCGGGATCAGGATGCCGATCATCGCAAACCCTCCAGTGCCGCCACTGAACGTGGCTCGCGGCTCCACACCTCAAGAATGAAATCGGCTTCCTGATGCAGCGCCAGTCGCGGCAGATGCAATTGTTCGTGGATCAGGTCGTGTACCTGTCGCGCATTCAGCGGGCAGTCATCGATCGGCGGCCGCCAGTGGCAGGCGAGCAATTGACCGTCAGCGGTCAGGCTGTGACTGATCCGACGGATCACTTCTGTCAGATCCTTGCTGTCGAGGTAGTAGCCGATTTCGCTAAATACGATCAGGTCGAATTTTTCCTCCGGCCAGTCGTCCGGCAAGCGGTTTTGCCGGACTTCGGCGTGATCGAACAGGCTTAGTCGGGTACGCGCCAGACTGACGGCCGCACTCGCCGTGTCGCAACACAGCAGACGGTCGCAACGACCTGCCAACTCGGCGCTCAATTCACCATTGGCGCAGCCCGGTTCGAAAATCGCCCGATAGTGCGCACGCGGCAGGGCGGCGAGAGTGATTGCGCGTTTGCGCTGTTCGTACCAGCGCTGGCGAAACGCCCACGGATCATCGTTGCCGGCAAACAGCCCTTCGAAATAGCGGTCTTCGACGCTCACAAGAACACCACTTCGAACGGTTGCAGCAGCCGGTCCAGCACGTAAGGCGCAAGCACCGGCGCCAGTCCGGATTCGGCGTCGCCCTCCAATTGGCTGGTGAAAGCGTGCACGGCGTGACGCTTGCGCGCGATTTGCTCGGGAGACAGGAGAATCTTGCGCGCCCGCTGCCATGGCACCAAAGCGTCTTCCGGCGTTGCCCAGTGCCAGGTCCATACCGGCAGTTCGTGGCAGGTCGCACCGACAAGCCGCGCCGCTTCGGTACTGGCGCGGCCGACGGCTTCATGGTCGCAATGGCCATCTTCGCTCCAGGTGGTGAAGAGCACATCGTTGGCGCGCAGATGCCGCTGGATGAAGGCGCGCAAGGCGGGTTCTTCAGCGGCCACCTGTGTGTCAGTGAAACCCGCGCGCAGCCACTTCAAACGATGCATCGGCAGGCCGAGACGGCGCAGGGCCTCGGCGGACTCCTGCGCACGCACCACGCTCAGCCGTGCCACCGGCCAGCGCGCGGAGCCGGGATGGCTGGCACTGCCATCGGTGACCGAGATCAGTTGCAGCTCACGCCCGGCAGCGGCAAGCCGTTGCAGAAAACCGCCGCAGCCGAGCACTTCATCGTCTGGATGCGGCGCGACAATCACCGCGCGTGAGCCAGGCGGCACCAGACTAAGGATGTCGATGCTGTCGAGCTCCGCCAGATGTCGTGAGCTTTGCCATTGATGCAGGGATGTTCCCTGGCCGACGATTGGATTGGTTCTCATAGCGTCCATACCTCATCCGATTGCGCGGTGATCAGTTGGCCGAGGGCGGCGAGATCGCGTTCGGCGTGGCTTTGCCGCAGAAACACCGGCAGATCGGCGATCAACCGGGCGAAATGCCGGTCTTTGCAAAAAGGCCCGGCACCCAGGGCTCGGCCCACTTCGCGCATCACCTGTTCGGCCGATTGCTCGACCACCGCGCGGGCCCGCCGCGCGAGCAATTCGGCGTCGTCCTCGGGATGGGCATCGATGTGCAGTGCGCTGAAGCGCAAGACGTCAGCGCCAGCCTGCAAAGCCGTGTCGACCGCGCCGAGATGGGCGAGGGCGTGGGCTTCTTCGCGTCGCGCGCAGTGTTGGCGCAGACTTTCGCCAAGCTGCCGTGCGGCACCGTACCAGCAGGCAGCGATGCCGATCCCGCCCTGCCAGAAACCCGGGCGTTGCAGATAGTCGCCAGGGTTGCCGATCGCCTGTGCTTCGGCGCCTTCGAACACCACTTCGACGCTGCCGGTCGCCGCCATGCCCACCGCTTGCCAACCCTGATCGGTGATGGTCACGCCCGGTTGATCGAGGGCGACGGCGACCAGTTGCTGCTGATCGTCAGCGTCCCACGCGGTCAGCAGGGCATGGCTGAGTACCGCCGCGCCAGAACACCAGGCTTTGCGCCCGTGCAGCGCGACCATGTGCCCGGCCGCCGAAACCTTGACCCGAGCCTGCGGCGGCTCCGCAGCCCACATGCCCCACGTACTGCCGGGCGTCGGCGAACCGCCCAGTTGCTCGATGATTGCCAGTGCGTCGGTGTGCCCCTCGAAGAGTTTGCACAGGCCCAGATCATGCCCGCCGACATCGGCCAAGTGCTGAAAACGTTCCAGGGTGCGACCGCTGCCGGGTAGCGGCAAACGGTCATGCCCGGCCTCGACCATCGCCCGCAGGCAACTGCCGAGGGCGGTGGTATTGGCGTAGTCCGGCGGGCGCCGGGCGAGATAGCTGTGCAAGTCCATATCAATCTTCTTCTTCGTGTTGCAGCTCGAACAGCAGCAGTGAGCGCCCGGTGACGGAATATTCATGACCGAAATCGAAACGTTCCTGACCGCGAATCGACGGCTGATTGGTGTCGATCATGCACGTCCAGAAACCGCCGTCAGGCACTTGCGGCAAGGTGAAATTGACGATGTCGTGGTGCGCGTTGACCACCAGCAGCAGCGTCGCGTCGCCACCTTTGCGGCGAATCCCGGTTTCCTGCGCGCGACCATCGAGCAACATGCCGAGACAGCGATTGTGTGCGTCATGCCAATGCTCGGTGGTCATCTCGGTGGCGTCCGGCGCCAGCCAGGTGACGTCCTTGACGCCGATGTCTTCGTTGTATTCGCCGACCAGAAAACGCCCGCGTCGCAGAATCGGATAGGCCAGACGCAACTTGATCAGACGTTTGACGAATTTCAGCAGCGCCTTGCCATCCTCGCTCAGGTCCCAGTTGACCCAACCGATCTCGCTGTCCTGGCAATAGGCGTTGTTGTTGCCGTCCTGGGTGCGGGCGAATTCATCGCCGGCGACGATCATCGGTGTGCCCTGAGAGAGCAGCAGGGTGGCGAAGAAATTGCGCATCTGACGATGGCGCAGCGCGTTGATCTCGGGATCGTCGGTCGGCCCTTCGACGCCGTGGTTCCACGATAGATTGTTGTTGCTGCCGTCCTGATTGTTCTCGTCGTTGGCTTCGTTGTGCTTGTCGTTGTACGAAACCAGATCGTTGAGGGTGAAACCGTCGTGCGCGGTGATGAAGTTCACCGACGAATACGGCCGGCGTCCGCGCTGATTGAACATCTCGCCGGAGGCGGTCATGCGGCTGGCGAAGTCTGCAACCTGACCGTCATCACCTTTCCAGAACGCGCGCACGGTGTCACGGAACTTGTCGTTCCACTCGACCCAGCCCGGCGGGAAGTTGCCGACCTGATAGCCACCGGGGCCACAGTCCCACGGCTCGGCGATCATTTTCACCTGACGCAGCACCGGGTCCTGACGGCAGGCCACGAGGAAGCTGTGACGCTCGTCAAAACCGTCGTGATAGCGGCCGAGAATCGTCGCCAGGTCGAAGCGGAAACCGTCGACGTGCATTTCCGTGGCCCAGTAACGCAGCGAGTCGGTGACCATTTGCAGCACGCACGGGTGGCTCAGGTCCAGCGTGTTGCCAGTGCCGGAATCGTTGATATAGAAGCGCTTGTCGTCGGGCATCAAGCGGTAGTAGGAGGCGTTGTCGATGCCGCGCATCGACAGGGTCGGGCCTTGCTCGTTGCCCTCGGCGGTGTGGTTGTAGACCACGTCGAGAATCACTTCGAGGTTGGCTTCGTGCAGGTGCGCGACCATTTCCTTGAACTCGGCGATTTTGCCGCTGGCCAGGTAGCGCGGGTCGGGGGCAAAGAACGCGATGCTGTTGTAGCCCCAGTAATTGGTCATGCCTTTGTGCAGCAGATGCTGGTCGTTGACGAAGGCGTGGATCGGCAGCAACTCGACCGACGAAACGCCGACGCTGCGAATGTGTTTGAGTACATCGTCATTCATCAGACCGGCAAAGGTGCCGCGCACGTTTTCCGGCACCGAGGGGTGACGCATGCTGATGCCGCGCACGTGGGTTTCGTAAATGATGGTTTTGTCCCACGGCACACTGACACGCTGGTCGTTGCCCCAGGTGTGTGCGGGGTCGATGACTTTGCATTTGGGCACGAAAGGCGCGCTGTCGCGTTCATCGAAACTCAGGTCGGCATCGGGATGGCCGATGGTGTAGCCAAACAGTGCCTCGGACCATTTGAGCTGGCCGACCAATTGTTTGGCGTAGGGGTCGATGAGCAACTTGTTGTGGTTGAATCGGTGGCCGTTGGCCGGGTCGTACGGGCCGTAGACACGGTAGCCGTAGATCAGCCCCGGGTGCGCATCGGGCAAGTAGCCGTGGTAGATCTCGTCGGTGTATTCCGGCAGTTCGATGCGTTCGAGTTCGACTTCGCCGGCATCGTCGAAGATGCACAGTTCGACTTTGGTGGCGTTGGCGGAAAACAGCGCGAAGTTGACCCCCAACCCATCCCAGGTCGCACCAAGCGGGAAGGGCAGGCCTTCACGGATTCTCGACGGCTCGGCGTGCGCGGTGGGCTCGGGTTTGTTTGGACGGGTCATGATTGCTCCTGCAAAACGGGTAATTTCTGGGCTTACACATCCCCGTGCAGGAGTGAGCCTGCTCGCGATAGCGGTCTATCAGGCGACATCGATGTCGAATGTCAAATGGCTATCGCGAGCAGGCTCACTCCTACAGGGGATTGGTGGGTTTCTTGAGGACGAACGCGTCCTCGGTGGCGAGCGAGCCCGCCACACGGTCATTCAGTTCAATCGTCGTTAAAGCTTTAGATCGCCGAAGGCTTGCGCGGCGCTCGGGGCTTTTTCTCGGCGGCTTTTTCGCCCGGGGGAATCACTTTGGCGGCGCTGGCGGGCTTGGCTTTCAACGCAGGTTTCGGTTTGGCGGCCGGCGCCTTGGTTTCGGCAGTCTTGCCAGCGGTTTTGCTGCCAGCCGCTTTCGGTGGCTTTTTCGGGGCCAGCGCCTCGGCTTCGGCCAGTTTGCGCGCCATCTCCCAGTGGCGTTCTTCCTGACCGTCGGGCTGACCTTCCGATTCCCAGATCTGATAGGCGAATTCGCGAATGCGTTTATCGTCGGTACTCATCGCAATGCTCCTGAACTGAACTCATGCTTACGTTAAGTGTTGGATAAAGAGATTGACCGGGACATCCCCCAGCGCGTCGCTGATATTCAGCTCCCTGTTTTTTGTGACTGCGCTGCTTGAAAAAAGTCCCTTCAGGTTTGTGTCAGAGGCGGCGAACGGTAAAACCACCCGCGTATCGCCCCAGCGCAGCGCATCGACCTGAGGTACAGCACCGTTTTCCAGCAGCGTGGCGCAACGGATCGGCACGATCACGATGGCCTGCTTCCCCTCGTGCTCGCGGGCAAACGCGAGCACGTTGTGCGCCTGACTGCCGAGCACTTCCAGGGCTTGGTAGCTGCCACGCCGAAACAGCTCGGCATGCTCGACGCGCAGGTTCAGCACCTGGGCGATCAAGGCTTGTTTGATACGCCCGTCACGCCAGTTCGCCAGCAACTCCACAGGTGGCAATGGCTCCTGCAAGGCTCGCTCGCGAGCGGCGTAATCCACTGGCCGGCGATTGTCCGGATCGACCAGGCTGAAATCCCAGAACTCGTTGCCCTGATACAGATCCGGCACCCCCGGCACGGTCATGCGCAGCAAGGTTTGCGCCAAACCATTGAGCGCGCCGGCAGCGGCGATGCTGTTGACGGTCTTGCTCAGCGCGGCGCGCAGCAGTTCACCTTCTTCTCCGGTAAGGAGTTTTTCGGTGAACGCTTGCGCGGCGTTTTCATAGGCTTCGTTCGGCGCACTCCAACTGCTTTGCAGCTTGGCTTCCCGCAACGCCTTCTGCTGCCATTGCCAGATACGTTTGGCGTAGTCGGCGAACCCGGCCTGATCGTCATCGCGCAGTTGCAGCGGCCAACTGCCGAGCAAGGCTTGATAGAGGATCAGTTCATCGCCACTCGACGGCATTTGCTCGTCAACCCGAACGGGGCGGGCGAGGGCGCGCCACAATTCGATCTGCTCCGCGTACCAATGGCTGCGCTCGCTGAGCACGGCCAGCCGCGCACGGGTGTCTGCGCCGCGTTTATGGTCGTGGGTGGCGGTGGCCAGCAGGTTGTCGGGAAATTCATCCAACCGTTGCTGATTGACCGCATGAAAGTCGCTGACCGGCGCGCTGAACTGCTCGGTGTTGTAGCCGACATCGTTACGCGACAGCAGCACGGCCGAGCGATACAGCGCGGTGTCCTCCACGGCTTTGGCCGCTGCCGGTGAGGTCAGTTGCTGAAAGCGTACGCAGGCATGCTTGAGAATCTTCCGTGAACGCCCGCGCGGTTTGCGCCGCCACGGCGTGCCACCGAGCCAACTCGCCACGCAGTCGAGCACCGGCCAGTCGCCTTCGCTGAGGGTTTGCCGGGCACCGTCCATGGCCTGCTGGAAAAACCCCTCGTCCTGCGCCGAGCGGCCCATGGCGCTGATGTAAGTGCGATACACCGGGAAGTGCACGATCAATGCCTGCAACACCCGGCGGATCGCGCCCAGCGTCAGGTCGCGGGTCATCAGGTCATCGCGGGCGACTTGCAGCAGGGCCTGAGCGACGCTTTCGCAGTCACTGGCGAGCGAGCCGTTGAGGATCTGCTGACGCGCCAGTTGCGCTTCTTCGATGAACGCGGCGGGGCGTTCGGTGCGGCGTTGCCAGAGATCACCGAGGACGTATTCGCCGTCCGGATCGTGTTGCAGCAGCGATAGTTGATTCATGAACTCGTAACCGGTGGTGCCATCCACCGTCCAGTCGCGGCGCGGGGTTTCACCGGCGCCGAGGATCTTCTCGACGTAGATCGGCAAGTGCCTGCCCGGTGCCAGCCGATCGACGCGCCGGCGCAGTTTGCGGCAGTAGCCGCGCGGGTCGGCGAGGCCGTCGATGTGGTCGATGCGCAAGCCGTCGACCAGCCCTTCGGCGATCAACTGGAAGATCTTGCCGTGGGTGGCTTCGAACACCGCGGGGCGTTCGACGCGCAGGCCGCCGAGCTCGTTGATGTCGAAAAAGCGCCGCCAGTTGATGTCATCCGCTGCGGTGCGCCAACTGGCGAGGCGATAGCTTTGCCGTTCGAGCAATTGATGCAACTGCTGGAAGCCTTCTGCCGTGGTCGAGTCGTAATGCTCAAGGTTGCGCTGAATCGCGGCAAGGATCTGCGGGTCGCGCGCCAGTTGCCGCAACTCGTCCTTCAGCGGGATCGCCAACGCATGCGCATCGGTCTGGTAACTCAGCGTGCTGAAGCGATCCGCGAGGGGTTTCAGCGCTTCCGCGGGCTTCAGCAACTCGCCGTAATCGTTCGGGCAGATCGGGAAGTGATGATCATAATGCTCGACATGGAAACTGCCTGCCTGCGCATTGAAACGCAGTTTCAGCGTGCCCTCCTGCAACGCGACCCCGTAATCGCTGCCAAGAAACGGCAGCAACAACTGGCCTTCCATTAACGGGTCGGGCGAGTGCCACTGAATGTCGAAGAACTCGCCATAAGGGCTCAGCCGCCCCCACTCCAACAGGTCGAGCCACCACGGATTGTCGCTGCCGCCGACGGCCATGTGATTGGAGACAATATCGAGGATCAGCCCCATGTTGTGTTCGCGCAGGGTGCTGACCAAACGCCGCAACGCCGCTTCGCCGCCGAGCTCCGGGTTGACCTGGGTCGGATCGACCACGTCGTAGCCGTGCATCGAGCCGGCACGCGCGGCGAGTAGCGGCGAGGCATAAATGTGGCTGATGCCGAGCCGGGCAAAGTACGGTACCAGTGGCACCGCTTGTTCGAGGGTGAAGCCTTTATGAAACTGCAGACGCAACGTCGCGCGCAGTGGCTGGATGAGCGCTTGGTTCATTGGTCACGCTCGGCCGCCTGAAGGCGCGCGCACGCCAGTAACTCAAGCCGTCGCGCAGCGTCGTCGCTATCGAGCAACGCTTCGCTGGTACCGGGCAAGCGCCGCGACCAGTTCGGGTGTGTGTCGATGGTACCGGGCAGGTTCGCCTGTTCGTTGATACCCAGCGCGTCTTCCAGTGGCAGCAACACCAAGGGGGCGCGGGTATGGCCAAGGAAGCGCACAGCGGCATCGACTACTTGATCGGCCTCGTGGGATTCCTCGCGAAAGTTTTGCGGATCCTGGCTCAAGGCGCTGCGCAAACCTTCGCGCTCACGCTGGCGATGATGGCGCCATTCGATTTCACCGTTGGCATCGACAAAATCCAGGCGCGCGTTCCAGTCGATGTCGCGGCCATGCCACCAGCCATTGAGTGTTGGCAGGTCGTGGGTGCTGGTGGTGGCGAGGGCGTTGTCCGGCCAGTCGAGGATGGGCTTGAAGTGACAGTTGTCCTGTTCGAACAGCAGCACGCGCATGCCGAGCATCGAGCGGGCGATGAGTTTCTCGCGCAGGCCATCGGGCACGGTGCCGAGGTCCTCACCGAGGACAATCGCCTGATGACGATGGGATTCGAGGGTCAGCAAACGCAGCAAGTCATCAACCGGGTAGTACAGATAAGCGCCGTCGGCCGGCACCGCGCCATTGGGAATCACCCACAGGCGTTGCAGGCCCATCACATGGTCGATGCGCAGACCGCCAGCGTGGGCGAAATTGGCCCGGAGCATGTCGATGAACGCGCGAAAGCCATTACGGATCAGGCCTTCGGGGGAGAACGCGGAAATGCCCCAGCCCTGACCGGAGCGGTTGAGGATATCGGGCGGCGCACCGACGGTCAGCGAGGCGAGTAGTTCGTCCTGAAAGCTCCAGGCCTGGCTGCCAGCGCCATCGGCCCCGACCGCCAGATCGGCGATCAGACCAATGCCCATGCCGGCACTGCGTGCGGCGGTTTGCGCACGTTCCAGGCAGCGGTGGATCAGCCATTGGCAAAAAGCGAAATAGCCGATGCGCTCGGCATATTCTTCGGCGAAGGCTTCGAGCGCCGCGCCGCGTGGGTCGTGCCAGTGTTCCGGCCATTGCCGCCAGTCGAGGTTCTCGCCACGGGCGGCGCGCATTTCCTGAATCGCTTCGAAACGGCAGTGGTTTTCCAATGCTTCGCCACCGGCGTGACGGAAACTGGCGAAGTCCGGGTGCAGCGGATGCTCACCGGCGATGAAACCTTCATACAACGCTTGCAGGAGTTTCTGCTTGGCGTCGGCGGTGCTCGGCCAGTCGATCAGCGTCAGGTCTTCCAGTTGCGCGAACTGCTCGGCCAGGCCGGCCGCGTCGATCGCATCACGTAAGGCGCGCTCACCGAGAATGGTCCCGGGTGCTGCGTAAAGAGAATTGAGGAACAACCGACTGGATGGCGAATAAGGGCTGTAGCGTCCGTTATCGGCGTTGAACATGGCGTGCAGCGGGCTGATCGCCACCGCATCGGCGCCGCGTTCACCGGCCACGCGCACCAGGTCTTCCAGCGCCTGAGTATCGCCGAATCCGCCGTCACCGGGGCGGCGCAGCGAATACAGCTGCGCACTCAGGCCCCAGACGCGGGGAATCGGATTATCCACTGCATCGCCGACGCTGAAGCAGCGCTCCGGGGCCACGGCCAAGGTGAAATACTGATCGCTGATGTGCACCTGTTGATAGCCGACCGGGATCAGCCCCGGCAATATCGCTTCGGAATCGAGTTTCAGATTCAGCCGCGAGCCGTCTTCAAGGTGAATTTCACACGGCGTTTGCGGGGCGAAATAACGCGCCAGATCGACGCCGACACCGACATCGGCGGTCAACAACGGCGGCAAGTGGCGATCTTGTTGAACGGCTTGCAGTTCCAACAGGCTGGCGTCGATTTCCTGCGCCGTGCTGGCGGGGTGACCGAGGCCGATCAGGACATTGCGCAGCACCGCCGGAGCGACTTTTTGCGGGCGGCCGTTGGCGTCGATCCAGTCGACGGCAAGGCCGGCGCGGCTTGCAAGAATTTCCAGTTGCGCATCGCTCATAGGCGCTCTCCATTCAGAGGTTGCAAAGGGGTTGCGGCCGTGAGGCTGACAAGCGCGCAATACGCGGGCAGTACGCCCGATTCCGATAGATCGACGGTGGGTGGCTGTTGAAACAACCACACGGCCTCGGTCTGTGGAGGGTTGACCACTGGCGTGTCGCTGAGGTTCAGGTCAATTCGCAGCTCGCTGCCATTGCCCAGACGCCAGCGCGCACTGACCGCGCCATAACCGAGCATATGCGCGCCGAGCGCTTGCGTGCCGGACAGATGGGGAATGATGTATTGATGGCGAAATTGCAGGAGCTTTTGGTAGAGCGCGAGGGTTTCCTGCTGTTTTTCGCTGCCATGACCGATCAACCTTGGCTGTGAAGCGTGGAAGGTTTTTTCGCCGTTCGGGTCGGGAATCTGCTCGCGCTTGTGCGGATCGGCGAAGGCGCTGAACGCGGCGAATTCATTGCGCCGACCCTCGCGCACCCGTTCCGCCAGTTCGCCGTGGTGACTGGTGAAAAACAGGAATGGCTGCTCGGCGGCGAACTCGTCACCCATGAACATCAGCGGAATCATCGGTGACAGCAGCAACAACACGGTCGCTGCCTGCACCGCGCGCGGATCGGCCAGATGATGCAGGCGCTCGCCGAATGCACGGTTACCGATCTGATCGTGGTTTTGCAGGAACAGCACGAACGCCGTGGAGGGCAGGTGTTCGCTGGGCTCGCCGCGCGGTTCGCCATGGCGGGTGATGTGGCCCTGGAAGACAAAACCCTGACTGAGGCAGCGCGCCAATTGTTCGGTGGGTTGTGCGGCATAGTCGGCGTAGTAGGCGTCGGTTTCGCCGGTGAGCAGCACGTGCAGGGCGTTATGGCCGTCGTCGTTCCACTGCGCGTCGTAGTCGTATTCGAGCAGGCTCGACTGGTTCAGTTCGTTTTCCACGGTCAGCCAGACATGCCGGCTCGGGTCGATCTGCGCGCGGATGCGCTGGGCCATTACCGTGAGGAAATCCGGGTCTTCGATGGCATGCACCGCGTCCAGGCGCAGACCGTCGAAGCGGTATTCGAGCAACCACATCAGGGCGTTTTCGATGAAAAATTCCCGCACTTCGTCGCGGCGGAAATCGATCGCCGCGCCCCACGGCGTGTGTTTGTCCTCGCGGAAAAAACCTTTGGCGTAACGATGGAGGTAATTGCCGTCGGGGCCGAAGTGGTTGTAAACCACATCGAGAATCACCGCCAGGCCGTGGCCGTGGGCGCTGTCGATAAGGTGTTTGAGTTGTTCCGGCGTGCCGTAGGAGGCTTGCGGGGCGTAGGGCAAAACACCGTCGTAGCCCCAATTGCGTTCGCCGGGAAACTGCGCCAGCGGCATCAGTTCGATGGCGGTGATGCCCAGGCCCGCAAGGCGCGCCAGATGTTGTTCGACTTCCGCGAATCCCCCGAGCGCACCGACGTGCAACTCGTAGATCACCGCTTCGCTCCACGGCCGACCGTGCCAGGCCGTGTGTCGCCATTGATAAGCCAGCGGATCGACCACCACGCTGTGACGGTCGAGGTCGCCGTCCTGCGCCCTGGAAGCCGGGTCGGGCACCTCCAGTTCACCGTCGATGTTATAGCGATAACGCGAACCCGCCGCACAGCGGGTCTTGATCACGAACCAGCCATCTGCCTGAGGCAGCATTGGCAGGGACTGGCCGTTGTCCAGCTCGACACTGACGTAAAACGCATCCGGCGCCCACAGTGCAAACTGCGTGTGTTCGGCGTCCAGCATGATCGCGCCGTGGGGCCAGGTTTCAGTAGACCGTAACGGCATCGTTGAAAACCTCCCTGGTTATTTGTGGTGCGCTTTACCCAGTGCCTTGGCCACCAGTTGCTCGTAGAGTTCGGCGTACGGTTCAACCGCTTTGCACCAGTTGAAAGGTGCCGCCATCGCCCGGCAACGCATGGCATTGAGCAGCTCTGGAAAGGCGAAGACCTTGAACGCACGGCTCAGGGCTTCTTGATAGCTCTCAGCAGTGGATTGGTCAAAGAGGAAGCCGGTGACGCCGTTTTCAATGGTGTCGGCCAGCCCGCCGGTGTTGCGCGCCACCGGCAGCGAGCCGAAGCGCTGGGCGTACATCTGGCTCAAACCACACGGCTCGTAACGCGATGGCATCAGCAGGAAATCGCTGCCGGCGAACATGCGGCGGGCGTCGGTTTCATTGAAGCCGATGCGCACGCCGATCTGCCCGGGAAAGCGCAGCGCCAGTTCACGCATGGCTTGCTCTTCTTCCGGCTCGCCGCGACCGATGATCGCGATCTGGCCACCGTTTTCAACGATGTACTCGGACACCGCGATCGTCAGGTCCAGACCTTTTTGATAGACCAGTCGCGACACCACGGCGAACAACGGGCCTTCGGAGTCATTCAATTCGAATAGTTCGCGCACATGCGCAGCGTTGACCGCTTTGCCTTCCCAGTCACCGATGGCAAACGGCGCGAACAGGTGCGGATCGGTGGCGGCGTCCCAGCTCTCGTCGATGCCGTTGGGGATACCGCTGAGCAAGCCTTGCTGGGTCTTGGCGGCGAGAAAACCGTCGAGGCCGCAGCCGAAATCCGGGGTGGTGATTTCCTGCGCATAAGTCGCGCTGACCGTGGTGATATGGCTCGAATAGGCCATGCCGGCCTTGAGGAACGACATCTTGCCGTAGAACTCCATGCCTTCCTGTTGGAGGGCATGGTTGGGAATGCCCAACTCAGGGCAGGAGCCGAGACTGGTCACGCCTTGATACGCGAGGTTGTGAATGGTGAACAGGGTCGGCGTGCGCTGCCCGCGCCAGTGCATATAGGCAGGGGCCAGGCCGGCCGGCCAGTCATGGGCGTGCACCAGATCCGGGCACCAGTGAATTTGTGCGAGGTTGGCGGCGATATCGGCAGCGGCCAGACCCAAACGGGCGAAACGAATGTGGTTGTCCGGCCAGTCACGACCGTTGTTGGCGCCGTAGGGCGAGCCTTCGCGCTCGTAGAGTTCGGGGCAGATCAACACGTAGATCACCAGACCGTCCGGCATGTCCATACGGCCGATCTTGCACGGCGGCAGCGCAGCGTGGCCACCGAGTTCGCCGATGATGTGGATCGGGTTCTCGCTGTGCATTACCTGCGGGTAACCGGGGATCAGCACGCGCACATCGTGCAGATGCGCCATGGCGCGGGGCAGGGCGGCGGAGACGTCACCCAGGCCACCGGTTTTCACCAGATCGGCGATTTCCGAAGTCACGAACAGCACTTTCTTTTTGTTCGGATTCTGGCTCGCTACCGGAGTCAGCGTCTTGGTGCCGGGGACGTTGATCTGTCGGCTGCCGGGAACACTGACGCTGCTCGATTCGCCAACTGACTGCTGAGCACGCTCTCCCTGAATATCCAATGCCGCACTGATCATATGTAACTCCCGTTTTGTTGATCTGATTCTTGTCTGGAACAAGTGATGTCCATGGCCACATCCTGTGGCCGGGCGCAAACGCGCCACGCATCGGTGAGCAAACGCTACCCAACACGCGCAAGCAGAATGGGTGTAGAGGCCATTGCAAGGATTGCACCAGTCGCTTTGGCCCTGCCTTTCAGATGACCCGCCGCTTTGCGCAAAAGTTTCGAGTTTTTTTCCGCAATGTGACTGGCAGGTCGTACCTCGAAAAAACCAGTCTAGGCCAGATCCTAGAGCGGGCCAGAGCAAATGGGTAAATTGTTCGACAATCGGTTGGCAGTCTGTGCAAACCGTACTTTGGCGGGGCAAACGCACCGACGAAGTGCAGGTTTTTTTGCGAGAGAGGGCCAAAACGGTGACTGGGCGGTCACGATTTTGTGCTAGTGGTCAGTGCGGTTGCACTGTTGTGGTGCGGGCAGTTTGTTGATGGGGTGACTGTTATGACGCTATCGCGAGCAGGCTCACTCCTACAGTTGAAATGCGATCCCCTGTAGGAGTGAGCCTGCTCGCGATAGCAATAGTGACTTCACCCTCTATTTGCAGAGAAGGGTCAGTTCAACAGGCGAACCGGCTCCCCAGCCGCCCAAGCCTGAATATCCTCGATCATCTGCGAAAAGAACTGCGCATAGTTCTGCCGGCTGACATACCCGACATGCGGCGTCGCCAGTACGTTGTCCAGTGTGCGAAACGGGTGCATGGCCGGCAGCGGTTCCTGCTCGAATACGTCCAGCGCCGCCCCGGCGATCTGCTGTTTCTGCAAGGCCTTGATCAGCGCCGCTTCATCGACAATCGGCCCGCGCGCGGTGTTGACCAGCAGAGCCGTCGGTTTCATCCAGCCCAGCGCCTGCGCATCGACCAGCCCGCGACTGCGTTCGCTGAGCACCAGATGCACCGACAGTACGTCAGCCTGCTCGAACAGTTGCTGCTTGCTGACGTACGTCACGCCCACTTGTTCAGCTCGTTCTGCAGTGAGGTTTTCGCTCCAGGCAATCACCCGCATACCGAACACCTGGCCAAACTGCGCGACACGCTGGCCAATACTGCCCAGACCGAGAATACCCAGCGTCTTGCCATGCAGATCGCCGCCCAGACCTTGCTGCCACTTGCCGGCGCGCAGGGCATTGGCTTCATTCACCAGGTTACGCGTGGCGGCCATGATCAGTGCCCAGGTCAATTCCGGCGCTGCATGTTTGTAGCTGTCAGTGCCACAGACCTTGACCCCAAGTCTGGCTGCCGCTGGCATGTCCAGCGCCGCGTTGCGCATGCCGCCGGTGACCAGCAGCTTGAGATTGGGCAGACGCTTGAGCAGGTCTTCATCGAAACGCGTGCGTTCGCGCATCACGCATATCACTTGATAGCGGCGCAGACGCTCGGCGAGCGTAGCGTTATCGGCCGGGTAATCATGTTCAAACGTCACTTCACCGAGGCTATCGAGCACTGACCAGTCGACCACATCGCGAGCAACGTCCTGCCAGTCATCGATTACTGCAATCTGCACCGCCATCAGCCTTACCTCATCAACGAACGGGATTGGATGTATTCAGCCAGTCGAGCAGAGCTTTGTGGAACTGCGCTGGTTCTTCCATTTGCGGCGCGTGGCCCATGCCGGGAAATTCCACCAGCGTCGACTGCGGAATCAGCTTGGCCACTTGTTTGCCGAGCACCTCGTAATGGCCGATTTTGGCTTTTACTTCCGGTGGGGCGAGATCCTTGCCGATTGCCGTGGTGTCGGAAGTGCCGATCAGCAGCAACGTCGGCATCTTCAGGTCTTTGAACTCGTAAAACACCGGCTGGGTGAAAATCATGTCGTAGATCAGCGCCGAGTTCCACGCGACCTGGGTTTTGCCCGGGCCTTTGCTGAGGCCGGCGAGCATGTCCACCCAACGATCGAATTCCGGTTTCCAGCGGCCGTCGTAATAGGTGGTGCGTTCGTAATCACGAATGCCCTGGGCGCTGACTTTCAGCTCGCGCTGATACCACTGATCCACGGTGCGATAGGGCACGCCGAGGGCTTTCCAGTCTTCCAGGCCGATCGGGTTGACCAGCGCCAGTTGCTCGACCTGTTCCGGGAACAACAAGGCATAGCGGGTGGCGAGCATGCCACCGGTGGAGTGGCCGAGCAGGGTGGCCTTCTGAATGCCCAGCGCTTTGAGCAATTGTTGGGTGTTGGTTGCCAGTTGCTGGAAGCTGTATTGATAGTTGTCCGGTTTGCTCGATGTGCAGAAGCCAATCTGATCCGGTGCGACTACACGGTAACCGGCCTCGCTCAGGGCCTTGATCGAACTGTCCCAGGTCGCGGCGCAAAAATTCTTGCCGTGCATCAGCACCACGGTGCGGCCATTGGCTTTGCCATGAGCGGCGACGTCCATGTAGCCCATCTGCAGGGATTTGCCCTGAGACTGGAAGGCAAAGTGTTTAAGCGTGTAAGGGTATTCGAAACCTTGCAGTTCCGGGCCGTAAGCCGGGCCTTCGGGCATTGCTTCGGCTGGCGCGGCAGCCTGCGCAGACAAGGGCAGGGCGGCGCAGAGGAGCAGTGAGGGGAGCCAACGGGAAAACGTGACAGACATAAGGTCAAACTCCGTTTGAAAGCGGCCGATGCTGGAACGGCCGGATTATGGCGACGTTAAACACAGGCAATGCCCGCGCCCGATCGTTCACCCCAGCCACCCCAGCGTCAGCATGGCCAGCACGCCGTAACGTGCGCTTTTGGCCAGGGTTACGATAAACAGAAACCGTCCGAGCGGTTCGCGCATGACACCGGCGATCAGCGTCAGCGGGTCGCCGATGATCGGCAGCCAGCTCAGTAGCAACGACCAGTGGCCGTAGCGCTCATAGTGCTTGCGCGCCTTGGCCATGTGCGCGGGACTGACCGGAAACCAGCGCCGATCCTGAAATCGCTCGAGCCGACAGCCCAGCCACCAATTGACCAGCGAGCCGAGCACATTGCCTAGCGTCGCGACCGTGAGCAGTCCCCAGAGCCAGTAACGATCACTGACGATCAGCCCGACCAGCAACGCCTCGGACTGCAGCGGCAACAATGTCGCAGCACCGAACGCGGCGAAGAACAGCCCGAAATAAGCCGCGCCGATCAATGGGCCGGGTAGTCCGCCACCACCACGTCAGCACCGTCCTTTTTCAGGCCGATCACTTGATAGGCATCGCTCATGCCATCCATTTCCATGCCCGGCGAACCCATCGGCATGCCCGGTGCGGCAACACCGAGCAGGTCATTGCGCTTGCTCAGGGCCAGCACTTGTTCAGCCGGTACGTGGCCTTCGACGAATTTACCGTTGATGATTGCGGTGTGACAGGACGCCAGACGCGGTGGTACGCCGTGTTGCTGCTTGAAGCTGCTCATGTCGCTTTCGACGTGATCTTCAACTTTGAAACCGTTGGCTTCGAGGTGGCTGATCCATTTTTTGCAGCAGCCGCAATTGGCGTCGCGATGGACTTCGATCGGGATCAGATCGGCTGCCTGGGCCAGGGATGAAAGGAACAGGGCGCTCAGGGCGACCAGACGCAGGTGGGTTCGCATGACGGATTCTCGGCTCGGGTGACGATCAGAAAAGAACGCATTTTGACCGGTTTTTCCCGTCTGGCATCAACGCAATGTTTCCAGTTGTTGCAAGGCAGGCTGGCAGGATGATCGTAGATCAAGGCTGACAGGTTGCTGAGCGCGAGATGACAAAGTTGTCAGGTGGCCACATCTGGCGATGGTGTGAAAGCCGTCGAACCCTGTGGGAGCGAGCCTGCTCGCGAAGGCCGTGTGTCAGGCACTGGAAGTAGTGACTGAAAGGACGCTTTCGCGAGCAGGCTCGCTCCCACAGGGGTTATAGGGTTGGCAGGAATTCCTGCATGAATCAGCGGACTTTGAAGCGTCCCATGATTGCGCTTACCCGGCTGTTGGCTTCCAGCAGTTGCCGGGTGTTGAGTTCGCTGGCCTGACCGCTCTGCACCAATTCATCGACCATGTGGCGGATCTGCACCATGCTGCGGTTGATCTCTTCGGTCACTGCGCTTTGCTGTTCGGCGGCGGTAGCGATCTGGGTACTGAGACTGTTGATGTGGCTGACCGAGCCGGCCATTTCATCAAGGCCCGAGTTGACGCGCGCGGTGGCATCCGCCGCCGACTGGCAACTCGCCTGGGTATTTTCCATGGCGCTGACCGAGGAGCTCACGCCTTGCGTCAGACGCGTCAACATCTCGTTGATTTCCGAAGTGCTGGCCTGGGTGCGAGCGGCGAGGGCGCGCACTTCGTCGGCAACCACGGCGAAGCCTCGGCCCTGCTCACCGGCACGGGCTGCTTCAATCGCAGCGTTGAGCGCGAGCAGGTTGGTCTGGCCGGCAATCGCCCCGATTACGCCGAGAATCTCGGTAATGCGTTGGGCGTCCTGCTGCATGTTTTCAACTTTGTGTGTAGCGCTGGCCACTTCGTCGATCAGCGCAACCACACTGCTCGTCGCTTCACCCACCACCACGCGTGAGCGGTCGGCGTTTTCGTTGGCGCGCTGGGTGAACGCTGCGGTCTCGGCGGCGTTTTGCGCGACGCTTTCCGCCGTCGAACTCATTTCGGTGATGGCGGTGACGGTCTGATCGGTTTCCGAGGCGTGACGCAGCAGGATGTGGCTGGTATGCGCCGAAGTACGTTGCAGATTGTCGAGGCTCGACGCCATGGCGCCGGTGGCCTGGGTGACTTCGCCGATCATGTTCTGCAGGTAAGCGATAAACGTGTTGACCGAATGGCCGATGGCGCCCAGTTCATCCTCGGCGCGAATGGTGATGCGTCGCGTCAGGTCGGCGTCGCCGCTGGACAGCGAATCGATGTTGGCTTTCAACGCTTTCAGGCGCGAGATCAACTGGCGGATCGCATAGACCTGCAACAGCACGAGCAGGATCACCAGCGGGATTTGCAACAGGCTCAGGGTGCTGAGGACGTCATCACGTTGGGCAGTGAGCATTTTCGTTGGCAGGGCGGTGGCGAGGAACCACGGCGTGCCTTCAATCGGGCGCATAAAGAAGGTGCTGGCTTCGCCGTTGTTGTCGAACTCGACGCGTTGCGCCTGATCACGATTCTGCAGGCCGGCCTTGGCCTGGCTGGCGAAGGTCGACGTGCCGGCCAGTTCGCTGATGTTCTTCAGCACGATCTGGCCACTGATGCGCGAGCTGTTACTGATGATCTTGCCGTCGGCTTCAACGATGAGCATTTCGGCGTTGAGGTCTTTTTCCTTGCGCGCCACCAGATCGTTGAAGAAGCCGAGGGTGACGTCAATGGTCGACACGCCCCAGGCATTACCGTTTTTCTGGATGGCCATGGCGCAGTTGGTGCGTGGTTCGGCGCTGGCATCGTCCTTGTAGGCGGCGGCCCAGGCGCACTGACCGCGCGGTGTCGCCATGCCGCCCTTGTACCAGCTCTGGTCGAAATAGTTGGGCGCCGCGTCGCTGTTCCAGAAGGTGTTAACCGCCAATTTGCCCGAGGCATCGCGATGCCAGAACGTACTGAATTTGTTGCGCCCGGCTTCACGCTGCCCCGGCAACGGCCAGATGCCGCCACCAAAAACCTTTAGCTCGCCGTATTGATCCACCAACCCCGGCAACACCGTATCGATCGCGGCGCTGTCGAGCAGCGGGATGGTCTGAGTGATGCTGCGTTGCTGCGCCTGCACTTTGTTCAGTTCGCCTTGAATCTGCTCGGCGACTTCTGCGATGCGGTTGAGGACGACTTGTTCTTCGGTATGACGCAGTTTGGGCGCGACCAGTTGGCTGATGCCGACCACGGTCAACACCGACAACAGCAGGATGAACAGAACCAGAAACAGCGTGTAGCGAGCCTGAATGGTACGGAATGCGGGCATGGGGATCCGGTCCTTGAACTGCGATTCTTGTTAGGGGGCAAAGCGTTAAACAGTGCGGGTATCCCAGCGTATCGTCGCGCCGGCAAGAAGCTTGAGGCACTGGCGTACTAAAAAGATGGCGACCGATGACTGGTCGGTATCAGCGTCGATACATTCAAGCGGGCTTGCCAGCTGGTCAGTGTCAAAAGCCGATTGTTCATCGACAGGCGCAGCCCCTCTGGCTCATCGTTTGTCGGCATTGGGGCTGTTTGTATCGGGAATGTACAAGATTTGTAAAAAAATGCAGAAAGAAGTTGGTGCCATCAGTTCGCCCGCTGATACTCGCGGCCATTAGAGGCGTTCAACACGGACATTTCATGGTCATTTCACAGGGAGTCTTCTCATGACGATCGGTATAGTCGGCGGCTGGCAGGCCAAGGCAGGGATTCTGGTACGCGACACCGGCGCAAAAAAACAAGTGTCCCAGAGCGTCAAGGTGCAGCAGATGCTCACCATGGTGGGCAACAACCCCACCGCGCTGAATACTGCCGAAATGGACAAGCAGGGTTTGCGCAAGGCTATCAAGGGTTTCGATCCATCCAATGTTTCGGTTAAGCAATTGGGCAATCTGAGCGAACTCTTGCGAGGCCGCGGGCTGATCTCCGAGATCACTTCCTTTACGCTAAAGAACGCTGGCGACAAGTTCGATCGTTTTGGCGTGACGAAAGATATCGATGCGAAATTCAACGCGCTTGAGTATTTCGCGACCCAGCTCGATGCCATCCAGACCAATGGGCTCAATGGCAATGCCTACGGCAAGAGCCTGATTCCCGAGTTCAAGAAAGCGATTTACGTCCTGCAGAACCTGAAAACCTACGGTGAGGGCAACATGCCTAAACCTGTGGACAGTGGCGTCAAAGCCAAGGCGTAAAAACCACGGAAAAAGGCCCGCACAATCTCTTGGCGGGCCTGCCGGTCTTTCATTCAGCCAGCTTGCAGTTCGCTATTGCAGCAATCGGCGAAGCGCTGCTGTATTTGATCCTGCAACTGTTGCATGCGCACGCAGTGCAATTGCAACTGGCGCGGCACGTAGTCCCGGTGAAACAGCGCCAGCCAACCTTCGCTGCGATCATCGGGGACAATTCCGGTGAATGTGAACCCTGCCATCGACAGGCTATGCAATGCGCCGGCAAATCCTTCTGCCAGCCTGAGCCTGATCGAAACCACCCAGTGAGCCGGCAATTGCCGCAGTTGCTGGAGCACGGCAATGCTCAACTGTTTGAGCACCATGTCATAACGCCCTGAACGTTGGTCGAAATGCATCGTTGGCCCGACCCAGGGTGATGGGGTTTTGCGGGTGCCAAATTCGTTGCACATCTGCTGCATGAAATCGGCGCAGCTGGCTGGCCAATCGAGCGATGGCAGCGGCCGCTCGTAGTCGTCGATGGCTCTGAAACCCATGACGATCGACTCTGGCAGCACCTCGCCAAATGGCGAAGGCGCGTAATCGGGTAACAATCCCGTGCTGTGAAACCCGAGCCTGTCGGCCATTTTTTGCGAGTAGGCGTGATGGGTCACTTGTTTGATCGTCACGCCACGGCAGCCCAGCGCTTGTGCATGGATCAACAATTGTTGCCCCAGCCGCGTGGCAATGTTTTGCCCGCGTGTCGCTGGATGAACCACGCTCAGCGCCAGTTCGGCGATCGGCGAGCCGGCATTTCTGAACAGTGTCGCGTGCCCGAGGATTTTCTTGCCGCTCACGGCCACCAGCGAATGCCAACGGCCATCGTCGTGGTTCTGGCTGATCATGTAGGGCAGATAAACGTGGGGTTGAACGTAGTGGTCGCCATAGACTGCACGGAACAGGCGGCTGACGGCCACAGCATCGGTACTGCGGTAGTTTCTCAGGGTCACGGTGTCCATGCGTGCGGCTCCGGATAAGCATTGCCATAGATGCGCAGGTCGACGACTTTCTGGTGTTTGCCGGAACGTGGGTGACAAGCGAAATCCTCCCCGGCGCAGCTCACCACTTGCAGATCGAGTAATCCATCGACAGTCAGTTGTTCGATCAACGGGTAGCGATCGATCAGCGCCGTGCGCAGGTCTGCATTGACCTGCGCCGTGTCGAGGTGCAGCGCCGCGTGCCGCCATTTCAGGTGCAAGTCATCGCGATCATTCGAATGATCGAGCACCAGTTGCCATTCGCCTCCGGCAGCGATGCGTTGCACGATTTCGCCAATTTCTGCGGTCAGCAGGGTCATGCTGCCCACCCGCACACGCTGGCTGTCCATGCTGCGCCCCATCAGGGCGAATTTTCGCATCGGTGTGCCACGAGGTTCTTTCCAACAGGCGAGGTCGCCCACCGGATAGCGAATCAGCGGCATGAGCCGACGCGTGAAATTGGTAAGGACCAGACGTCCCTTCCGCCCGCAATCCTCGATCACCTCACCGGTCTGTTCATCAAGAATTTCCACCACACTGTGGCGCTCGAGCATGCGGTGTTCGTCCAGGGCACAGTCACGGCTGCTGAAACCGATAAACCCAGCGTCGACACTGGCGTAACCGATCGAGGCGATTCGGGCGTTGGGAAAGACCCGGCGCAACAACAGCAATTGCCCGCCGAACAGGCTTTCGCCGCCATAAAGCAGGGTGTCGATACCTTCGAGCGTGCGCGATTGGCGCTCCAGCCAGGCGGCAAACGTCAGCAGGTGCGCCGGTACGCCGGCTAAAACGTTGATCCGGTATTGAGCAATCGAATCGGCCAACACTGCAGAATCGACGCTTCCGGTAAACGGAAATTCGGTGACGGCACTTCCCGTATGCGCGAGCGTATCGTGGACGAACACGAAACTGGCATACAGGTCGCCGACGAAAAACAGATTGGCAATGCGGTCGCCGTCATTCAGTTGTGCGGTGAGCTGAACGCCAAAGTCGCTGACCAGTGTCTGCCATTCGTCGCGGGTGAATACCGACAGTTTGCCGTTGCTGGTAGTGCCACCGGTCTTGAACACCAGCGCCTTGGCGAAGTTGCCTGTCAGTACTGGCCATTGATCAAGGTCATGGCTTGATTGCCAGTAAGTGTGCGGATCAATCAGCGGTAATTCACAGAGGCTCGTCAAACAGGACGGAACATTGTGTAAATGTTCGCGATAATAATTCGAATGCGCTCGAGCAAAGCCGACCAACTGGTTCAGTTTTATTGCAGCTGTCATGGTGTTCTCTTTAAGTAATGGCGCCAGTCCGGGTGCGGTGGCTGCACTTCAACGGCGCGCATCAATCAATAAAGGGGTTTTGCCGCTGTGCTTGTTGCGGTGGAATAACGCCGGTGGGCAGACCTCGACCTCCAGCTTCAGCAGTCCGCTGCGCACCAGGGTTGCCAGAATGGAATAGCCTTGCAGGCGTTCGAGCACATCCGCCGGTTCGCGGGAACTGCGAATCAGCAGGCTTTCAACGCCGTCAGGCGCGTGCGCCATCAGCAATTGGAATTCGGTTTGCAGATGCTCGGCCAAGGTGTTCAGGCAAATGAAATCGGTGCCGATACGCACCAGACGGCCATGTCGCTGCAATAGTTCGAAACGCGGCGACGTCAGGCCGCAATCACATGGGCCGGACAACCAGCGACCGCTGTCACCCACGTCATAACGCTGGATCGGCTGGCCTTCACGCGCTTTCGAGCTGAATAACAGTCGGCCGACTTCGTCGCCGACAACCGGCACATCTTCATTGAACGCGACAATTTCCAGCGACTGGATATCGCTCAGCAGATGAAAAATGCCATCGCCCGTCGCGGCGCAGGCGTGGCCAAGCGGACCGGCATCGACGCTGCCATAAACGGCCGAACGCACGCTCTTGACGCCGCAACTTTGCAGCAGCTCACGGCAGGGCTCATTGAGGTGTTCACCGCCAAGGAAGACTTTTTTGATCCCGTCGTAGTCGCGCAACGTTTGCTGCTCGTTGAGGAACAAGCGGTGCAGGGTGCTCGGCATGCCGATCAACACTGTTACACGTTGTTCAACGATCAGTCGGGCAATCTCGCTGTAATCATCATCGGCCGGTGCGCCCATCGGCAGGTGCGTGGCGCCCAGCAATTCCAGCACTTTGGCGAAACTGAAAAAACCGCCGTAGAGGCCGCCGCTGAAGAACAGGTTCATCACCCTGTCGTGGCGTGGATCGAGGCCTGCGGCGAACAAACCGTCGGCGGTCGCACGCATTTGTCGCTGGAAGTCGCGATGACTGAAGCCTGACAATGTCGGCGTGCCACTGCTGCCTCCCGAACGGAAATACAACTGCGCTGCCGCGTTGGCCGGCCGATCGATGAAGGCTTGTTTATCCATGATCGGCAGGCCGCTCAGACCTGATGCCTCAGGCTGCGGATCGAGCGTCGCGTGAGTCGTCAGCAAGGTTGCCGGCAAGCTGACCGAGACGCGGCGGCTCAGGCGTTGCAGGGCATACACGCCGTCATGGGGTTCGCCGTCGTAACCGTCATGAATGGCATTGATCGGCGCAATGCGCGTGACGCCAGCAGCTATCAAGGCGCGCGACAGTTCGCCGATCTGTGCCTGGGGACATATCAGCGCACAGCTCTGCAGCACGTTTCGCCAATCCAGCAGGACGTGTGCCAGGCGTGAACGCGGCAGCGGCTTGAGCAGCAGCGTGCGAAACAGCGGGGAGGGGCTCAGCGCCTGATCGTGAGTCCAGATCACGCGCCAGCCAGGTGCGCTCCAGACTTCGGCGGTCAGCTCGGAAAAACTCTGGCCGAGCCGCGTCATCGCTACACGGCTGGTGATTTCCGAAGCCTCCTGCAGCGTCGGCAACAACACTGGCCAGCGTTCGACACGCCGGACGAATGCTTCAGCCAATGCCGCGCCGATGTGCTTGAGCACGTCCGGCTCGTCACTGTCGACCAATAGCCACTGGGGGCTCGAACACGCCTGTTGATCGAGTCGGCAGACTTCGTCGACGATGGCATCCAGCGCTGTTTCGGAGGCCGAATCGGGCGTCATGTAGACGAAACTGATGCGATGTCCCCAGTCGATCCAGCGGCACCCGGAAGGCAGGTGTTGACGAATGGCCTGCAACGCCGCTGCGCCACCCCATGCGGCAACGCCGTTGGCCCGCTTGCACAGTTGACCGATTTGCGCGGTGGTCACCGGCAACACAGCGAGGTAATGACCAAGCTGACCGCTTGGATCGCATTGCACCAGTGCGTTGAGCAAGCGTGCACTCAGGCCTTGATCGCTGCTGCTGGGCCGCAGCCAGTTGATGTTGCCGGCCAGCAGGCTCTCGATGATTGCACAGAACGCCAGCATTGGCGCGTTCGCCGGGGTGATGTGCACTACCAGCCCGAGCGGGCTCCAGTTCTCGAAACGCGCTTGCGTGTAATCGAGGCGCCGCAGGGAGCCAGGTTGGTCGCCGAGTTCCCGTTCAAGTTTGCTCTGCAGCGCCTGAGGCTGACAAAACCCGATCAATGCCTGGCGCTGTTCTTCATCCAGCACGACGTTGCTGTCGCCGCTGCACAGTCGCTCGGCAAACCGCGCTGCCGCTTCAATTACCGTGCTGCTGTGCAGAGGGGTGGCCAGATGATGCGGCAACGCGTCATGCAGTTGTTCCAGAGCCATGTCGAGAGCGTAATCGGCGTGCAGTTGTCCGTTGATCAAATACATATCAATGCCCTCCGAGCAATTCAGCCGCAGCCATCGCGCAGCTTCTGCTGGCGCTGGTGCCGGCACGTCCGTGCAGTTCGAACCAGTCGGCGCTCAATCCGCAGCCGCAGCTTGTACCGGCATGCAGGGTGGCGAGATCACTCATGACCACCGCATGGGCAGGGCTTGAGGAGATGAAAGGTGAAACGAACCCAAGCAGGCCGCGCCGGCCATAGGGCAAGACGCTGAAGTCGACCGGGTCGCGTACATAGGCTTTGGCATACACCGGTACATGGAAGTGGTGGTGACTGCATTCGATATATGGCACTGCATGTTCGACCGCGCCGTAGCCATCACGGCAATGCGCGCCATCGATGCCCAATTGCTGGTGGATGCGTGCATACAGCTGCGCTTTGGGGACTTCCTCGGTGGCCCGGGTTTTCCAGCCTCCACCAAAAAACGCCAGAGAGCCTGATGGCAATTGCAGGTCTTTCACGGAGGTTGCCTGCATATGCTCGAGGGTCTGCCAAAGGAAGGCGGGGAAACCGAAAATCCGTACCGGCAAACCTTCATCGGCAAACGACTGCAAAGCGGCGGTCACTCCGAACACATCGAATTGATGTCCGTCGCCAGTGTTGCGCAACGCATAGGCGACTCGATTGGTTTTGGCAAAACGACACAGGAACTGGTCGGTGTAGGAGGTTCCCAGGCTGATTTGCCCCTGCGGTTCATAGCTCAACAGCAGGTAGTTGCACGGTGTGTCCGGGGTGTTCCAGCCGTAATGCTGGAAAATTCGCTCGACCATGTATTGCGCACCGGCAATGCTGCGCTCGTCATAGCGCATACGGCTTTTCTGGCCGCTGGTGCCGTAGGAAGTCAACTCCATGGCGTTCTCTCCCGTTGAGCTGAGCAGCAATTTTTGCTTGAAGAAGTTGGCGAAGATCGCCGGCAAACGCGACCAGTCATCGAGACTGTCCAGATCGCTGGCCTGCAAGCCGTTGGCATTCAGCCAGTGCTGGTAGCCCGGTGTCTGCTGACAATGAAAGTGACTGATTTCAGCCATCGCCCGGTCGAACAGACCGGCCGGCACGGAATCGGCGCAATAGGGCTGCGGCAACGCACACAGCGCATCGCCCAGGGGGAAGTGATTAATCATCAATATCCATCATCCAGAAGGAAGCAGGGGTGAGTGCACCCCGGTCAGGTGCGTAGAACCCGCTGCAACAGGGGCAGGCACAACAGGCCACCGATGGCGGCCCACAATCCAAAGAGTTCGAGGCTGGCGCCGCCTCCGAGTGTCGCCATCAACCAGCCGCCAGCGCCCATGACCGCGATCGAAAGCATGCCGATCATGGCTGACACCAGGCCTTTGCTGTCATCGCTGGCAAACAGGGCGATTCGATACAGCACCGCGTTGCTCATGCCCAGGCCGACCGCATACACCGCCAGCGCTGTGACCAGCGCCGGCACGGATTCGTCAGTCAGCATCGAGCCGAGCAGGGCAAGCAACCCCAGGCAGTAAGGCCAGAGCGCCAGGCGAACCAAGCGCGGTAGTGCGTGGGTTGGCAGCAGTCGATCCAGTAGCAGGTTGCCGACAATGACGGCGGCAAACACCGGTATTTGCCACAGGCCATATTCCACGGCAGACAGGCCTTTCCATTGCATCAACAGCAGGGGGGCAAGGCCGATCCAGGCAATCAGTGGCAGGCTCATGAAACCCAGCGCAAGGCTTGCGCTAAGGAAGGTGCGATTGTGCAGTAGCGCTGCGTAGCGTCGTAAGACGTGCCTCAATGACAGCGGCGTTGGCGCCAGGTGCACGCCATCATTGCGCTGCGCGCCAATGGTTTCCGGCATGCACGACAGCAATAACAGCCAGGCCAATGCGGTGGCAAACCCCAAGCCGAAAAACAGCTGCCGCCAACTCAACCATTCCAGCAACAGGCTGCCCAACAAGGGTGCGAGTAGCGGGGACAGCAATGCAACGTTGCCGAGCAACGCCATGAGTCGCACGGCATCGCCCTCGCGAAAAACCTCCTGCAGTGCCGGATAGCTGACGGCGACGACAAAACCCAGGCCCATGCCCTGGATCAGGCGCAATACGTTGAATGCTTCGATCGAGCGCGTTGCGGTGGCCGCCGTAATGGCTACACCAAACAGAGCGCAGCCGATCAACAACAAGCGTCGTCGTCCAAAACGATCGGATAACGGCCCGATCAGCCATTGCAGGCAGACTCCGCCGATCAGGTAAAGATTGAATGCATTTGGTACGTGGCGGGCGTCTGCTTCGAACTCCTGAACCACGCCGAGCATGGCTGGCATGATCATGTCGCTGGCCATGTAGGTCAAAAGTTCGAAGAGAGTAATGGCCAGGCAAAATCCAATGATTTTTACCGGACCAAGGACGATGAGTGTTCTCTGCATTGCAACCTTTTCTCTTCTGTCAAAAACCTGTTGCATAGCCTAGGAGTGCTGGGTTTGGTGGCATAACACTTTGCTGCGACAGAAGATTTCAAAAAGTACCTGCTTGTTTCGGCACTCCTCCGCGCTCGCTGGCGGCTCCTTGATAAAATCTGAAGCAAAAAAAATGCCCACCAGAAGGCGAGCATTTTTTGCTTTTGAATCAATGGGAGCAGCCATCACTCAGCGGGGCGAGCAATCCTGTTCTATCGATGGTAGTAGCCAGGACCACCGCCATAATAGCGATGATGGTCAGCGTGCCACCCGCCGTGGGGAAATATGATGCAACCACTCAAGGTCAGCACGGCAAGCAGGGGAATCAGCCAGGCGATTCGACGGAACATTTCTACAATCCTCATGGTTACGCCGCCATGAAGCCAAAACTCTTCAGCGGCTGTAACATGAGACTCCGGCAATTGCCGCGCATCCCCGAAACAAGGTATGTGCCTGGCATGCAAGCGGATACGAACCGGATACATTCCAACGCTTCAGGAAACTGCAATGACTCAGTCGCAACGCTTGAAATACTCGATTCTGATCGCCCTCATGGTGCTGGCGATCATGCTCGGCCTGTCCTGGCTGCAAAACGCCGGGACGATCAGTGAGAAAACGTTCCAGTACATCGCCATTGGTGTGGCGGTAATCGTGGTAGTGATCAACGGCGTGATGCGCCGCAAGGTCAAACCCTGACGGCGACTGCGCTTTGCATCACTCGTTGTCGAGAATCGCAGCAGCCTGCGGGTGCAGGCTGTAGCTCTTGTCGGCGTTGATGGTGATCACGCCTTCGGCGCACAAACGCTTCAATACTTCGCGCACGCTGAGAAACGACAACGGAATGTCCAGGTCGAGCAATTGGCTGTGCACGCCACGTACGCCAAGGCGACGCTGGCTTTGCGCAGCGCTCAGCAGCGCGTCAATGACCTTCAGACGAATCAGGCTGGTGCGCAGTCCGAAGCTCTTGAGCAGCAGGCGGATTCGCTCATTGCCGTGACGCTCGATCCTTTGTCCGAAATCGCTGGCGCTGGGGCCCATGGAAGCTCCTTGTGGCGCCTGGCTACCTTCCGTTGGTAGTTGCGAGTTGTACATACGGTGACTCCTTTTCAGGACCTGATCAGGAAAGGGTTTTTTAGTGCTCTCTCTAAACAAGACGTTTCAGCACGGCAAATCATGAAGGGCAATATGTATAAAATTTGTCGCTTATTTGTCGTTTCCCCGTAATCACGGCACCACATTGCTGTCGGCCTGCCTAAATTTTTTTTCGCCGATTCGTTTCCTGAACAGCCGCAATGCGCCCAGGCGCGTGCATCAATTTCAGATCGGCTCCGGCGAAACAGGTATTTTCAACGCCATGCCCGGGCCGATCCTTGCCTTATCGATCAGGAGCGAGCGTGATTATTTCCAGGCAGTTAACCGGGTTGGCCCTTGCTGGCATGTTTCTCGGGCTGAGTCTGTCAGCCCATGCGCTCAGTCCCGCCACGCAGGCCAGCGCCGATATTCGTCGCACCGCTTTTGGTGTGCCGCACATTCGCGCCGAGAACGAGCGCGGCCTGGGTTTCGGTATTGGCTACGCCTATGCGCAGGACAACCTGTGCTTGCTGGCCAATGAGATCGTTACAGTGAACGGCCAACGCTCGCGTTATTTCGGCCCGGACCAGTTCACTGTCGAGGAGCGTGAAAACCGGGTCAGCGATGTGTTCTTCACCTGGCTGAACACGCCCCAAGCAGTGCAGGCATTCTGGCAGGCACAACCCACCGAGGTGCGCGACCTGATGCAGGGTTATGTCGCCGGCTATAACCACTATCTCGCCGAGCGTCGTCAGCAAGGGTTGCCGCAACAATGCCAAGGTGAATGGGTCCGTGATATCGCCACCGAAGACCTGGTCAAACTGACCCGTCGTCTGCTGGTTGAAGGCGGTGTCGGGCAGTTCGCCGAGGCTCTGGCCGGCGCCACACCGCCGCAATCCAGTGCGCAGGTCGTGCAGCAATCACACGCCTGGCAACTGGCCGATACGCGTCAACAACGCTTTGCCCTGGATCGCGGCAGCAACGCAGTGGCGGTGGGCAGCGAGCGCTCTTTCAATGGCCGAGGGATGTTGCTGGCCAACCCGCATTTCCCTTGGGTCGGTGGTATGCGTTTCTATCAGATGCACCTGACCATTCCTGGCAGACTCGACGTCATGGGGGCTGCGTTGCCGGGGTTGCCAATGATCAACATTGGTTTCAATCAACATCTGGCCTGGACCCACACGGTCGACTCTTCCAAGCACTTCACCCTGTATCGCCTGCAACTCGATCCGAAGGATTCGACGCGCTATCTGCTGGACGGCAAATCACTGCCGCTGAACAAGCAGACGGTGACCGTGCAGGTCAAACAGGCGGATGGCCAGGTCGTGCCAGTGTCGCGTGATATCTACAGCTCGCAGTTCGGGCCTATCGTACAGTGGCCGGGCAAGCTTGACTGGGATCATCAATACGCGTTCAGCCTGCGCGATGCCAACCTCGAAAATGACCGGGTGCTCAATCAGTGGTATGCGATGAACCGGGCCGCGAATCTCAAGGATCTGCAGGATTCGGTACACAAGATTCAAGGCATTCCGTGGGTCAATACACTGGCGGTAGATGACAAGGGCCAGACGCTGTACATGAACCTGTCAGTAGTGCCGAACGTCAGCGCCGACAAGCTCGCCAAGTGCAGTGATCCGCGTGCCGGCTTGCGGATGATCGTGCTGGATGGTTCTCACAGCGGCTGTGCCTGGGATATCGATCCGCAAGCCGCGCAGCCGGGCATTTATGCCTCCAGCCAGTTGCCGCAATTGCTGCGAAAAGACTTCGTCCAGCATTCCAACGACTCCGCGTGGCTGGCCAACCCGGTGCAACCGCTGACAGGTTTCTCGCCGCTGATCAGTCAGGACAGCCAACCGCTGGGCATGCGCTCGCGCTTCGCCCTGAATCGCCTCGCCTCGCTGGAGAAGAAAGGTCCGTTGGCGGTGCAGGATCTGCAACAGATGGTGATGGACGACAACGTCTATCTGGCGAGCCAGGTATTACCGGACCTGCTGAAATTCTGCGCGAATGACCTTGGTGCGGACGCGAGCAAACTGAAGCCGGTCTGCGCCAGCCTCAAGGCCTGGGACGGCCGCGCGAACCTGGACTCCGGCAGCGGCCTGGTGCATTTCCAGAACATCATGCAAACCCTGCAGGAATCACCGCAGATCTGGCGTGTCGCGTTCGACCCGAAGGCCGCGCAAAGCACGCCGCGCGGGCTTGCCATCGAACAGCCTGACGTCAGCAAAGCCGTGCGCGAAGCGATGTTGGCCTCGCTCGAACTGAGCAGCAAAATGGGCATCAAGCCTGATACCCGCTGGGGCGATATTCAAGTGGTCAGCAGTGGCGGTCAGCAAACCGCGATTCATGGCGGGCCAGGTACTCTCGGCATCTACAACGCCATTCAGAGTGTCCCGCGTGAAGACGGCAAACTCGAAGTGGTCAGCGGTACCAGCTATCTGCAAGTGGTGACCTTTGATGACAAAGGGCCGCACGCTCAGGGGCTGCTGGCCTTCTCGCTGTCCAGCGATCCGGCGTCGAAATACTCGCGTGACCAGACCGAAGCGTTTTCGAAGAAACAATGGAGCGTCTTGCCCTTCACTCAACAGCAGATCGAAGCCGATCCGCAGTATCAGGTACAGACCATCAGCGAAGCGGCAGATAAAGCGGCGAAGGTGGCTGCGCAATAAGCCTCTGCACCGGTATGAGAAAGCCGCCGTCCTCTGATTGAGGGCGGCGGTTTTTTTTACTGACAATTGTCTGTGGCGCCGGACCTGGTCGGCATGCAGTGCACTGTATTTGGGCTGTGCAGCAGCTGGAACATTCGAGGTGGCGAAGGATTTGAAGGGCTGAACCGAGATTTGCATGGGGCTGCTGCGCAACCCATCGGGGATAAATCCCCACGCCACAGGTGCTGTCAGGGCTTCGGTGGATGCTTGGGAATCGAGTTGATTACCGGATTGCCTTCAGCATTGCGGGTCAGGTAGACCGGCAACACTTTGGGCAGGGAGTTGACGAGGCCGTTGATCTCTTTGATGTTGTAAACGCCGCCCACGCGGATCGCGCCGGTGCTGGTGTCGGCGAGCATCAGCGGGTTGTTCAGATAGCGGTTGATCAGGGGGAGCGCTTCGTTCAGTGCGAGGTTGTCGAGGACCAGTTTACCGTTGCGCCAGGCCATTGAGTTGTCATTGGCGTAGGTCTGGCTGATTTGCGGCGTGTAGTCGCCATGCCTGTACTGCGCCCGCATCGACGGGCCGAGACGCAGGCCATCGCCGTGCAATGCCGTGTTGCTGGTGACCAGCACCGAGCCTTCGACCAGATTGACGCGTACCAGATCTTCGTACATCCACACGTTGAAGCGAGTGCCGGTGACGCGGATTCGACCTCCGGCAGCCTTGACGATGAAGGGGTGCGTGACGTCGTGACTGACGCTGAAAAACGCTTCGCCCTTTTTCAGGGTGACCTGGCGCTCGTCCTTGTAGTTGCTGTAGGTCAGCTCAGTATTCAGGTTCAGCTCGACCTGACTGCCATCGTTCAAAGTGACCTGGCGGACATTGTCCCTGGCTTCGAAATGCTGATAGCTGTTGGGCAGCCAGCCCATGTTCCATCCGGTGTAGGCGGCCAGCGGCAGGCCCAGCGCGAATACGCAGGCGGCGACGGCGTATGGATGCCAGGCCGGGGCCGGTTTTAGGGCCGGCAGCGTTTCGACGGGTTCCGGACGCGGCAGATGCTCGGCGACGTCCCAGATTTCCAGCATGGCTTCATATTCGAAGGCATGGAGCGGATGCGCATCGCGCCACTGCTCGAATGCCAAACGCTCCTCGGCGGAGCAGTCGACTGCGTGCAGACGCATGCACCAATGCGCGGCGGCATCGGTGATCGCATCGTATTCGGCTTCCGAGAGGGTGTCTTCGGTCATTGACTCATCCTGGTTTGCTGCATTCTAACCTTGCGAACCGTTGGTCGAGAACAACCGTCATGGCAATTACCCATCAATTTGGAACTTATTTTCCTCGCCGACACCCAAAAACAGGACGTCTGAGGAACATCATCCATAAATGGAGTGAAAAAATGATCAAAAGAACCTTCGCAGCTTTCGTGGCCACTGCCGCCTTGTTGAGTGCCGGCGCGGCCATGGCCGACCGACCGGGTGCGGGATGGATCACCATCGAGAAGGCTATCGAGATTATCAAGACCAAGGCCGGTTACGTCGAAGTGTATGAGATAGAAGCCGACAACAACGGTTACTGGAAAGGCGAGGGGCGCAAAGCCGATGGCGTGGTCTACGAGTTCCGCATCGACGGTGCCTCGGGCAATGTGTTGCGCGATCAGAAAGACTGATATCACCGCGTAATAAAGCGATGCGCAGGCACCCTTGCCTGCGCATTTTTTGTCTGTCAGCTCAGCGCTTCATTCGGGCTGGTAACCGGGTCAAGTTGCCGACCCATTTCGCAGATCAGAAAAGCGATCGAATCGGCGTTGCGCAAAATTGTGTCGATGCGCGGGTGTGGATTGGATCTGCTCAGAAATGCCGTTCGCGCATCCTCGACGGTTGGGCTCTGCGTGACTTTGAGAATTTCCTTGGCGACATGCTCGATACCTGGAATCTCATCGAAGCTGATCCACTCCTGCAGTTCATTGCTCCAGCGTGCAAACAGCTCCTCGCGCGGTGTTTCGAGTGACAGGGCTTCGCGCTGGAATCGCGTCTGGTTTTCTTTCATCGCCGCGCCGTAACCGGTAATGGTGGCAATCAGGTCACTGAACGGCCGCCGGGCTTCGAGGGACGCGATGTCCACTGCCTTGTTGGCCTGATGGGCGAATTCATGGATCAGCGTGGATGCCTGGGCATGCCCCTCGACGTTGAACGGCTGGGTGAGGCCGACCTTGTACCAGTCGAGTTCCTGGTTGAAGAACTTTTCGGTGAAATGCACCATTTTCCGCGAGTCGTCATCAAGCACGAAGGCGATCAGCCCGCTGTTGCTGTATTTGTTCGAGCCGACGACGAAGCGGTCGGTGTTCATCAGGTCTTCGGTAGGGTCGACCAGGGCATTGCAGATCGGCACGATGGTCTTTTTGATCTTGGCGAGAATGTCGGCATCGATGCGTTGCACGCCGAAGAACGATTTGAGGAACGTGTCCAGTCGCGTCCCGGGGGCGTGGTTTTTCAGTTGTGCCATGTTGTGCAGGCTGTTGAGCGCATAGTACCGGGCCATGTCGACGGCCTGGGTCAACATCCGTGCCTTTTCCGGGTGCCTTGCGCGAATCTCGGCCATGCCCTGAGCCTGGATGTTCAACCAGACCCGGGCTTCTCGCTCGTTGGCGTGGCGGTTGTACATTTTGGACAAGGCTTTGCCGAAATGCACGGTGTGCCGGTCGGTATCGATAATCAGCTGTCGGGATGCCGTGTGTTGCAATACCGGGCCTGCCTGTTCGGCTCCCTTGATCTGCCAGACCGCTCCAGGCTTCTCCACTGGATAGACCTTGCCGGCGATCGGCGCATAGAGGGTTTTCGTCGGCAGATCCTCATAGGTGCCATCCGCCACTTTATGCGTCAGGTCTTTCAACGCAACCGTGGGTGTTTCGAACGTTTGCAGATTAGTGCGAGACGCCGCAGTGGGGCGAATCTCCTGCCATTTGGGCGCGCTGGGCGTTGTTGCGACGGGCTCCTGCTGAATCGATGCTTCTTTTGTAATCAATGTCGATTCCAGTGACAGCCGACCGAGAGAGATCATTTCCGCAGCGCCGGCAATGAACGTTTCCAGTGCGCGCTTCCAGTGATGATCCTGTAGCGCCTCGGCGGAGTTCATGGCGTCCTTGAAGGCTTGCCAGAGAAACTGCACATAGGCGAGTTTGCCCGGCAGCAGTCCGCGAACGAGTTTGATGCCGGAGCTGAAAAGGTTTTTCGCCACTTCCCAGTCCTCTTGTGCCGACGGCAACGAATGACTGCTCAGCAAGCGTGGCAACAACGCAAGGTTGTCACTGAACAGTTGCATCAGCGCATTGCCGTCGACAGCTTTTGACGCCAGGGTGATTTCGCTGGTTTGCCCGATACTGTCCTTGAACAGCGCGCCGAATATCGATTGTTCGCTGGCGGGCAACCGTCGCAGCAGCAAGTTCTGTAGTGCCCCCGGAATGTTGAGGGCGGAGATGACAGCAGCTTCATCGGCAAATTCGCTGAACGCTTGTTCACCGTGGTACGGCGTATACAACACTTGTGGCCCGGGTTTGCCGGATGCGGGGCCGATCAGGTACATGCCAAGAGCGGTGACGGCTTTTGCTCCGGCGGTTTTGATCAGCGCCAGTGGACGCAACAGCGCATCGGCCCCCGGCACCCTTGCGCGCGCGGTGGCATCCGGCATGTCGAGTACCTGAGTGATCAGGTCGAAGGCCATAGCGCTCAACCGCTGTTGCAGTTTCAATTGATGAGCGTGTTGCAGCAGTTGCCAGGGCAACTGACGGACATAGCGCTGTTGGCGCGCTTGGGCATCGCTATTTTTGGCTGAGAGTGCGCTGGTAAGCTTGTTGGCGAACGTCGAGCCGATATCCAGCGATAGCAGCAGACTGCGGATTGCTTGCTGGTCGATATTCTTCGGCAGCACGGCGTTCGTACCCGACGTCACCTTGAAGCTGGTTTGCTGGGCGGTGTGGCTATGATTCAGGGCGAAATCGGTGAGGCTCATGGCAGGACCGGCCAAGGCCAGCACCGGGGTGATCGCGATGTGCCGGGGATCAAGGTCCGGTGCCTGGAAACGGCTGGACAACAATGACTGCAGGGTTTGCTGAACATAGTCATGCAGGGTCGGCAGCCCGTGCAGATAGTCTTTGTCATCAGTGACGCTGTTGCACCACTGCTCAAGTATTTCGAGGTGCAGTTGCTGATCGCCAAGTGCGGCCATGCCCAGCCATACCGGCAGCGACTGTTGCCTGCCGAGGGCTTTGGCCAATGCGCTGGCGTGATGCAGATTGCTGTCGATCACTTGCAGGCTCAGGGTCTTGAGTGCTTGATCTTCTACCGATTTCTGCAGTTTCAGGTCACGTAGCCATTTACCTCGCTGGAGAAAGTGTTCGATCGTCGATTGCATGCGGTCATGCAGCACGTTTTCGCTGATCAAATGGAAGTCAGCGAAACGGAAATTCTGGTGAAAACCTTGGCTGAGTGGTGAGAGATTCTCCAGCAATAGCAGACGTTTTTCCGGGCTGAGCAGGCGCTGGTTCAAGGCTTGCCGCGCTGTATCAATCGAGCCGAAGACTTCGAGGCCCAGCGCCGGGGTCCACAATATAGCGTGCCCAGAATGCTGATTATCGAGGCCACCGCGCTCGGTCAGCAGGAGACAGTTCGCCAGTGGCGAAAGCTCGCTCTGGCCGGTGGCCTGCAAGCTGAGTGAAAAGGCATCGGGACGGAAGCCGTTAAGGCCCTTGCGTCGAGCGCGGTCAGGTTGGCCGGGGTTGAACACCGTGTCGACAATTGCTTGCTCATGATGCTGCAGCGTACCGTTGAGTACGCGGACTCTGGCCTCACCGGTCATGCCGACAAACAACGCATGCGCCAGCTTGTCTTTAATGTTGCCCAGGTACTGGGTTTGCAACGCTGACGTTGTTAGCGGCTGTGCAAAAAATTCGTCGCTGATGGCGCTCAGCACACTGGTGAACGTCTTGAATTCGGCCGCCGCCCTATCCGCTGTCACCATCGATGGCAGCAGGCTGCCACTGAGCGCCGGGCGGGTAGTCCAGCGCTCGTCAGTATCGAGTGAGAGCAGGCGATCATGGAGCATCGAGCGGACATCCAGCGCTTTATCGAACAGCGCGCGGATGTCTACTGCACCGTCACTGTGACGAAATACCTGCAAGGCATATTCGATGTTCTGGCGTTGCTTGGTGATGATGCCGGACAGCAGCACGGCAAAGATGTCGCCAGCGATCACTTCACCTGAGACATGAGGTTCGTCGAAGCCAAGAAACTTTTGGCGTTCCTCCAGGCTCAGCAAACCATAAAGTTCCTCCTCATGGCCGGCAGCGCTGAACTTGCTCAGCAGGGTATTTTTCAGATCCTGATAATCCGCGAGCACCTGCAAACCCTGAGATGGGGTGTACAGGCAGGCGTCGGTGTGGCTGAACATCAGCGAACCTGCCAGCTCGACGAAGTTGGGCTGGTATTCCCACAAACGCACGGTTTCCAGCGTGGCTAACCGGGGGGAATCGCTATCGGGTTCGATCCATGCCAACAGGCCGGCGCATTTTTGCGCGTCGATGATGCCCGCCTCGCGCTTGAGCATAATGTCGGTGAGCGCCTGCTGGCGGAGGGCCTGAGTGAAGAAGGCATGGCGCGTATGGCCATCGGCGCTTGCGCCGTTCCAGTAAACCTCCATCTGTTTGTACAGCTGCGCCAGCAGGTTGACGGAGACGTTTTTGACTGCGCTCTCCCAATGTATTTGATCGTCAGCCTCGGCCAGCCGATGCGGATGGGAAAATACATGGGTCTGATCGGCGGGCCATCCGCCATGGCGGTAATACAGGAGCACGGCATCAGCCAGTGTCATTGAATCGGGCCAGCGTCTCGGGCGGGTTGCTTCCGGGCTGTCTGCGCCTGCGTGAAAATCGAGGCGGGTCTGCGTCTGATTCACACCCGGCATCGTTGATGCCAGCAGGTCGGCGAGGATGTTCTCAAGCAGCGTGCCGAGCGCGGGCAGGTGCAACAGTTCGTCGAGCAAGGCCTGGGCATTGAGACTTTGGCAGTGTTCGAGGGCTGCGCGTTGATCATCGAATATATCGCCGTCGATGAGCTGGGGGGTTACGGTTATACCGCGCTTTTCCAACAGATATTTACGTTGCGACAGGGCGAGAAACGCCAGTAACCGATCCTCTTCGTCAGCATCGTTGAGGCGCTGTTCGAGGTGCTCGGTCAGGACCTTGAGGCTGGCGAACTTCTGCAATCCTTCAAACGGCGTGTAAAGCAGGAAAGCGCGGTCTTCGGGGGTGGTGCTGAGGATGAAACTGCCTGCCAGCGGTAGCGCCGGTGATTCTGCGGTGTTGAGCAGCAAGCGATGGACAAGCATGGGCGGCGTTTGCTGACTGCGCAGGGCCTGGGTGGCCAGTTTTACATGCTGCAGCCAGTTGAAGTCCCGGATGGACAGGTCGTGTGCAGTGCGGAGTCCGGCCCATAGGCCAGGAGAGTCTAGAAAAAAGGGGAACAGCAGCGGGGGAACGGAAGCGGGCATTGTCGGGTCTCGATCAGGCGCCGTTGAGTGCGCCGGTGAATTGAGCGGCCAGACTAAAAGCCTTGCGATGAGAGAGGGTGGTACATAGTTACCGCACGTTAGAGGCTCGAATGTGCATGGGCGCTTCGGCGAGCGCTTCGGAACGGTTGACAGCACCCGGGCCTGACGTGGTTAATCGCAGGGCAAGCTATTAGTACGCTGTTGTTCCCTCCAATAATTAGTCTGGAGCTTCAGATGTCTGCGCCACACGATGCTGTGTCTTCTGCTGTCTCGCCCGCGTTGTCGCTCGAAGCGCTGACGCAGTTGCTCGAAAAGGTTTTCCTGCGCCACGGAACGTCCGCGCTCGTCGCCCGCACGCTGGCGGCCAACTGTGCCGGTGCCGAACGTGACGGCGCCCACAGTCACGGCGTGT
The DNA here is from genome assembly GCF_002979955.1 of Pseudomonas sp. MYb2. NCBI lineage: Bacteria > Pseudomonadati > Pseudomonadota > Gammaproteobacteria > Pseudomonadales > Pseudomonadaceae > Pseudomonas > Pseudomonas sp. MYb2. The sequence goes on from NZ_PCQC01000011.1 coordinate 131,630, forward strand.
TTCGTATCCCCGGTTATGTTTCGACACTTAAAAGCGGATGGGTCAACGGTCAGGCCGTGCCGCTGGTTGAGGACGTGGCGTCCGGGTTCGTGCGGGTCGATGCCGGCAACGGCTTTGCGCAACCGGCGCTTGCGGCGGCCCGCCCGCTATTAGTGGAAAAGGCACGCAACGCCGGGATCGCGGTGTTGGCAATTCGCAATTCCCATCACTTTGCCGCGCTCTGGCCGGACGTCGAGCCTTTTGCCGAAGAAGGTCTGGTGGCGCTCAGCGTGGTCAACAGCATGACCTGCGTGGTGCCGCACGGCGCCGACCGGCCGCTGTTCGGCACCAATCCGATCGCATTCGCGGCCCCGCGTGCCGGCGGCGCACCGATCGTCTTCGACCTGGCAACCAGCGCCATCGCCCATGGTGATGTGCAGATCGCCGCGCGCAAGGGCGAGCGCTTGCCACCGGGTATGGGCGTGGACGGCCTCGGTCAGCCGACCTGCGATCCGAAAGCCATTCTTGAGGGCGGGGCATTGCTGCCATTCGGCGGGCACAAGGGCTCGGCGCTGTCGATGATGGTGGAGTTACTCGCGGCGGCATTGACCGGGGGCCATTTTTCCTTCGAGTTCGACTGGTCGAATCATCCGGGCGCGCGGACGCCATGGACAGGTCAGTTGTTGATCGTCATCGATCCGAGCAAAGCCGCGGGGCAGGACTTTGCCGCGCGCAGTCAGGAGCTGGTGCGACAGATGCATGGGGTGGGATTGAAGCGCTTGCCGGGCGATCGCCGCCATCTGCAGCGCACCCGCTCAATGGCCGAAGGCATTGTGCTGGATGAGCAAACCTTGGCGCAGTTGCGCGAATTGGCCGCGGATTGAGTGCGTTCCGGACACGAAAAAGGCGAGCCACGGGGCTCGCCTTTTTCTTGTCTGTTACATGCTCGCGATGATTCAACGACGACCGAGCAATAACCCGACCACCAGGCCGAAGCCCGCCGAGATTGCCACTGTTTGCCACGGATGACCGCCAATGTAGCTCTCAGTGGCATCGACGGCCGGCTTGGTGCGGTCGCGCACGCTGGAAACCGAGTCCAGCGCCTGCTGCAGTTTCAGGGCAATTTGCCCGCGCAGGGTTTCCGCTTCTTCACCGACCAGCGATGCGCTGCTCTTGAGCAGTTTGTCCGACTCTTCGATCAGAGCCTGAAGTTCGCTGAAGGCCTGATCCTTGATTTGGTCTTCGGCCGCTTGAACGGCGGATTTGCGGGCCATTGGGTGACTCCTTACAGGTGAATGGACAGTGATCAATGGAGTGTGACGCAGCGTAAAAAGTTGCACTGAATTTAGGTCATGAATAAAAACCTGCGCAGGAGATTTCCGTCGAGCGTGTAAGATGTCGCCATTTTACGCAGCAGGATAATTCCCCATGAGTTTCAATCTGGCCGACAAATCCCTCGCAGAGCGCGCAGCGCTGGAAGATGAGAAATCCCGTCTGTTCGAACTCTGGCAGAACAATCTGGGCAAAGCCAAAGGCGAGGCCGCGCGGCTGTTCGGCGAGCGCGGCAAGCGTAAAGGCAAGTGGGCCGAGTGGGTGCGTGCGGAGCTGGACGGCATGTCGCCGCCGGAATTCGCCAATATGGTGCGCAGTGAAGTCAATCGCCTGATGGCGGCGAACAAGTAAGGCTTTTTACCTGAAGCTGGCGGCAATCGCCTCGCGCACTTTGACGACCACTGGATCGATCTGCGTACTGGTCCGCCAACCCAGCTCGATCGGATAGCGCGGCAAGTTCAGCGGGCAGGGCAGTATTGCCAGACCGCTGAGCGCGGCGATACCCTCGGCGGCGTGCGTCGGAATCGTTGCCACTGCCTGACTGTCCTTGAGCAGATAGGGCAGCGCCGCGAAGTGCGTCGTCGACGCGCATACCCGGCGGCTCAGGCCCAGCGCGGCCAGGCCTTCGTCGGTGATACCGATAAACCCGCCGGACGACACCAGAAGGTGCTCGCGAGCGACAAACTCCTCCAGAGTGATTTGCTGCTGCCCCGGCGCAAGGCTCGCCGGGTCGACCAGGCAGGCGTAACCCCCTTCACCCAATACCTGCCGGCTGAGCAAGCGTTCGGCAAAGCCGCCGGCGGTGATTGCCAGGTCGATACTGCGTTCCATCAACGCCCGCGCGACGATCTGACTGTGGGTCTGGCGGAAGATCAGCCGCAGTTTCGGTGCACTGCGGGCGATTTCCTCGATCAAGCGACGACCATAGGCAATTTCAAAATCATCCGACAGGCCAACCGTCACCGAGCGACCTTCGTACTGATTGGCGGCCGGGTCGACCATGGCCAGGCTTTGCCGACATTTGTTCAGCGCCTCACTGACCACCGGTTTCAGTTGATTGGCCCGGAGTGTCGGCGCCAGACCACGGCCGGTACGCACGAACAACTGATCATCATAGACCTCGCGCAATCGACGCAGCGCCGCGCTGACCGCCGATTGAGTCACGTTCAGACGCAGGGCCGCGCGGCTTGCGCTCGATTCCTCGTGCAGGGCTTCGAAGACTTTCAGCAGGTTGAGGTCGACGTTGGCGATATTCATTTGGCTCATATCATTCAGCAGTGATCAGGGCTTTATTCATGATCCCTTGGCGCCGGAGAATCAGCAACCTCTCAAGCTGATGGAGTGATCGCGATGCCCAGGTCAATTGTTGCAGCCCTGCAAATCGGCGCCTTGCCCGGCGGTAAAGGCCAAACCCTGGAACAGATTCTTGGTTGGGAAAACGCAATCATCGAAGCCGGCGCGGCACTGGTGGTGATGCCGGAAGCCGTGCTCGGTGGTTATCCGAAAGGTGAAAGTTTCGGCACGCAATTGGGCTATCGATTGCCTGAGGGGCGTGAGGCCTATGCGCGTTACTTCGCCAACGCCATCGATGTGCCGGGCGCGGAAACCGAAGCACTGGCCGGTTTGTCCGCACGCACCGGCGCCAATCTGGTGATCGGTGTGATCGAGCGGGCGGGCAGCACCTTGTATTGCACGGTGCTGTATTTCGCCCCGCAAACCGGATTGCTGGCCAGACACCGCAAACTGATGCCGACCGGCACCGAGCGGCTGATCTGGGGCAAGGGCGATGGCTCGACCTTACCGGTGCTCGACAGCCAGGTCGGCAAGCTTGGCGCGGTGGTCTGCTGGGAAAACATGATGCCATTGCTGCGCACGGCGATGTACGCCAAGGGCATCGAGGTCTGGTGCGCGCCGACCGTGGATGAGCGCGAGATGTGGCAGGTCAGCATGCGTCACATTGCGCATGAAGGGCGCTGCTTCGTGGTCAGTGCGTGCCAGGTGCAGGCGTCGCCGAATGATTTGGGGATAGACGTTGCCAATTGGCCGGCGGATCGGCCATTGATTGCCGGCGGCAGCGTGATTGTCGGGCCGATGGGCGATGTACTGGCTGGGCCGTTGCGCGGTGAGGCCGGGCTGTTGACCGCCGAGATCGACACCGATGAACTGGTGCGCGCACGGTATGACTACGATGTGGTGGGGCACTATGCGCGGCCGGACGTGTTCGAGTTGACTGTGGATGAGCGCGCGAAACCCGGCGTACGCTTCAACACCTGATCGTTGACTTGCAACACCCTGTAGCTGCCGCAGGCTGCGGCAGCTCCTACTCGTATCGCCTGGGCGTCGGCCAATTTCAACGGACGCAGGATCAGCCGCTCGGTGTCCAGCGTGGGGTGCCTTCCATAAACCTGCAGCCTCCATGAGTGTGAGTAATAAACGTTGGAGACTACGGCATTTTTACCAGGTCGCGGCAGTCGCCTTGGGCAGGCTCAGGGTGCCGCTGTCGACAAAGCGCATGGTGCCGAACACGCCACCGGCGAGCTTGCCGCGCAGCACGTAAGGCAGGTTGTCGAGGGATTGCGTCTGGCTCAGGCCGAGTGTCTGGCGCAGTACCGAGAACGCCGAAACGCTGACCGGGACGCTGACGATGGTTTCCGAAAAACGCCCGATCGAGCCACGCTGATCGCTGACACCGGACGCCAGCGAATGGCCGTTGACCTCCAGATCCAGCGCGATGCCGTTGTAGTCGATAGCCGTTTCATTGGGGTTCTGTACGCGAATCTTGATCGCGAAGCGAACTTCCAGATCCTGGCTCGGCAAGGGTTCGAGGCCGACCACGTTGATGTTCACCGGATCACGGTTGGGGAACAGCGCACAGGCGCTGAGCGACAGCAGAAGCATTGACAGCATGACGGCGTGTAGGCGGCGCATGAACGGTCTCTCAACTAAAAAGGGCTGAACCGTTGCCGGTGCAGCCCTTTCTATCAAAAGGCCAGACGTTATCGGTTCAACTGTGCGACAGCCGCTGGCCGGGCAGGTTCACCCTTGGCCGGCATCTCCGGGTTTTCCATGACCTGAAGAATAGAGGCTTCCGGATCGAAATCGTCCTCTTCAAGCTCGATGAATTCTTCCGGCAGGAAGATGTTCAGCACGATAGCGCACAACGCCCCGACGGTGATCGGCGATTCGAAAATGTTGCGCAGCGCTTGCGGCAGCTCACGCAGGACTTCCGGTACCGCCGCGATGCCCAGGCCCATGCCCAGCGAAATGGCAACGATGAGCATGTTGCGCCGATGCAGACCGGCTTCAGCGAGGATCTTGATGCCGGCGACGGCGACGGTGCCGAACATCACCAGTTCGGCGCCACCCAGCACCGGTTTTGGCATCAACTGCAACACCGCGCCGATCATCGGGAACAGGCCCAGTATCACCAGCAGACCGGCAATGAAGAAGGCGACGTAACGGCTGGCCACACCGGTCAACTGAATCACCCCGTTGTTCTGCGCAAAGGTCACCATCGGCATGCTGTTGAACACCGCAGCCATAGCCGAGTTGAGGCCGTCGGCGAGCAGGCCGGACTTGATGCGGCGGATGTACAGCGGGCCTTTGACCGGTTGCCGCGAGATCATCGAGTTGGCGGTCAGATCGCCCGCAGCTTCCAGCGGCGACACGAGGAAAATCACCGCGACCGGGACGAAAGCCACCCAGTCGAAATTGAAACCGTATTTGAACGGCACCGGTACGCTGACCAGCGGTACCTCAGGCATCGAGGCGAAATCCACCGTGCCCATCAACCAGGCCACCACGTAGCCAAGCGTCAGCCCGATGACGATTGCGCCCAGGCGCAGGAACGGCACGTCGACGCGGTTCAGCACAACAATCGTGCCGATCACCAGTGCCGCGAGAAACAGATGGCTGGATGCGCCCAGATCCGCTGCGCCAAAACCGCCGGCAATGTCGGTCATCGCCACTTTGATCAACGACAGGCCCATCAAGGTGATGATTGTGCCAGTCACTACCGGCGTGATCAGCATGCGCAGTTTGCCGATGAACTGGCTGAGCACCACTTCGATGAACGCGGCGAAGAAGCACACACCGAAGATTGTCGAGAGAATCTCGTCAGTGCCGCCGCCGCGAGCCTTGACCATGAATCCGGCGCTGAGAATCACGCTGATAAAGGAAAAACTGGTGCCTTGCAGACACAACAACCCCGAACCGACCGGGCCGAACCGCTTGGCCTGGACGAAAGTACCGAGGCCAGAGACGAACAGCGCCATGCTGATCAGGTAGGGGATTTCGCTGTGCAGGCCGAGGGCGCCGCCCATGATCAGGGTCGGGGTGATGATGCCGACAAAGCTGGCCAATACGTGTTGCAGCGCGGCAAACACGGTGGCGGTCAGGTGCGGACGGTCGTTGAGGCCGTAGAGCAGATCGTTGTTGCGTGGGACTTTTTCAGAGGCGGTCATGGTGTTTTGCGCGCCGTGAGGCGGGGCCGGGTCAGAAAATGGAGGCGCAGAATGCCGGAAGAGGGCAGCGAGGGCAACGAGCAATAATTGCCTGAAAGGTCAGGTTTTATTGGGGTGAGGAGCCGAACCCATTCTGTAGGAGCTGCCGGAGGCTGCGATCTTTTGTTTTTGTTTTTTTGGATCAAGATCAAAAGATCGCAGCCTCCGGCAGCTCCTGCACAGGTTTGAAGGCGGCCAATAAGTCCTGTTCAAACGCTTTTTGCGCATCCCCCGGCACCTGCGCCCGATGCCGGGCCAGATGAAACGCCACCTCAAAGCTCAACGCACCTTCACGCACGGTGCGCAACAACCCTTTGTCCTGCCAGCCCCGCGCATAGTGATCGGGCAGATAGCCGACGTGTTTGCCCGACAGGATAAAGGCGAGAGTGCCTTCGACTTGTTCCGAACGCGCCGAACAGACCTTGCCCTGAAACGGCTCGTCACTGCGTAGAAAACGGTAGGGATGATCGACCCGGTCGCACGCGTCAAGCGCCGCATCGTCCGATGCCGGATCGCTGAATAACGGATGCCCCGGCGCACAATACAAATGCTGGGTTTCACTGAATAACTGGCAATAGTCGAATGCACTTTGCACCTGCGAAAAATATCCGATCGCCAGGTCCAGCCGCTGTTGCAGCAGCAGGCGCTCCATCTCACCGGGCATCGCGCTGATCAGCTCGATGCGTACCGACTCGTCACGCTCGCGAAACCGCCGGATCGCCTCGGCGACGCGCTGCAGTACCGATTGTTCGACCGCCTCGGAAATGCCCAGACGCACTTCGCCGATCAAGCGTCCAGCGACACCGTTGGATTGATGGCGAAACGTTTCGATCGATTCAAACAGACTGCGTGCCGCCAGCAACAATTGCTCGCCTTTGGGCGTCACGCTGAAACCTCCTTTGCCCCGGCTGCACAGGCGATAGCCGAGGCGGGTTTCGAGTTTGGCCATTTGCTGGCTGATGCTTGATTGACTCAGACCCAGATCACCCTGTGCGGCGCTGAAACCGCCGCATTCAACCACGCGGACGAACAGGCGCAGCAACTGCAGATCGACATCGTGGAGTTGACCGAGCATCACATTACTCCGGGGTAAAGTCAGGATAATTATTCGGCTATTTTTCTAATGTATGCGACGGCGCATTCTGCCACCACTTTCTCCGGTCAGGTGTTCGTCATGGCTCCCGTGTTCAAGCTGTGTTTCCCCGCGCTGTTGTTGTCCGTGGTCATCAATGCTCAGGCCGAGGAGAAAACCCTCAATCTCTATAGCTGGGCCGATTACGTGCCGCCGCAAACCCTGCAGCGTTTCGAGCAGGAAACCGGCATTCACGTGCGTTACGACACCTTCGATACCTCTGAGGTACTGGAAACCAAACTGCTCACTGGCGGCAGCGGTTACGACGTGGTGGTGCCGTCGTCCAGTGTGCTGGCGCGCGGTTTGGCGGCGGGGGCCATGAAGGAGATCGCCCGTGAGGGACTCAAGGGCTACGCCAATCTTGATCCGGATCTGCTGGAAAAACTTGCCGCTGTCGACCCCGGCAACCGTTATGGCGTGCCTTATACCTGGGGCACTCTGGGCTTGGGCATCAACGTCGAAGCGGTGCAGCAGCGGCTGCCCGATGTGCCGCTGAACAGCCTTGATCTGCTGTTCAGGCCCGAATACGCGATCAAGCTCAAGGACTGCGGGATTGCGATCCTCGATTCGCCTCAAGAGGTCATCGGCCTGGCGCTGCACTATCTGGGCAAAGATCCCTACAGCACCGACAAGCATGATCTTGCCGCCGCCGAGGCGTTGTTGCAGAAACTGCAACCGTCAGTGCTCTATGTCGCCACCGGTCGGCAGATCAATGATCTGGCCAGCGGCAATGTTTGCCTGGCACTGACCTACAACGGTGACGCAAGCATGGCCGCCGACCAGGCGCGCAAGGCCAACAAACCGTTCGAAGTGGCTTATCGCATTCCGAAGGAAGGCACGCTGGTCTGGCAGGACAATCTGGCGATTCCCAAGGATGCGCCGCATCCCCAGGCCGCGCGCGCGTTCATCGAGTTCATGTTGCGCCCCGACTCGGTGGCCGAGCTGACCAACACGCTGTTTTTTGCCACTGCCAACCAGGCAGCGACACCGCTGGTGGATGAGGCGGTGCGCAATGACCCCGACATCTACCCACCGGCCGACGTGCGTAATCGGCTGTACGCCGACCGCAGCATGAGCCTCAAGGACATGCGTCAGCGTACGCGTCTGTGGACCACTTTCCGTAGCCATCAATAACAAAAGGAGCGCCGAGATGGACGTGCCAATGCAGAACGATCAGGCGATGACTCGCGATAGCCTCTACGGCACCGCCGCCGAAAGCACCTACGCCGGCATCACCAGTTTCATGCGCCGGCGCTACAGCCGGGATTTGCGCGGCGTCGATGTCGCTGTCAGCGGCGTACCGTTCGACACCGCCACCAGCAACCGTCCCGGCGCACGTTTCGGGCCACGCGGGATTCGCGCGGCGTCCACCGGGATTGCCTGGGAGCGCCACTGGCCGTGGGCGTTCGACCCGTTCGATCATTTGGCCGTCGTCGATTATGGCGACTGCAATTTCGATTACGGCTCACCGCACAGCATCCCGGAAAGCATCGAAGCTCATGCCGAGCACATTCTCAATGCCGGCAGCGCCATGCTCACCTTCGGCGGCGACCATTTCATCAGTTACCCGCTGCTCAAAGCCCATGCGCGCAAATATGGCACGCTGTCGCTGATCCATTTCGATGCGCACAGCGACACCTGGCCGGACGAGGAGGGCAAGCGTGTCGATCACGGCACCATGTTCTGGCATGCCGCGCGTGAGGGGCTGGTTGATCCGGCGCGTTCGGTGCAGATCGGCTTGCGCACCACCAATGATGATCACATGGGGTTTCAAGTGCTCGATGCACGACAAGTGCACCGGCGTGGCTGCGAGGCGATTGTCGAAGCGATTCGCGCACGGGTCGGCGATAACCCGGTGTACCTGACGTTCGATATCGACTGCCTCGACCCGGCCTTCGCGCCCGGCACCGGGACGCCGGTGTGCGGTGGTCTGAGTACGGTGCAGGCACTGGAGATTCTCGGTGGTTTGCGCGGAATCAATCTGGTCGGCATGGACGTTGTCGAAGTCGCCCCGGCGTACGATCACGCCGACGTCACCTCACTGGCCGCCGCCACGTTGGCGATGGAAATGCTCTGCCTCTACGCCGCCCGACACAAAGTCGATCACTGATTGAGCCTGCTCGCAAAGACGCCAGTTCAGCCAGTCTGTTTCTAACTGACCTAGCGCCTTCGTGAGCAGACTCCCACCCTCTTACGCCACCGGAACCTTAGGCAAATCCAGTATCTGCGAGCCGGTAAAACGCGGTGTCGAGCTGACAATCGTCTCGTGGGGAACACCCGCCGCCGTGCTGCTGACGACATCGAGTCGGGCCAGTTGGTCATCGCTCAATTGCACGTCGAGTGCACCCAGGGTGGCATCGAGTTGTTCACGGGTGCGCGACCCAAGGATCGGAATCAGCGCAGTGGTCGAGCGTTTGGCTTTTTCCCGCAGCCAGGCAATGGCGACGTGGGTCGGGCTGGCGTCGAGTTCTGCGGCGACGGCAAGCAAGGTGTCGAGGAGGGCGGTTTCCCGCGCGCTTTTTTCCGCATGCACCAACATGCCGAGTTTGGCGGCACGGTTGTTGTCATCGCTGTTGCGATATTTGCCGGTGAGGAAGCCGCCGCCCAGTGGTGACCACAGCGTGGCTGCCAAACCCAGGGCTTCAGCCATGGGCAGCAATTCGCGCTCGGCGCTACGTTCGGCCAGGCTGTATTCGACCTGAATCGCCGCAATTGGCGCGAAGCCGCGGATCTCCGCGAGCAGGTCGGCGCGAGCAATGCGCCATGCCGGAAAGTTTGACAGTCCGGCGTAATGAATTTTCCCCGCGCGTACAAGGTCATCAAACCCACGCAGGATTTCTTCCATGGGCGTCACGCCATCGCTGATATGCGCCCAGAACAGATCAATGTGATCGGTGTTCAGGCGTTTCAGACTCTCTTCGACCGCGCGCACCATATTTTTACGGCTGTTGCCGGTGTGGGAAATGCCGTCTGCCGGTGTAGTACCCATGCTGTATTTGGTGGCGATCACCAGATGATCACGCTCCGGGGCAATGAATTCACTGAGCATCGATTCCGATTGCCCACCTTGATAGCCATTGGCGGTATCAATGAAGTTGCCCCCGGCATCGAGATAGCCATCAAAGATGCGTTTGGCTTCATCACGTTCCGCGCCATGGCCCCAACCGGTGCCGAAGTTGCCGGCGCCCAGCGCCAATTCTGAAACGCGCAGGCCGGTTTTACGGCCAAAAACCTTGTAGTGCATGGCAACGCCCTCGATGAAGATCGCTCAGTGGAAATAAAATTACGAGCGAAATATGAGGTCAATATGATGCTGGTAATATTTGCTGTCAAGACGCATGCCGCTCGACGGTCAGTCATCGCAGTGCAAGCTTGCGCTGTCGCCATTGCCGGCAGGCCAGCGTAACCAGCAGGGGAAAACCGCACGGCTGGATATCTCCCTGTGAGCATCGTGGCATACTGCCGCGCATGACTTTCGACTCCCCTTTAAGTGCCTGGCAAAACGCTGTTCAACACAAGGGCTTCATCCAGGATGAAGCCCAGGAACACGCGGTCTGGGTGTTACAGAAATGCCACGAAGCCTTGCATGCCGGTGACCGTTCGGTCACCGGCGTTTATCTGTGGGGGCCGGTCGGGCGCGGCAAGACCTGGCTGATGGATCAGTTCTATCAGAGCCTGCGGGTGCCGGCCCGGCGTCAACACTTTCATCATTTCATGGGCTGGGTGCATCAGCGTTCTTTCCAGTTGACCGGCATCGCCGACCCGTTGCGCGCGCTGGCCAAAGAACTGGCGAATGAAGTGCGGGTCCTGTGTTTCGACGAACTGTTCGTCAATGACATCGGCGACGCGATCATTCTCGGCCGTTTGTTTCAGGTGATGTTCGACGAGGGCGTCGTCGTGGTTTGCACCTCCAATCTGCCGCCAGATGAACTGTATGCCGATGGTTTCAATCGTGACCGCTTTACCCCGGCGATTACCGCGATCAAGGCGCATATGCAAGTTGTCCCGGTCAATGGCGCCGAGGACCATCGCTTGCACCCTGGCGCCATCGAGCAACGTTACTTTGTCACCACGCCGGATTCGGCCAGCGCACTGAGCGAGGTGTTTCAGGCGCTGACACAGGGACAGAGTTCCAGCAGCGAACCCGTGCCGGTCGGCCATCGGATTCTGAACGTGGTTCAGGCCAGTGAGTCGGTGCTGTGGTGCCGCTACGCTGATCTTTGCGAACAACCGTTTGCCGCCATGGATTTCATCGCGCTGTGCGATAGCTACCGGGCTATTCTGATGAGCGACGCGCCCAATCTCAGCGCCCGGAAACGCGAAGGCCGCATTGCCCGAGGCACCGAGGACGGCGCTCAGCGGGTGATCGCCGGGGATCGCGAGCTGCCGCAATTGTCAGTGCATGACGACGGCGTGCGCCGCTTCATTGCGCTGGTCGACGAGTGCTACGACCGCAAAGTGCCGCTGTACATCGAGGCGCAGGTGCCAATGGACGCGTTGTACACCGAGGGTTATCTGGAATTTCCCTTCCGCCGGACCCTCAGCCGCTTGCAGGAGATGCAATTGCAGCGTTTTGCCAACGCTTGAGTGAAGAGGGCGCCACCATGAGTCAACCGCTATCCCATCACTTGCTGACCATGGCCTATCAAAACGCCTGGGCCAATCACCGCTTGGCCAAGGCCTGGTCGCAACTCGACGACGCCGAGCTGGCCGCGCCCCGGGTGAGTTTCTTCCCGAGTATTCGCCTGACCCTCAATCACATCCTGACCTGCGACTGGTTCTACGTTGACGCATTGGAACGCGAACGGCGCGGCGCCGAGCCGCATCCTGACTGTTATGTGTTTTTCAATCAGGACGAGCCGTTCTCCGCAGCTGCCCCGTTGCGTGAACAACAGGCGCACGTTGATCGGCGTCTGATCGCCTATTGCGAGCAATTACGCGATGCGGACCTTGCCCGCATCGTCACCATCGCCCGCGACACACCGCAGCACGACAGCCGACTGCGCATGTTGTCGCACCTGTTCGAGCACCAGATCCATCACCGTGGCCAAGTGCACGCGATGCTTAGCGGTACGTCGGTGAAGCCGCCGCAACTGGACGAGTTTTTTTGTGCCGGTGAAAGTGCCCTGCGTGCGCAGGACTTCGTCGAACTCGGCTGGACTGAAGCGTTGATTTGGGGGCATTGATAACAGCAAAAGATCGCAGCCTTCGGCAGCTCCTACAGAGAGTACGGTATTTCAATGTAGGAGCTGCCGAAAGCTGCGATCTTTTGATCTTTTGATCTTTTGCTTTTGCGGGTTGCCCGGCGGATCACGCCCGCGCTAAGGTCGAGCGGCCTATCAGCGTGCACTTTGCGCGCCGGGGCATTTGTGTGTTCGGGGATGGAAATGGATTCCGCAGAGATTCTTGTGCTTCAAGCCAGCTACACCAATCCACTGCACGCCGAGGCCATCGGCATCGTGCTCAATCATTACGCCGAAGACCCTATGGGTGGCGGTCATTCGCTGGATCCCGATCTGCTACGGCGCTTGCCGGAAGAATTGGCCCGTCGACCGCACGCGTTCAGTGTGCTGGCCTTTGTCGGTGGCGAGCCGGCAGGGTTGGTGAACTGTTTCGAGGGGTTTTCGACGTTTGCCTGCAAACCCTTGGTCAACGTGCACGACGTAGCGGTGGTAGGCAAATTTCGTGGACTTGGTCTGAGTCAGAAAATGCTACGCAAAGTCGAGGACATCGCCCGCCAGCGCGGCTGCTGCAAGATCACCCTCGAAGTGCTCGAAGGTAACGCCGTGGCGCAGAACGCCTACGGCAAATTCGGCTTCGCGCCAGGCATGTTCAATCCGGAGCACGGGCGCATGCTCTTCTGGATCAAGGAACTGCAGGCATAAAAAAAGGCGCCCGAAGAGGGCGCCCAACTGTCTTCTCCCAGGCCAGAGCGGAGACTTGGGAGGTCCATCGGTTGCTCGGTGAATCTCAGTTGCGATAGGACTCGGTCACCTGCGCAGTCTGATCGGCGGGAACGCGAATTTCTTTCGCGTTGGCGTCGCTCTGCTGCTCGCTCGGGGCGTGGTGAACCGGGAAGTTGTCGTAGTAATAACGCATGCGCTCAGCGCCGCCTTCGGCAAAGACGCTGGCAGAACCCAGAGCGAATAGCCCGGTAAGGATTGCGGTAGTGATTTTCATGGTGCCTCCTACTGAACAAGTCGGAGCCGTTCGTCCATGAAGCAGAACTCGGGGGAGATTTTCTCCCCGCGCAATTAACTCGGGGTTAAGTGCACCTGTGGCGAGAGGGCTTGCCCCGTCGGGTCGCGAAGCGACTCGCGCTTTTGATGGCAAAAAGCACGGGCCTGCTGCGCAGTCCAACGGGGGCAAGCCCCCTCGCCACAGGGTTAGTGGCTTGTTGAAGGGATCAGAGCTTCCAGTCGAGGCTCAATGTCACTGTGCGTGGATCACCCCAGTACACGCCGTTGTAGAAGCCGACGTTGTCGTAATATTTCTTGTCGAACAGGTTGTCGACGTTCAGCGATGCCGAAAGGTGCTTGTCGAACTCATAGCGCGACATCAGGTTGACCACGGTGTAGGCGTCCTGATTGATCCGCGTACGTTCGGTGGTGATCCGCCCGTTGGCGCCGCGCCCGACCGGGCGGTTGGCGGTGCGGTAGACGTCGCTCTGCCAGTTCACGGTGCCGCCGACAGTCAGGGCGTTCCAGTTGCCCGGCAAACGATACGCCGTGGACAAACGGAACATGTTCAATGGCTGGTTGGTGTTGCTGCGTTGCTTTTCGCCATCGGCGGAGTGGGTGTAGGTGTAGCCGGCGGTCATGTTCCAGCCATTGAGAATTTCACCCGAGACCTCGGCTTCGAAACCATTGACCTTGTTACCCTTGCCGCCGCTCTTGTAGAACTCCTCGCCGGTGACGGGATCCGGTGCGACCGAATCGTCGATTTCGGCAACGTTGTCCTGTTTGCTCCAGAACAACGCTGTCGACAGGTTCAGGCGCTCCTCCAACAGGCTGCCCTTGAGACCCAGTTCGTAATTGCTGCCAACGACCGGATCGAGGTAGTTGCGACTGCTGTCGCGATTGCTCTGCGGTTTGAAGATGTCGGTGTAGCTGACGTACGCGGTGTATTCCGGTGTCAGGTCATAGAGCAGGCCGGCATAAGGTGTCCAGACGTCGTTCTGGCTCTGACTGGTGGCATCGACCCTGGTCAACTGCAACTGACTGTTGTAGTAGCTGTCCCGACTGGATTCCTCCCAACTGCCGTAGCGGCTGCCGAGCACGGCATGTAATCGGTCAGTGAAACTCAGGCGTGTTGCCAGATAACCGGCCTTTTGCCGGGTTTTGCCTTTTGAGCCGCTCAGGCCGGTAACGGTATCAGGGAATTTGGCGATATCGCCCATGTACTTCCAGTCACGGATGCTTTCGTAATCCGCTGCACGCGGGCCGTCGTAGGCATAGGGCGAATCGGCGCGGCGCTCGGCTTCGCCATAGCCGAACATCATTTCGTGTTCGCGTCCGAGCAGTGAATAGGGGCCCGAGACGTTGAAGTCATAAGCCTTCATGCTCTGCTCGCCGATCATGTGCCCCATGTAGGCGCTCATGCCGCTGCGGTCGGCTTCGGGGAAGCCGCCACCGCCGTAGTAAGTCTTACCGTCGCTGTCACTGTTGCGATGGGTATACGCGGCTTTCAGATGCCAGCCCGCTGCCAGTTGCTGGTCGAGCGTGGCGAAAGCGGTCTTGTCGCGCAGCGGCCAGGAACTCCACGAAGTCGCCATGTTGGTCGAGCGACCGAGTCCGGCTTTGCTGCCATCGGCATTCCAGTACGGTACGGTGCCCCAGGCGGTGCCTTGCACGTGTTTGTCCTGATAGTCGTAACCGACGGCCAGCACAGTGGACTCGCTCAGGTCGGCTTCGAGAATGCCGTAGCCGACTTCGCGTTGCAGCGCGTATTTGTCGCGGATTGACTGGCTGTCGCGATAAGCCAGTACCGTCCGTCCACGCAAGCGGCCGTCGAAGGCCAGCGGGCCACCGACGTCGACGTAGCTGTAGTAATCGTCGTAGCTGCCGCCGCTGACGCCGGCCAGCGCCTGTAACCGGGTGGTCGGTCGTTTGCGCACCATGTTGATGGTCGCCGAAGGGTCGCCTGCACCGGTGGTCAACCCCGTCGCCCCGCGAACCACTTCGATGCGGTCGTAGATGATGGTGTCGGAATCGGATTTCATCCGGTCGAAGGTGTTGAGCATGCCGTCAATCTGGAAATTGTTGATTGAATAGCCGCGCGAGGAATAGTCGACTCGGTCCGAGTCAAGGTGTTGTACGACAATACCGGTGGTCTGTTTCATGGCCTCGGACAATGTACCGAGTTTGAAATCATCCATCTGTTGGCGAGTCACCACCGACACCGATTGCGGTGTTTCCTTGATCGACAGGTTCATCCGTGTCGCGGTGCTCATCGCACCAGTGGTGTACGCATCGGTGTTTTCGGTCGTGGTGCCCAGGCCTTGAGCAGTGACATTGGTTGAGGCCAGTTCCAGTGCTGAACTGGCGGGCTCTGGCGATTTTTCAGTCGCGTTTTCAGCCAGCAGTTCGGCGCTCAAAGCAGCGCTGCACATGCCAAGCGTGAGGGTCATGGAACGGGTGATGGGCGCGAACATCGCAGCCGACTCCTTGTCTTCGAGGGAAAAAATCCGTTTGTTCAAAGACGAAGCGAGGACCTGCGATTTAGTGTCAAACGAGAAATATTATTATTTGAAAGCGTTTTCGTACTTGCTGGGCGCTGCCGCAGATCAGGGGGTGTGCAATAAAAAGGGGCCGATGTCTGGCCCCTTTTGTGTTTACTGCTCGGTAGCCTCTGCTATGGACGTATCGGGCTGTTTCGGCTTCATCAGACTGAAGTCGATCAGCGGCCGCTGTTGGCGTTCGTAAGGATTGCCGATCATCAGCGGACGCGGCTTGAAGCTGTCACTGACCAGGCTGCGGCTGCGATCCAGCTCGTCAGCGCTCAATCCGGCCAGATCCGCCCAGGTATGGATGAACTGGGAGCTGCTGTACGGCCGGCTCAAATCCCCGGCGAAGTTCCAGTCATGATTCTCGCGCCATTTCGGCGACGCCCAGGCCATGAACGGAATGGTGTACATCGGCGCGGTCGGTTTGTTTTCGTTGCGCCCCAGGGTGTTGTGGCCGACCGAGTCGAAGACGTCTTCACCGTGGTCGGAGAGGTACAGCAGGAAGCCGTTCGGATCGGCTTTGGCGTAATCCTTGATCAGGCTCGACACCACGAAGTCGTTGTACAGCACGGCATTGTCGTAGCTGTTGTAAGTCGGCACCTGGTCGTCGCGCACACCGGCTGGCACACCGTTGCGATCCTGGAACTTGTCGAAGCTCGGCGGATAACGATATTGATAGCTCATGTGTGTACCCAGCAAGTGCACCACGATCAGCTTGCGCGGCGCCGCATCGGCCAGCGCCTTGTTGAACGGCTCGATCACGTCGCCGTCGTACTGGGCGGCATTCTGGTTGCGGTTGTTGTTCAGGTACACCTGCTCGTCCGCCTGCTCCGAGAAGGTCGTGAGCATGGTGTTGCGCTTGGTCATGGTCTGCTGGTTGGTGATCCAGAACGTCTTGTAGCCGGCTTGTTTCATCACGCTGACCAACGACGGGGTCGACAGGTACAGGTCGGGATTTTCTTCGTCGGCGAACGTCAGCACCTGCTGCAACGCCTCGATCGTGTAAGGGCGTGGCGTGATGACGTTGTCAAACACCGCCAACTGGTCTTTGAGCTTGTCCAGTTCTGGCGTGGTTTTACGCGGGTAGCCATAGAGGCTCATGCGCTGACGATTGGTCGACTCACCGACGACCAGCACCAGCGTTGCCGGCTGATTGGCCGTTGCGTCCTTGAGGTTTTTCAGCGGCGCGATCTTGCTCGCGTTGTGCAGCATGCCCTGCATGTCGGCGAGGGTTTCCTGATAGCGATGATAGGCCACTGCCATCTGCCACGGTACCGCCGGTTCGATACGGGTTTCGAATTTCTCGAAACCTTCGGCGAAGCTGCCGGTGCGCAGGGTTTGCTTGATCAGCGGGTAACCGACAACGGCGACCACGATGGCCGTCGCCGCCACCAACGCACGGCCACGGGGCAGGTACACCGGGCGCAGACGGGTCCACAGGAAATAGGCGAACAGGGTATGGGCGAGGAACGCCGGAACCATCCACCAGGCAAAGTACTGGGTCATGTACTCGCCGGCTTCGGACACGTTCGACTCGAACATGATGAAGATCACGCTCTGAGAGAACTCCTGCTGGTAGATGAAGAAGTAACCCAGGCTGGCCATGGAGCAGGCCCAAAGCACGACGCCGATCACCGCGGCGAGCAGTTTGGTGCGCTTGGGAAACAGCAGCATCGGTGCCAGCCAGATGGCGCTCATCACGAATGCCTGCCGGAACCCGGTGAAGCCGGAGGTACCGGTGAGCTGGATCAGCAGTTGGGTAATACCCGAGAAGTACCAGAAGAAAACGAACAGCCAGAGAAAACCGGCCCAGTCGAAACCTGTCGCAGTCGTTTTGCTGCGTTTGAACAATGCCATTCAGCACTCCAGCTCGATCGTCACAACCACCGCCGGAAAGCTTCCATGAAACCGACGAACGGAGGCCGAACGCGTACGCCCGGCCAGAATGCGCCGGAGTATCGCCAAGCTAATGTGAAAACTTTGTTAGTTGCAGATTACACAAAGGGCTGGATCATGTCGGGAACGACACGGGTCGCTCCCGAAGCAGGCGGGGAGATCAGGCGTGCGGGTGACGCTGGACAACCGGCAGAGGCTTGGGCTGGGCGCCCTGAGTCAACGCGCGCAGTTGGGCCAGCTCCTGCTTGAGTTGGTCACGCTCGTCTTTCAACTGGCGCAATTCATCGCGACGGATTGTCACGTACAGGGTTTGTGGCGGCATTGCTGTGTGTACTGTGCCCATTGCTCACCTCGCAAATGGCGTGCATCAACTGTAAGTCGCTGCCGTTTTTGGCTGCTGACTTACTATCGGCGCCAATTTTGATTTCTTTTGCCTGTGAATGGAACTTTTTTATTTTTCATGGTCGGTGTGTCTTCGCCACGTTTCGGGGCGTTATCAGTCTGATTCGGGCACAATGCACGGAAACTTCATCGCAACGCTCTGGACTAACCTCCATCAGTCGCGTTGGGCTATAACCCATGACACACATTTATTTGTAGTAAGGAGCATCAGCACATGCAACTCGGGATTATTGGACTGGGCCGCATGGGCGGCAATATTGCGCGACGTCTGATGCTCAACGGTCACACCACCGTTGTTTACGACCGCAATACCGCTTTCATCGATAACCTGGTCGCCGAGGGCTCCACCGGCGTCGCAGACCTGCCAGCACTGGTTGCCGGCCTGGCCAAACCGCGTGCGGTCTGGGTCATGCTGCCGGCCGGCGCGCCGACCGAAGACACCATCAACACCCTGAGCACACTGCTTGAAGCCGGCGACACCATCATCGACGGCGGCAACACCAACTATAAGGATGATATTCGCCGGGCCAAGACCCTGAACGAGAAGGGCCTGCACTACATCGACGTCGGCACCTCCGGCGGCGTCTGGGGCCTGGAGCGCGGCTATTGCATGATGATCGGCGGCGACGCTGAAACCGTGCAGCGCCTCGACCCGCTGTTCGCCGCACTGGCGCCGGGCATGGGTGACATCCCGCGCACCAAGGATCGCAAGTCCGATGACCACCGTGCCGAGCACGGTTACATCCATGCCGGTCCTGCCGGTGCCGGTCACTTCGTGAAGATGATTCACAACGGCATCGAGTACGGCATGATGGCTGCGTTCGCCGAGGGCTTCGACATCCTCAAGACCAAATCCAGCGAGCGCCTGCCGGAAGATCAGCGTTTTGATCTGAACGTGGCTGACATTGCTGAAGTCTGGCGTCGCGGCAGCGTCGTTTCCTCGTGGTTGCTCGACCTGACTGCCGACGCACTGGCCAGCGATCCGAAGCTCGACGGCTTCTCCGGTTCGGTTGCCGACAGCGGCGAAGGTCAATGGACCATCGAAGCGGCCATGGAGCAAGCGGTGCCGGTACCGGTGCTGTCGAACTCGCTGTTCTCGCGCTACCGCTCGCGCGGTCAGGGCACCTTTGGCGACAAGATCCTTTCGGCCCAGCGCTTCGGCTTCGGCGGCCACGTGGAGACACCGAAGAAATGACCCATACGATCCGCAGGAAATCCAAGGCAGAACCCGCACCACCGACCACGCTGTTCCTGTTCGGTGCCCACGGCGACCTGGTCAAGCGCTTGCTGATGCCGGCGCTGTACAACCTCAGTCGCGACGGCTTGCTTGACGAAAACCTGCGGATCGTGGGCGTTGACCACAACGCCATTACCGATGAGGCCTTCGCGCAGAAGCTCGAAGACTTCATCCGTACCGAAGTGGCGGCGAAAGTCGGCAAGGGCGATCAGATGCTGGATCCGGCCTTGTGGGCCAAGCTCGCCAGAGGTATCAGCTACGTCCAGGGCGACTTTCTGGACGACAGCACCTATTCAGCCCTGGCGGCGAAAATCGCCGACAGCGGCACCGGTAATGCGGTGTTCTACCTGGCCACCGCGCCGCGTTTCTTCAGTGAAGTGGTGCGCCGACTCGGCAGCGCCGGTTTGCTTGAAGAGAATCCAGAAGCGTTCAGAAGGGTGGTGATCGAGAAGCCGTTCGGCTCCGATCTGCACACTGCCGAAGCGTTGAACGCCTGTTTGCTCAAGGTGATGTCCGAGAAGCAGATCTATCGGATCGACCATTACCTGGGCAAGGAAACCGTGCAGAACATTCTGGTCAGCCGGTTCTCCAACAGCCTGTTCGAAGCGTTCTGGAACAACCATTACATCGACCACGTGCAGATCACCGCCGCCGAAACCGTCGGCGTCGAAACCCGTGGCAGTTTTTACGAACACACCGGCGCCCTGCGAGACATGGTGCCCAATCACCTGTTCCAGTTGCTCGCCATGGTTGCCATGGAACCGCCGGCCGCATTCGGCGCCGATGCGGTGCGCGGTGAGAAGGCCAAGGTCGTCGGTGCGATCCGCCCGTGGACGACTGAAGAGGCGCGGGCCAATTCGGTTCGCGGCCAGTACAGCGCCGGCGAAGTCGATGGCAAGGCGTTGAACGGCTACCGCCAGGAGCCCAACGTATCCCCTGACAGCACCACGGAAACCTACGTGGCGTTGAAGGTGATGATCGACAACTGGCGTTGGGTCGGCGTGCCGTTCTATTTGCGTACCGGCAAGCGCATGAGCGTGCGCGACACCGAGATCGTCATCTGCTTCAAGCCGGCACCGTACGCGCAGTTCCGTGATACCGAAGTCGATGAGTTGCAGCCGACCTACCTGCGCATCCAGATCCAGCCGAACGAAGGCATGTGGTTCGACTTGCTGGCAAAGCGGCCGGGGCCGGCGCTGAACATGGCCAACATCGAGTTGGGTTTTGCCTACAAAGACTTTTTCGAGATGCAGCCATCGACCGGCTACGAAACGCTGATCTATGACTGCCTGACCGGCGACCAGACGCTGTTCCAGCGCGCCGACAACATCGAGAACGGCTGGCGCGCCGTTCAGCCGTTCCTCGACGCCTGGCAACAGGATGCGAGCGTGCAGACTTACGCCGCCGGTAACGACGGCCCGCAAGCCGCCGAAGATCTGCTGACTCGCGATGGCCGCGTCTGGCACGGCCTCGGATGAGTGACTTGTCGAAACAACCTGTCCGTTTTCTGCTCAGTGACATGGACGGCACGCTGTTGCTGCCGGATCACTCGCTGAGTCAGCGCACTATTGATGCTGTGCGTTCGTTGCGCGAAGCCGGCG
Source organism: Pseudomonas sp. MYb2 (assembly GCF_002979955.1). NCBI lineage: Bacteria > Pseudomonadati > Pseudomonadota > Gammaproteobacteria > Pseudomonadales > Pseudomonadaceae > Pseudomonas > Pseudomonas sp. MYb2. The sequence goes on from NZ_PCQC01000011.1 coordinate 152,436, forward strand.
TGTTATTCAGCCTCGCCACCGGGCGGCCACCGAAAGCCATGTTGCAGCAGATCGAAGCCTTGGGTGTTGATCTGCCGACGGCGGCGTTCAACGGTGGCACCATCGTTAACCCGGATGGCAGTTTGCTGGTCGCGCATTACTTGCCGGCCACCACGGCGTTGATTGCGCTGGCGACGTTTGCCGATCAGCCTGATGTCGAAATCTGGGTATTCAGCGGCGGCGACTGGTTGCTCAAGGATCCGCACGGACCGATGGTGCCGCGCGAACAGCATGGCCTCGGTTATCCGCCGGTGGTGGTCGAGAGTTTCGAGCCGTATCTGGAGCACATCGACAAGATCGTCGCGACCAGTAACAACACCGAGCTGTTGATTGAATTGGAGGCGCGCTTGCTGCCGAAGGTCAACGGCATGGCGCAAGTCTCGCGCTCGCAACCGGTGTATCTCGACGTGACGGCACTGGAGGCTAACAAGGGCACGGCGCTGGCGACCTTGGCCGAGCACTTGGGGGTGCCGCTGGAACAGACCGCCGCAATCGGCGACGGCGGCAACGACCCGGCGATGTTCCATTGCGCCGGACTGTCGATCGCCATGGGTCAGGCCGAAGAGGCGGTAAAGCGTCAGGCCGACGTGGTCACCGCCCCCAATACCGAAGACGGCGTCGCCCAAGCGATCGAAAAATACATCCTCCCTCACTGACTCCACCCAAAACCAAATGCAGGAGTGAGCCTGCTCGCGATAGCAATTTATCAGTCACCATTTCTTGGGCTGACACACCGCTATCGCGAGCAGGCTCACTCCTACAGTTTTTACGCGGTATTGGTCAGAGCCAGTAACTTACTGCATACCAGCCCAGCAATCCCATCACGACGGTGTACGGCAACGCCATCCACACCATCCGCCCGTACGACAAGCGCACCAGCGGTGCAATCGCCGACGTCAGCAGGAACAGAAACGCCGCCTGACCATTCGGCGTGGCTACGCTCGGCAGGTTGGTGCCGGTGTTGATTGCGATCGCCAATGTCTCGAAATGCTCACGGCTCATGTGCCCGGCGAGGAATGCCTGCTTCACTTCGGTGATGTAAATGGTTGCGACGAACACGTTGTCGCTGATTGCCGACAACAAGCCGTTGGCAATGAACAGCATGCCTGGTTGTTGCTCCACCGGCAGCGCCAGCACCCATTGAATCAGCGGCGCAAACAACTGTTGATCGTGAATCACCGCCACCACCGCAAAAAACACCACCAGCAACGCTGTAAACGGCATAGCGTCCTTGAAGGCACTGCCCAGACGATGCTCATCGGTGATGCCGGTAAATGCGGTGATCAAAACAATCACCATCAGACCGATCAGACCGACTTCAGCAATGTGAAAGGCCAGGCAGCCGATCAGGATCAATGCCGCCGCACCTTGCACCAGCAGCGCAGCGCGTTGGCGCGGCGTACGCTCGGCGTCGTCTTCAGCGGCGTAGTTGGCCAGCACGGCGCGCACGTTATCCGGCAGCAGTGTGCCGTAACCGAACCAGCGCAATTTCTCCAGCAACACACAGGTCACCAGGCCAGCTGCCAGTACCGGCATCGACACCGGTGCGACTTTCTGGAAGAACTCGGCGAAATGCCAACCCATTTCATGGCCGATCAGCAGGTTCTGCGGCTCGCCGACGAGTGTGCAGACACCGCCCAATGCCGTGCCGACGGCACCGTGCATCAGCAGGCTGCGCAGGAACGCGCGGAACTGTTCCAGATCGTTGTGATGCAGTTTGGGCAGGTTCTGGTCGTCGCCAAACTCACTGTCCTGACGCGGGTCATTGCCCGACGCCACCCGATGGTAGACCGAGTAAAAACCGACAGCGGCGCTGATAATGACCGCCGTCACCGTTAGTGCATCGAGGAATGCCGAGAGGAATGCCGAAAGAAAACAGAACATCAGCGATAACATCGCTTTGGAGCGCACGCCCAACAACAGGCGCGAAAACAGATATAGCAGCAGATCCTTCATGAAGTAGATGCCCGCCACCATGAACATCAGCAGCAGGATCACCGGAAAATTGTGCAGCAACTCATCGTAAAGAGCCTGCGGCGTGGTCATCTTCAGCAGCAGTGCTTCGATCAACAACAAGCCGCCGGGCATCAATGGATAGCACTTGAGCGCCATCGCCAGGGTGAAGATGAATTCGATGACCAGCAACCAGCCAGCCGCGACGGGGCCAACCGTGAACAGGACCAGTGCATTGAGGATCAGAAAACCGACGATGGTCGCCTTGTACCAGCGCGGCGATTGACCGAGAAAGTTGTGCGCAAACGCCTGGACCATTGAACCGGACATCGGTTGCTCCTTGTCTTTTAGAAGCGCGCAAGTTGCCGGATGCGTTGCCGAAGATCAAGTACAGTCCGTGTTTTTCAATCGTTAAGGTATCGCGCCACCATTGCCCGATAGTTGCCATCCAGCGAGTAGCCGCCCACGAGGATCGCATCATCCGCTTGCACGGCCAGTGAATTGGCCATGTCCAGGCTGCGACCCAAACGCGTACGTAGCCAGCCGTTGCCATCACCGAACGTTTGATCGAGGTGGCCGTCAGGTAAATAGCGCGCGACTACGAAGTCTGCCTCGAACCCGCCAATCGTCGCACCGACGGCGATAATCCGGCCGTCTTGCATGCGCTTGGCGGCATTCCACTGGCAACCGCTATGGCCGATGTCCAGCAGTTGCGGCAGGCCTGAGTTGCAATGTAGCTGCGCACGACCGTTACGATGCAGGTTCAGGGTCATGCAGCGAATCGGATCACGGCTGCTGCCGAAGCAGTGAAGATGCTCCGCCGACTCAACCACCTGATTGACCAGCGCGCCGTGTCCGTGGGCTGTGAAGGCCATGAAGCCATCGATAGCGAAGGTTTCGTCGAGCCGGCCATCCGCCAGGTAGCGCGCAAGCAGACCTTCCTGAGGGAAGCTCATTGAACCACCGACCAAAATCCGTCCGTCCTGTTGCAACGACAGACTGCTCAGCCAGGTGTTGAGGAGCAGATGACGAACCATGACAAAACCGCGACCGTTGAAAGTCTTGTCGAGTTGGCCATTGCCTGTGAGGCGAATCAGCATGCCCGCGTGGTCAGCGCATTCGAAGTGATGATTGGCAACCAACAGGATATGGCCGTCGTCCTGCACCGCCATGTCACACGCTTCGGCGCCCGGAATGCCCGGTGGCAGCCACTCGTCGAGTGTGCCCATCGACAGGTCGCCGGGCAGGCGTACCACCAGATAACCGTTATCGCCGAAATCCGGGTCCGGGCAACCCCGATCATCGAAAACGGCAAGGCCGGGCAGGGTGCAATGGTCGGTCTCGTAGTGCAGGCCAGCCAGCAGAATTCTGCCGTCGGGCAGCAGCTGGACTTTGCCGGCCATGCTGCCGAACCCGGATGAAAACATGCCGATGACGCTACCCTGCCGACCGAAGCTCAAATCTGCGGAGCCGTCCGCAAGCAAGCGCGCCAGCCCGAAACAGCTACCGTTCCGGGTTTTGACTTTCGCTGCAACCAGCACGCGACCTTGTCGATCAACCGCGACACCGTGGGTCATGCTGGAAAGACTGTCGGCAAAATACACTTGAGCGATACCATTGCCGGCAAAAGCAGGGTCCAGTTGGCCGGCCTGGTTTATTCGCTCCAATCGGGTGCAAGAGCTCTGGGTCGACATGCACGCGTCTCCTTGCGAGTAGACCAATACCCTGGATTGGGAGGTTTACTGCATGAGCGGAACATTCAATCCCTGAAGCGGAAGAAGTACAACTGTTAGAACTAACAGGCGGAGGGTCAGACTGTGCCAGAACAGTGTCTTTTTGTACCAATAGCAAGTGTGCCAAGCAGTCGCGCCGAAAGCTCACGCTGAAAGTTGTACAAAAGTAAGCAGTGGGTAAATAGATAGTGCAACTAAGAAAACACGGGCGGATGACTCGAGGTCATCCGCATTGTTCCGGTATTAGTGCGGCATCGACCACGATTGCAACAGATGGCCTTCTTTGCTCAACTCGGCGCGAGCTTGTTGCAGCAGTTGCTCCAGTTGTGCCGGATCGGAATAGGCACTGCTTGGAATCTGCTTGCGACCAATGTGCGAGTTGGTGCGGTCGACGACGGTCAGGCTCAATTCGCCGTTGCCGTCTTGTGGCGCCCAAGCCACACATTGAAAGGGTTTGAAGGCGTGGTTGGCAATCAAAAGAGCTTCGTTGATACGGAGCGGGGCGGTCATGGGATCGTCTCTCTATAGTACCCAATCAAATGATCTGCCGTCGGTTGGGCTTACCGTTCGGCTGGTTACTTGTACTGATGCACGCAACCCCGGGGCGGGTCACACTCGAAACAAAGAAATTTCAACTTTCTTACAAAAGCCTGGCTCACAGACGGGCTTTGAAAGCTTGTTGAAAGCTTTTCCGTAATGAAATAGTCGATAGCTAACTAACAACCGGGCTTCTTATAACGCGTTTGTTTGTACACCTATAAGCAATTGATACAAGGCGCTGTCAAAATCTTGCTAATGTTACAGTCGGGTCTGCCAAATGACTGTTTTTACAATCATTTCTAATATTTGGCGCCAAGGAACAGTCATGAGCGAAGCGCCTGCGTTAAGACGTTTATTGGTGGTCGACCCGTGCGACGACTGTCACCGCTTATTGCCCGGTTTGCGCGCGATAGGCTGGGATGTCGACAGTTGTACGCTGGAAAATGCCACCGACCGCAGCTGCGATGTCGGCTTGCTGCGTTTGCAACCTTTTCACCTGGAACGGCCCGAAGCGGTCAAGGAACTGATCAGTCGCAGCGGCACGGAATGGATCGCTGTACTGAATCAGGAAGTGCTGCGCTTGCAGAACGTTGGCGACTTCGTCTGCGAATGGTTTTTCGATTTCCATACCCTGCCGTTCGACGTGTCGCGGGTGCAAGTTACCCTCGGCCGGGCATTCGGCATGGCCCGCCTGCGCGGGCAGGGCACGATTCACGTCGACCAGCCAGAACATGAATTGCTCGGCGACAGCAAACCGATCCGCGAACTGCGCAAATTGCTCAGCAAGCTGGCACCGACTGAATCGCCCGTATTGATCCGTGGCGAAAGCGGCACGGGTAAAGAGCTGGTCGCGCGCACCCTGCATCGGCAATCGCAGCGTCACAGCAAACCGTTTGTGGCGATCAATTGCGGGGCAATTCCCGAACACTTGATCCAGTCCGAGCTGTTCGGTCACGAAAAAGGTGCGTTTACCGGCGCGCATCAGCGCAAGGTCGGCCGTATCGAAGCGGCCAACGGCGGCACCTTGTTCCTTGATGAAATTGGCGACCTGCCGCTGGAGCTGCAGGCCAATCTGCTGCGTTTTCTTCAGGAAAAACACATTGAGCGCGTCGGTGGCAGTCAGCCGATTCCGGTAGATGTACGCGTGTTGGCAGCGACCCACGTCGATCTTGAGTCGGCGATCGAGAAGAAGCGCTTCCGCGAGGATTTGTACTACCGGCTCAATGTTCTGCAAGTGGTCACTGCACCTTTACGTGAACGGCACGGTGACTTGTCGATGCTGGCCAACCACTTTTCGCATTTCTACAGCCACGAAACCGGTCGACGTCCGCGCAGCTTCAGTGAAGATGCGCTGATTGCGATGGGTAAACACGATTGGCCGGGCAACGTGCGCGAACTGGCTAACCGCGTGCGGCGCGGCCTGGTGCTGGCCGAAGGGCGGCAGATCGAGGCCCGCGATTTAGGGTTGATCAGCCAGCATTCGATCGCGACACCGATGGGCACGCTGGAAGATTACAAAACCCGTGCTGAACGCCAGGCACTGTGCGATGTGTTGAACCGGCATAGCGACAATCTGAGCATAGCCGCGAAGGTGCTTGGCGTTTCCCGCCCCACGTTCTATCGCCTGTTACATAAACATCAGATTCGCTAGTTGGCTGAAGATCAAAAGATCGCAGCCTTCGGCAGCTCCTACCGGGATTACCAACATCCGATGTAGGAGCTGCCGAAGGCTGCGATCTTTTGCTGTTGCGCTGCTTAGAAGTAGTACGGGAATTTCAGGCTGAAGGAAAAATCCGGAGCATCGTCGGTCATGCCGATCGACAGGTTGGGTACGATGGTCAGGTTGTCGGTGGCCGCAATGGTCATGCCGACGTTGAAGTAACCGGCGTTGGCGTCGCTGGACACCACCGATTCCCAGTCCCCGCCATCCTGTTTCAGCTTGCTCTTGCGTTGCACCAGGTCAGACACCGAGAACGACATACTCATCTTTTCGTTCAGTGCAAAGGCGATACCGGCGCCGATCTGGAAGCTGTCGCCGATCTTCACCTTGCCCGGGTTCTTCTGGTTGACGGTGGAGCTGATGTCGTCAAATGATTCCTCAAGGTTATGCGTGTAGGACAGGCTGCCGAACAACACGGCCGGGTCAAACGTCTTGACCAGCGAGATGCCGGGAGTGATCGACCAGACGCCATTGCCCGTCGGTAGCGTGTCAGGCACGAAGAGGTTGGAGTTGGCATCGGTCTGACGCAGTTTGATCCCGAACGGGTCCTTGCCGGTTGGCGCCTTGACCCGCAAGGTGACGACCGCATCCGGCGTGTTGACGGACTCGTCGAGGAACTTGTACGCAATACCGAAGTTGACGTCGCCAATGGTTGGATCCTTGGTGACGGTTTCCTCGGTGGTAACGCCTGCCGCGCCTTCGTTGCCGCCACCCGATTGATACGTCGACTCGCGATATACCACGGGCACGTTCAGGTCAAACTGCCAGCGATTGTCGAAGTTGTAGCGGCCCGTGAGGTCGAGGGTCCAGGTATCGGCCTTGATTCGGTCCAGGTTGATGTTGCCGAGGAAAATCGAATCAAGGGCCAGGAATCCGTTGAGAATCAACTGACGGGTGTCGTAGCGCGAATAGGTGATGCCCGTTTCGACGCTGAACTTGCCCCCGCCAAAGAAACCGCTGGCTTCGTCGTAAAGGTTCGACACGCTCTGTGCCGGTTGTGAATCGTCGGCCAACGATTGACCGTAAGAAGCGCCACTGCCCCCAGCTGCGCCTCCCGATGCGGCGGCCGCGCCCGTGCCTGTGGCGGCCCCGCTGGCAACGCGATTTCCTTTCATGTCTGACGGCGATTTGGCCAGCCTTTTTGGCGGTGGGGCGGCCGGCTGTTCTTCCACTTGGCGGACCCTTTGTTCAAGTACCGCCAGTGCTTGTTGCTGTACTTCGTACCGTTGTTTCAGTTCCAGAAGTTCCCGTTTAAGGGCTTCTACGTCGGCATCGGGAGCTGCTTGCAGCATCGCCGCCGGGAGAAGGGTACTCAAACACACTGCAGCACGCAGTGATACTGATCGATACATGAATAAGCCGTCCCTTTAAGCCCAATGATCGAGACTCAGCGTAGTTCAATATCCGATATTGCGTAGGGCCCCGAGTTGGGTCAGGTTGCAGTCCAGTGCACCGGCGCTTCTGCCGTTATTGTTTAATACGACGTTGAGTTGCGTGAGGTTGTTGACCACGTTGGCACTGCCCAGCAAGCGAGTATTTTGCAGCAGGCCGCCCTGAGCGACTTGTTGCAGCGCTGTGCCTTGATTGCCGCTGGCCTGAATGGCCATCTGTACGCCGCCACTGTTGGCCGAAACCTGGACGCTGCCTGCGCCGTTGCTGCCGCTGATGGTTTGCCCGGCAACCAGCGCCTGGCCTTGCGACGGCAGCAGCGCCGGCGCCTGACTGGCTTCACTGACGTTGATCGCGACGTTGTTGCTCGCGGTGTTGCCATCGCCCGCCGCGCGCACGCTTTGCGTCACACCCTGCGTGCTATTGAGGCCGGCGCCACCGATCACGGTGCCGTTGCCCAGTGTGGGAACACTGCCATTGCCCGACTCCTTGATGGTCGAGACGTAGAATTCCGGTTTGACGGTAGACGCTTGGACCTGCATCGAGGTGGCAGCCCCGATCAAGTCGCCGCTGGCATTGCGCCAAGTGCTACTCATGACGATGCCGAAGCTGATAATCCGCCCCGGCATGACATAACGACCACGCAGCTCTGCAAGCTCTTGGTCTTTGATTTCGATGGGTTTGAATCCGGCATGTGCAAAACCCGACGCACTCGCTGCCAGGCAGGCGGCGGCCAGCCAGTATGAGCTTTTCATCTGCTGCTCCCGGGACATCCAGTCCCACTCTCTAACTCGGCGATTAAAAGAAGTCGCTCTGAATGAACCCGAAATCCATCAATTCCGCATCTTTGACAGGGTTGAAACCATCCAGCTTGTTCTTTGCTGTCAGTGGCACCGGAGGACTGCGCAAAGCGTTAGCCTTGTCGTAACCGGGGCCTACGATGGCAAAGACAATGCCGTTCCAACCTTTGACAAAGTCATCGTGTTTGTAGCGTTTGTGGCCGAGAACCGGGTCTCCGATGTACACCCAATCCTTGTCTGAACGCTGCAGTACGACGAAATGCTTGTAGCCGCGAATGTCCATCAGGACCACCACCGGAATGGTCACCGCTTCGAGTTTCTCTGGCGGGATCCGGTAGCCTCGGGCACGCATGCCGATGCTTTCTACGTAGCGCTTCATGTCGAGCATGGAGAAGCCCTGGGTACGAACCAGGTCCTGGTCAGCGTTGACCAGCATGCCTTTGATGATGTGCTCCTCATCGACGTCGAGCCAGTAGGCTTGGCGCAGGACCGTTGCCAGTGCAGCAGCGCCGCAACTGAAATCGGTCTTTTGTTCGACGATGTCGGCAAACTTGCGCTCACGCAAGCTTTGCACGTCCTTGTAAACCAGCACGCCGCCGGGTAGGGCAGCCACTGGCATCTGCGCCGCCTGAGTCAGGCCACACAGACAAAGCAAAGCGAGGAGGGCGGGAGTTCGCATGATCGATACGCCTTGTGGAACCGAGGAAAAGCCCCGTTGCCGGGGCTTTCGTTTCGATCGCGATTACAGGCAGGCTCTGCAACCTGCGGCGATGGACAGCGAGTTGCTTTGTTGGTTGCCCACACCAGACGAGACGTTGGCTCCACCGTTGCCGGAGAAGTTGTTCATCGAGTTGGTCATGTTGGCATTGTTGACCACCGGCGCTTTCCAGCCGTCTTTGGTCATCACTTGCTGAGTGGTTACGCCAGCGAGGCCAAAGGTACCCACGGCTTCGAACTTGGCTTTCTGGTCATCGTTGCCACCATGGCCGCCGCCACGATTGCCGTAACCACCGTGATCATCGTCTTCGATGGTTGCGGTGCCTTTGGCCTTAAACACGCCAGCAGCAGCATATGTACCGGTGAGGGTGTCGGTTTTGTAGGTTTGCACGCCTTTGTTTTCTACCACCAGGCCAGTCGAGGACTGGTTGGCGGAAGCGGCGGCCTGAGCTACGCGGCCACCCGAAACGGCGATCGCCAGGTTGTTTTTCTGCTGGTTGAAGTTGCCCGCACTGACGTTGATGCCGATGTTGCCGGAACCATTGTTGCCTGCGTTGTTGAGGTTGGCATTGTTGAAGGTCGACGAGTTTTTCACGTAGTTGTTGTTGTTGACCTGAGTCGCGCTCGAGGCTGCAACAGCGTTACCGAAGATGAAGCTCTCGTCAGCAGTGGCCAATGCAGCAGCGTTGTCCTGCTGGTTGCCGTCGCCGGCTGCAACGTTGGCGCCCATGTTGCCGTTGGAACCGTTGAGCGAGTCACTGGCGTTAGCGTTGTTCAGCGTGCCCTGGTTTTTTACCACGTTGCCGTCACTGTCTTGCACATCAAGCACAGCGGCGCCGGCACCCGCAGTGATTTGCAGCAGTTGTTCCAGGGTTGGACCTTTAGGCTGGTTATTGCCGTGGCCGTTGCCGTGCCCATTACCATGATCGTCATCACGACCGCCTGCCTGTGCTGCGATTGCCATCACTGCTGCAAGTGCGAAAACCAGTGGTTTGAGAGCCATTGTAGGTTTCATGGTGTTTCTCCATCGTGCTTATTAGTTGGTTAAGTGTTGGTACTTTCTAATTGCACTGCTTTTGTTGTTTGGGTCAGTCAGCGACCCGGATGCTCAGGGTGTTAGCCATTCGGTTCCCCACCCCGGCACTCTGGTTCACCTGGATTACCCCGCGGCTGCCGGTGAAGGCCTGATCACTTGTCGTGACCTGGCGACTGCCGGGTGAGGTACCAGTTGCTCCTGAGCTCGGTAAAAACGCCACGTTCTGTTGCGAAAGGGCGCTGTCGTCAACGCTCTGCGGGGCAGCACTGATGCTGACGCGCGTCACGTTGGCCATCTGGTTGTTGGCCCCGGCGCCCTGGTTCACACCCAGGATCCCGTTGCCGTTACTGAAAGAGTTGCCGCCGATGTTGGCGCTGGCGTTGATCGAGCGACTGGCCGGCGTATCGATTTTCTGCATTACGCTGGTGTTGGCGTGGGATTCGGTGCCGATGGCAATCGCCTTGGTATTGGCCTGTTGCATCTGGTCACCAGCGGCCTGGTTGACGTTGAAGTTGCCGCGGTATTGCGCCCCGGAATCCTGAATGTTTGCGCTATTGATCGAGCTTGGGTCGGCAGCCATGGCGCTGGTGCAACCGAGCAGGGCGAGCAGAAGAAAAGTGCGATTCATCTTATTGGCCTCCGGCCATTCGGGTCAGAGGGGCAAGGCCGGTGCTCATGGCGCGGTTGACCGTATTGGAGATCGAGCCTCCCGCGCCGCCGCCACTGCCGGTTCTCATGCCAGGCAAGCCGTTGGTATTGGTCAGAGTGTTCATGCCGGGAAGGTTCGAGCTGGGCGTGGTCATGTTGCCGCGAATTGATGAGCCACTCGCGACACTGGCGAAGTCACCGTCACTGAGTTCGGTGCTGCTCAAGGTCTGATTGATGCGTGCCGACGGGTTGGCATTGACGGTGGTCGGGTAGGGGTCTTTGCCACCGTTGCGACCGATAGGAATAGGTTGAACGTCGCGATTGAGGACGATGACGCCATTACCTTCCGCCTGCACATTGAGGCTGATCAATGTGCTGGCTGCTGATCCGATCAGCAGGAGGCAGGTCATGCTCTTTTTGAAATTCCCCACGGCAGCAATTCCTTCTTCAGTGGGCTGGCCCTAGTCAGCGTTGTGAAGGAGAGAGCGAAAGCTGTGCCGCTTTTTAAATGTTTCGTGATTTCAAATGCTTACATGAATTGAACAAAGATTTGATACACGAACTGTTTCATTGTTGAAACACGCACAGTGACACCGACCTGTCTATTGGCTGAACAAAGCTCTGGAACGAGGGTTTGCGGCGATGTGTTTCAACTACGTAACAGGCCGACCGACAAAACGGTCAAGACTGTTGAAACGGCCACTTTGCCGTCAGGTGTGTGTTTCAGGAATGGACACATTTCCCCCAGAACAGGGGAAAACGGTGGGGCAGGAGCCTCTTGATCGGGGTTATTCGGCCAGCAGTTGCGCAACAGCTGCAAAAGCTTGCGCCTGGCGCCCGGCCCAATCGCCCTGAATGATTTGCACGGATTGGTGATGTTGCTCAAGCCAGGCGCGCGTGGCGTTGAAGAAGGCCAGACGCTGCTCCGGATCCGGCTGGCAGCGTTGACCGTCATCGGTCCAGTCGATGTGCTCCGGAGATAGCAGCAGGTGCAAGTCGTATTGGCGTGCCAACAGCTGGGGTTCGAGCCAGGCCGGGCAGGCACCGAACAGCGTCTGGCTCCACAAAATGTTGCTCAGCAGGTGCGTGTCGAGAATCAGCAGCGCCGGTCTTTGCGCACGAGCCTGATCTTCCCATTGCAACTGACCCCGGGCGATTTCGGGGATGTCTGCCAGGCAAGTGTCGCGCGGGTTCTGCTCAATGAACCAGCGCACGTATTCGTCCACCCGCACGCCGCCGAATTGTTGCTGAAGGCCCGCCGCCAGCCAGCTCTTGCCGGTGGATTCCGGCCCGGTAAGCACCACGACTTTCATGTGCGCAACGCCGGGTCGGCGCGCCATTCACGATAGCCTTGCACCGCGATCAAGGTGAACAGGCCGTACAAGGCTGCCGTCAGGTACAGATCCTTATAGATGAACAGCCCGACAAAGATCACATCGAGGACAAACCACAGCGCCCAGCACTGCAGACGTTTCTGCGCCATCCACAACTGTGCAACCAGGCTGAACGCCGTCAACGCTGCGTCGAGCCAAGGCTGCGCGGCATCCGTCCAGTGCGCCATGGCCGCGCCCAGCAGCAGGCTGCCGACAGCGCCGACGCTGAGCCCGATCAGAATTGAAAGCTGATCGAGACGTGTGACCTGCCGCCCGTCGTGCATCGTCCCGGCCCGCGTCCATTGCCACCAGCCGTAGACCTGCAGCGCGGCGTAAATGACTTGCAGCAACATGTCGGAATACAGCTTCACCTCAAAGAAGATCCAGCTGTAGAGCAGGACCATGACCAGCCCGATCGGCCAGCACCATGGATTCTGTTTGACCGTCAGCCAGACGGCGATCACGCCGAGGGTGGCGGCAAACAGTTCAAGCCCGGACATGGAGGTTCCTTGGGGGGACATAAAGAAGGGAGCGGATTGTACCCAAAAAACTGTAGGAGTGAGCCTGCTCGCGATAGCGCTCTATCAGCCAACGTTAGTGTTGTTGACAAAACCGCTATCGCGAGCAGGCTCACTCCTACAGGGGGGAGGTCAGACGCGGAACTGGCGTAGCAGGCCGTTGAGTTGTTCGCTCAGTTGGCCGAGCTTCACGCTGGCGGCACTCGACTGTTCGGCCGCAATCGCCGTGCTGTGCGAGAGGCCCGCCGCCTGGGTAACGTTCTGATTGATGTCCTCGACCACATGCGCCTGTTGCAGCGTGGCGCTGGCAATCGACGCGTTCAGACCATTGAGGTTACGCAGCGCCTGGCCAATCGCATTCAAACTGGCACCGGCCAGTCCGGCTTGCTCGATGGTCAATTGCGACGCCTTGCTGCTGTCGCCGATGACCTTCACGGCGGCTTCGGAATGGTTCTGCAGACGTTCGATCATCGACTGGATTTCCGCTGTCGACTTCTGCGTCCGCTGTGCCAGCAGGCGTACTTCATCCGCCACCACGGCAAACCCGCGACCTTGCTCACCGGCCCGCGCCGCTTCGATCGCGGCGTTGAGCGCGAGCAGGTTGGTCTGTTCGGCAATCGAACGGATCACTTCCAGTACGCTGCCAATCTGAGTGCTTTCGGCCGCGAGGGTGCGAATCACCTCAACCGCTTGATCGATGGTCCCGGAAAGCTTGTCGATCTGTTGCAGGCTGCCGTCGATGTTGATCTGGCCTTGCTGCGCCTGCGCTTCGGCATCGCGCATTTCAGCGGCGGCATGCTCGGCGTTCTTCGCCACGTCCTGTACGCCGTAGGTCACCTCGTTGATCGCGGTGGCCACCAGTTCCATCTGCTGCGATTGCTGTTGGCTGCGTTGCTGCGCCTGCGAGGCGTCGCTGCCCAGCTCGGTGGACGATTGGCCCAGTGCGCTGGCCGAGACCTGCAAGTCACCGATCACCCGGCGCAGTTTGGCGGTGAAAGCATTGAAGTGATGCGCCAGTTCGGTGACTTCATCCTTGCCGTGGGTATCGAGGCTACGCGTCAGGTCGCTTTCGCCGCTGGCGATGTTGGCCATCGCGTTCACGGTTTCCTGCAACGGACGCACGATGCTGCGGGCGATCAGGATGACCAGCAAGGCCATGATCATGGCAATCGCCAAGCCGATGATCGTGGCTTTGATCACCTGGCCCTTGAATTCCGCCTGCACATCGTCGACGTAAACGCCTGAGCCGATCACCCAGCCCCACGGTTCGAACAACTTGACGTACGAGGTCTTCGCCACCGGCTCACTGGCCCCGGGTTTTGGCCAACGGTAGTCGACCATGCCGGCGCCCTTGGCGCGGGCGATGGCGACCATTTCGTTGAACACCGCAAAACCATCCGGATCACGGATCGCCGAGAGGTTCTGGCCTTCGAGTTTGGGGTTGGTCGGGTGCATGACCATCACGGGCGTGAGGTCGTTGATCCAGAAATAGTCACTCTGGTCATAACGCAGTCCGCGAATCGCTGTCAGCGCCTGCTTCTGCGCCGCATCTTTGGTTAAAGTGCCGGCGGTTTCGAGGTCGTGGTAATAGGTCAGCAGGCCGCTGGCGGTTTGCACCACATGCTGGGTTTTCTGCGCTTTGGCGTGATACAGGTCATCGTGGATCTGCTTGAGCATCAATACGCCCAAGGTCAGCAACATGACCACCGCCACAATCAAAATGAGCCACAAGCGTCGGCTGATCGACACACTGCGCAAGCTGTTCATAACGCTGTCACTCCGGATTCTTGTTTTTGTAATAAACGATCGCCAGCATCCAACCACGTTTACGTGGGCGGGCATACGCGACCCAAGTCGTATAACGCAGCAGCGCTATTAAGGCTTGTCTGATAGGATTTCGGCCCCGCGCGTAAAAACCTGAATCCAAGTTGATATTTCACGGAATTTTGACTGTTTGGTCTGGATCCTGTGCGCGCGGAATCGGTACAGCATTTACCAGCTACGCTGATCGCAGTGAACGTAAAAAAATACTATCGGGGCATGCCGGCGCGCATCGCTCTTTGGGGGATTGATGGATCTTTGGACGGCCTTGCAGGCACTGATACTAGGAGTTGTAGAGGGGCTGACGGAGTTTTTGCCCATTTCCAGTACCGGACACCAGATCATTGTTGCCGACTTGCTCGACTTCGGTGGTGAGCGGGCCATGGCGTTCAACATCATCATCCAGCTCGGCGCGATCCTCGCGGTGGTCTGGGAATTTCGACGCAAGATCTTCGACGTGGTCATCGGCTTGCCGACTCAGCCCAGCGCACGGCGTTTCACTGCCAACCTGCTGATCGCCTTTCTGCCCGCCGTGGTGTTGGGCGTGATCTTTGCCGATCTGATTCACGAATACCTGTTCAATCCGATTACGGTGGCAGCGGCATTGGTTGTCGGCGGCGTCATCATGTTGTGGGCGGAAAAGCGTCAGCACGAGGTGCATGCCGAAACCGTTGACGAGATTACCTGGAAAGATGCATTGAAAGTCGGCTTCGCCCAGTGTCTGGCGATGATTCCCGGCACCTCGCGTTCCGGCTCGACCATCATTGGCGGCCTGCTGTTTGGCCTGTCACGTAAAACCGCCACGGAGTTTTCGTTCTTCCTGGCGATGCCGACCATGGTCGGCGCAGCGGTCTATTCGGGTTACAAGTATCGCGACCTGTTTGTACCGGCAGACTTCCCGGTCTTTGCCATTGGTTTCATCACGGCGTTCATCTTTGCGATGATCGCCGTGCGCGGCTTGCTGAAGTTTATTGCCAGCCATAGTTATGCGGCGTTCGCCTGGTATCGGATCGTTTTTGGCCTGCTGATTCTCGCGACCTGGCAGTTCGGCTGGGTGGACTGGGCGGCGGCCAAGCCATGAGTGATTCCCGCGCACGCCGGCCTGAAGGGCGACCTTCGGGCGGTAACAACATCCAGAACCTGAAACTGAAACTGGTCGTTCTGCTGATCGTCTGTGCGCTGCCATTGTTCGGTTCGCTGTCGATGTGGCTGCGCGGGATTTCGTGGGTGCCGTTGGCCGCCTATGGGGTCATCAGTGTGCTGGCGTTCTTCATGTATTGGGCCGACAAGCGCAAGGCCCGCGCCGATGCCTGGCGCACGCCGGAGAACATCCTCCACGCCGTGGAACTGGCCGGCGGCTGGCCCGGCGCGTTGATCGCCCAGCAGGTGTTCCGGCACAAGACGCGCAAGGTGTCGTTTCAGATTCTGTTCTGGGTGATTGTGCTGCTGCATCAGGTGTTCTGGATCGACCAGCTGTTTCTCGGCTCGAACTTGCTGGCGTTGTTCTAGTCGCCTGCACGAGTCCCTTTGTAGGAGCTGCCGAAGGCTGCGATCTTTTAACTTTGATCTTCTAAAAAGCAAAATCAACAGATCGCAGCCTTCGGCAGCTCCTACACAGGGATCGGGTTTACAGCAATAAACCGATTTGGGTTTTCTTGGGCAATTTGCTCACCACCAACTGGTGCGATCGCTGCAACAACCCCTGCAATTCCTCGGCACCCAAAGGGTAGGGCGGGTGCATGATGATCCACTGCGCCCGTGCCAGATACGGCGCCGGGTGAATGCCCGGGCGGTCGCAATGACCGAGAAACAGATCCTTGTCGACCTTGAATGCCAGTGAATCGCCGCGCAGTCCCTGCAAGGCAAACATCTTGTTGCCGGCAATCGAAAACACCCGCACGCCGCCCCACTTGTAATCTTCTCGCGCCCCCGGCAATGCCAGGCAGAATTCAGCGACGTCCGCTTCGCTCATCTTTCCCTTCTTCATAACAACCGCTCCCCACAGGCATTGAACGATTCGACCAGGTGATCGATCCATGCGCGCACCGCCGGCATCACTCCGCGCCGATGCGGATACACCGCTTGCAACCAGCCGCCGGGGAGTGACCACTCGGGCAGCAATTGCACCAGCGTGCCGTTTTGCAGTTCCTCTTCGCAATACATCATCGGTAGCAAAGTAAAACCCTGACCGGCCAGTACACAGGCTTTGCGCACAATAAAGTCATCAATGCCCAGTCGCGCTTCCATGTTCAGCTCGAAGCTTTCGCCCTGTTGATCGAGCAAGCGCACATGCACCAGGCGATCTGCCTCAAGCGCGCCGAGCACCGGCAGATTTTTCAGGTCTTGCGGATGGTTGATCGATTGGCCCTGTACAAAATCCGGGCTGGCAACCACGACCATTTGCGCCTGACGCAGGCGTCGGGTGACCAGCAATGGATCTTCATCACCGTGTTCGCGTACGCGCAGCGCAACATCAAAGCCTTCGCCGACCAGATCGACCCGGCGATTGAGCAATACGACTTCCAGTTGCACCTGAGGAAATTTGCCGAGGAATTCGCTGATGACCCACGGCAACATTTCCCGGGCCAGGCCGGTGGGGCAAGAGACGCGCAGTCGACCACGTGGCTCGCTGGACATGCTCGCGACCGCCTCATCGGCCATTTCCGCTTCCAGCAGCATCGCCTGGCAGTGACGCAGATAACGTTCCCCCACCGCCGTGAGGTTGAGTTGACGGGTGGTGCGTTGCAGCAAACGTGCCCCGAGGCGCTCTTCGAGTTCGGCAATGCGCCGTGACAAACGCGATTTGGGAATGCCCAGCAGACGCCCAGCGGCAGCAAAGCCACCGGCCTCGACGACTTTGGCGAAATAGTAGAGATCGTTGAGGTCTTGCATGAGTGAATCCAGACTGTTCTATCAATGGGACAAACTATCGCATTTCAGGCGGCTAATCATCCATTGGTTTCTTGCGTAGGATTGTCTCCATTCCATCGCCACCGGCGATTCCTTCCAGGAGATTCCACATGAAACTGCTGCATATCGATTCGAGCATTCTGGGCGACAACTCGGCTTCCCGTCAGTTGAGCAGCCAAGTCGTCAAAGCCTGGCAAGTCGCCGAGCCGAGCGCTGTGGTGACTTACCGTGACCTGGCCGCCGACGCCATCAGCCACTTCTCGTCGACCACCCTGGTCGCCGCTGGCACCACCGCTGAACTGCGCAACGCCGCACAACAGCACGAAGCCGAATTGAGCGCCTCGACGCTGGCCGAGTTCCTTGCTGCCGACGCCGTCGTTATCGCTGCGCCGATGTACAACTTCACCGTGCCGACTCAACTTAAAGCGTGGATCGACCGCGTTGCCGTCGCCGGTCAAACCTTCCGTTACACCGAAGCCGGCCCTGAAGGTCTGTGCGGTGGCAAGAAAGTGGTGATCGTATCCACTGCTGGCGGCATTCATGCTGGTCAAGCGAGCGGCATCGCCCACGAAGAATATCTGAAGCTGGTTCTCGGTTTCCTCGGCATCACCGACATCGAGATCGTTCGCGCCGAAGGCCTAGCCTACGGTGATGAAGTGCGCAACAACGCCATGACTGCCGCCCAAGCGAAGATCAGCGAGCAACTGTTTGCCGCAGCGTAAGGCCTGCGCAAAGAACAGCTGAGGTTCAGGTAACACCCAAAAAACTCTGTATTCTGGTTCCGCAAGGGCCAAATACGGAGTTTTTTGTTTCTGGCTGTTACATAATCTGGCCCGGGTTATGCAATCACAGAATCAGCGTCTGAATGCATTGTCGTACCGAAACGCCGAATCCCCGGCATTTCAGGCCCGCAACGCAACGGATCTTTCGATTGAGTAACAACAGGGTGGGGCATCCCATGATGCGTCTTTGTGCAACGTTACTGATTTGCCTGCTCGGCAGCCTGAATTCAGTGCAAGCGGCGCCTGGACGTCATCCTGTGTGGAGCGTCGGTTATCACGAGATGACCTTCCTCGATCCACTGGACCTGCAACCCATGCGGGCCATCGCGTTCTATCCCTCCAGCGACCGTGAGCACATGAGCCTGCTTGAGGGCTATTCAGTGGAGGCCGGCGAAGACACCAAAGTCGCCATTGGCCGCTTTCCGATGCTGATGCTTTCCCACGGCAACACCGGCACGCCGCTGGCGCTGCACGATCTGGCGACGTCGCTGGCGCGCAAAGGTTTTGTCGTGGTGGCGGTGATTCACCCCGGTGACAACTCCAAAGACCACAGCCGGCTGGGCACCCTGAGTAATCTTTACGGGCGGCCGATCCAGATTTCCGAAGCGATTACCGCGACCCTGGGCGACCGCATGCTTGCGCCGTACGTCAACGCCAATCAGGTCGGTGTTATCGGTTATTCGGCGGGGGGCGAAACCGCGTTGATTCTATCCGGTGCGCAACCGGATCTGGATCGCCTGCGGCGTTATTGCCAGGAACGGCCGGACGACCATGACGCCTGCAACACCCAAGGGGAACTGATCGTCGATCGCGATGACCTGCAACCGGTGGCCGATCCGCGTGTCCACGCCTTGCTGTTGATGGCGCCGCTTAGCCTGAAATTCGGCCGTCATACCCTGGCCGATGTGCACGTGCCGGTGCTGCTCTATAGCGGCGATGGCGACAAACTGGTGGCCTTCGACAAGAACGCGGCGGCGCTGGCGCGCAAACTGCCAACAGCGCCGGATTTCAAATTACTGGCCGGGGCGGGGCACTTCGTCTTTATGGCGCCGTGTAATGAAGAGCAGATTCGCGCCATGCCGGCGTTGTGTACCGACGCTGATGGCGTGGATCGCGAGGACATTCACCGTAATCTGATCTCCGAGGCCGGACGGTTTTTCTCCCATGCGCTGGGCCAATCAACGCGTGCGGGTATGCAAACGGCGGATCAATAGATCAAAAGATCGCAGACTTCGGCAGCTCCTGCAGGATGTACGCCATTCCCATGTAGGAGCTGCCGAAGGCTGCGATCTTTTGATCGTGTTTTTCAATCCTTCGCGCGACGCATCAGCAGCAGGGTCAGCCCCAACCCAATCACCGACAACAACGCTGCACAGAAGAAAATCCACGCATACCCAAGATTCAACGCCACCGCGCCCATCAATGGTCCGGCAATCGCCAGCGCCAGATCGAAGAACACCGCGTAAGCGCCCAGCCCGGAACCACGGCTGGAGCTGGGCACTTGCTTGATCGCTTCTACACCCAAAGCTGGATACACCAGCGACAAGCCAAACCCGGCCAGCCCCGCGCCGATCAAGGCAAAAGCGGTGGACGGCGCCAGCCACAACAGCACCAGCCCCACGGTTTCTATAGTCATACATGCAATGGCTGACTTGAAGCCACCGAAGCGACTGATCGCCGAGATAAACATCAGCCGTGACAGGATGAAGCACACGCCAAACACCGTCAGGCAGTACGCCGCACCGGTCCAGCCACGGTTGAGGTAATAAAGCGTGATGAAGGTGGTCAGCGTGCCGTAGCCGATTGAGGCGAGGGTCAGGCTGGCGCCATACGGGGCAATCCGTCCGAACACCGCCCAGAATGGCAGCCGTTCGCCACGGATCACCGGCACCGACGGTTTATTGCGGATCAGCAGCAGTGCGCCGGCCGCGAGGACCGCCAGCGCGATGCCGAGGCTGGTGAAACCGTAATCGGCGACCATTACCACACCCAGCGGCGCCCCAATGGCAATCGCGCCATAGGAAGCGATGCCGTTCCAGCCAATGGATTTTGCGGTGTGCTCGACGCCGACCTGGCCCATGCACCAACTGATCGTGCCGACGCCAATCAGCCCTTGCGCGATGCCGAGCAGCAAGCGCCCGATAATCAAAATGATCAGGCTGGTCAGCGGAAAGTCTTGCAGCAGCGTAGAGACCAAGGTCAGCAAGCCGCTGAGGACAATCCCCCACAAGCCATAAATGATCGCCCGCTTAGTGCCGACCGTATCCGACATGCGCCCGGCCATTGGCCGGCTGAGCAGGGTGGCCAGGTATTGCGAGCCGATCACCAGCCCGGCAATGACCGCGCTGAAACCCAATTGCTCGTGCACATAACCGGGCAACACTGCGATCGGCAAACCGATGCAGAGAAACGCAATAAAGGTATAGAAAACGATGGAGACGATCTGCAGGGTGATCGCCATGGAGCTTTGCGGTGGCTGTTGCTGCGCAGACATGAGAACTCGTTCGCGGGCGGCGGTGGGAGAGTTCGAGCATCATGGCGTGGGCTTGCGATAAAAGAAAGCAGGCTAACTACTTTCCATCCCGCCGATCGTTCCCACGCTCTGCGTGGTAACGCCGCCACGGACGCTCCGCGTCCCGCTCGTGTGACGCGGAGCGTCACGGGATGCATTCCCACGCAGAGCGTGGGAACGATCAGCACCCTGAATGCAAAAAGCCCCGTCACATGGACAGGGCTTTAGCTTGGAGCTAACAGCGCAACACTAGAAGCTGCTGTTTAGAACACAACACCCTGACTACGCAGGTAGTCATCGTAGGTGCCGCTGAAGTCAGTCACGCCATCCGGGGTCAGCTCGATGATGCGCGTGGCCAGGGACGATACGAACTCACGGTCGTGGCTGACGAAGATCAGCGTGCCCGGGTAGTTTTCCAGCGCCAGGTTCAGCGCCTCGATCGATTCCATGTCCAAGTGGTTGGTCGGTTCGTCCATGATCAGCACGTTCGGCTTTTGCAGGATCAGCTTGCCGAACAGCATGCGACCTTGCTCACCACCGGAAATCACTTTGACCGACTTGAGGATCTCGTCGTTGGAGAACAGCATGCGGCCCAAAGTGCCGCGAATCATCTGCTCGCCCTGAGTCCATTGACCCATCCAGTCGAACAGAGTGACGTCGTCTTCGAAGTCGTGAGCGTGATCCTGGGCGTAGTAGCCCAACTCGGCGGCATCGGTCCACTTGATGCTGCCGGCGTCCGGGGTCAGTTCGTTGACCAGAGTGCGCAGCAGGGTGGTTTTACCGATACCGTTCGGACCGATGATCGCTACGCGCTCGCCAGCTTCAACCTGGAAGCTGAAGTCCTTGAACAGCGGCTTGCCGTCGAAACCTTTGGCCATCTTCTCGACCATGACAGCCTGACGGTGCAGCTTCTTGTTCTGATCGAAACGGATGAACGGGCTGACACGGCTCGAAGGCTTGACCTCGGCCAGCTGGATCTTGTCGATCGCCTTGGCGCGGGAAGTGGCCTGCTTGGCTTTCGAGGCGTTGGCCGAGAAGCGGCTGACGAACGATTGCAGCTCGGAAATCTGTGCTTTCTTCTTGGCGTTGTCCGACAGCAGTTGCTCGCGGGACTGGGTCGCCACGGTCATGTACTCGTCGTAGTTGCCCGGGAACAGGCGCAGCTCGCCGTAATCCAGGTCAGCCATGTGCGTGCACACGCTGTTCAGGAAGTGACGGTCGTGAGAGATGATGATCATCAGACTGCTACGCTGGGTCAGGATGTTCTCCAGCCAGCGAATGGTATTGATATCCAGGTGGTTGGTCGGTTCGTCGAGCAACAGCACTTCCGGGTCGGAAAACAGTGCCTGCGCCAGCAAAACGCGCAGTTTCCAGCCAGGTGACACTTCGCTCATCGGGCCGAAGTGTTGTTCGATGCCGATACCCAGACCCAGCAACAGCTCACCGGCACGGGATTCGGCGGTGTAACCGTCCATTTCGGCAAATTCGGTTTCCAGCTCGGCCACGGCCATGCCGTCTTCTTCGCTCATTTCCGGCAGCGAGTAGATGCGGTCGCGCTCGGCCTTGACCTTCCACAGCTCTTCGTGACCCATGATCACGGTATCGATCACGGTGAATTCTTCGTAGGCGAACTGGTCCTGGCGCAGTTTACCCAGACGCACGTTCGGCTCGAGCATGACTTGGCCGCCGGTCGGATCAAGGTCACCGCCGAGGATTTTCATGAAGGTCGACTTGCCGCAACCGTTGGCGCCGATCAGGCCGTAGCGGTTGCCCGCGCCGAATTTGACCGAAACGTTTTCGAAGAGCGGCTTGGCGCCGAACTGCATCGTGATGTTAGCTGTAGAAATCAAGAGTTTTTCCTGCGAAGCATTCGAGTAGCGAGGGTGCGGCTGGAGCGCTTGGCCCGAGTCAAAGTGCGCTGAAGCGGGAAAGACCCGTCATCAACCAAGGGGGGCGCGTAAAGTTTGGCGGCGATTGTACTGGTCTGGCTCTTTAAACGATAGGGCGATCACGTCAAGATCGCCGATTGGCATGCTCGCGAGACAGATTTTCACAGATGAAGGTTCACTATCGGTTACAAAGTGTGGCTAAAATGCCATCCATTCACCCAGCGCCCCATCACGGCGCGGGCTCATGGATGTGCCATTTGTATTCAGACCACTGCATCAGACGCTGGGCCTCAGGCCGTCAGGCGCGCAGTTTGTTCACTTCTGACGTGTGACGATTTCCGTGAAACTCATCATTGCTGCTATTTATGTCATTTCGATTGCATACGTTCATCTTCGTGGCCGTGTGCGCCACAAGCTGGGTCGCCAGCTCAGCGATCACTCGACGTTTCTGGCGCCGATCAATTGCTTCCTGTACCTGTTCTCGAAAAAGCCCAACAAACCTTTTCTCGATCCGTCGGAGTTTCCTGATCTAAGCCCCTTGCAGGCACATTGGCAGGAGATTCGCGAAGAAGGTCAGAATTTGCTGCGCGCTGGGGAGATCAAGCGTTCTAACCAATACGATGACGTCGGCTTCAACTCGTTCTTCAAATCCGGCTGGAAGCGTTTTTATCTGAAGTGGTATGGCGAAAGCCATCCATCGGCAATGAAACTGTGCCCGCGCACCACTGAACTGGTGCAGAGCATCGGTTCGATCAAGGCAGCGATGTTTGCCGAGCTGCCACCCGGCTCGAAACTGGTACGCCATCGTGATCCGTATGCAGGCTCCTACCGTTATCACCTGGGCCTGGAAACGCCAAACGACGCCGGTTGCTACATCAACGTCGACGGTGAGAACTATCACTGGCGCGACGGCGAAGCGGTGATGTTCGACGAGACTTTTATTCATTACGCAGAAAACACCACCGACCAGAACCGGATCATCCTGTTCTGTGACATCGAACGTCCGATGAAATACCGCTGGGCGGCGGCGTTCAACAGTTGGTTCAGTCGCACCGTGATGTCGGCGGCGGGTGCGCCAAACGATGCCGGTGATAAAACCGGTGGGATCAACCGTTTGTTTGCCAGAATCTACAAGATTCGCTTGCGCGGCAAAGAATTGAAAAAGCGTAATCGCAAGCTGTATTACATGGAAAAATGGGCGATCTTCGGTGGTTTGCTGGCGATCTTCATCCTGATCTGACGAATCCTTTGACTCACAGGTCGCTGTAGCAGCTGTCGAGTGCAACGAGGCTGTGATCTTTTTACCCTGCTGAAGTGAGATCAAAGGCAAAAGATCACAGCGTGCGGCAGCTCCTACATTGGACCTGCGTCGCGTCGGAGTGCTACGACTCTCGCAAAAACAACCTGTCAGTTGCCTGACGCTTTCTTCGTTTTCTTCGCCGGCGCAGCCTTGGCTTTCGGCTTCGCCGCCGCTTTCCCGCCCAGACTGCGTTTAAGCAGTTCCGTCAAATCAATCACATCCGCAGACTTGCGCTCTTCCTCGCCACCCACCGTCTCGACATCTTCGATCTTGCCTTCATGGGCCTTTTTCTCGACGAGGGCCATGATCTTGTCTTCAAACTCGTCCTTGTAATCCTCGGGTTTCCAGTCTGCGCTCATGTCCTGCACGAGTCGCTTGGCCATGTCCAGCTCACCTTTTGCCAGTTGTGGCTTGGTCACCTCACTGCCCAGCGCCAGTTCATCGAGGCTGCGCACCTCCTGTGGCCAACGCAGCTTTACCAGCACCAGCGCCGATTCCAGCGGCATCAACGCCGCCAGATACTGGCGGGTATGTAAAACCACACGGGCGAGGGCAACCTTGTTGGTTTTGCTCAGCGTCTCACGCAGCAGCGCATACACCTTGCCGCCGCGCTTGTCGGGTGCCAAGTAATAAGGTGTGTCGATGTTTTGCAGGGGGATTTGCTCGGCATCGACAAAGGAAAAGATATCAATGGTTTGCGTTGAGACCGGGTGCGCTGAACGGATTTCTTCTTCGCTAAGCACCACATAGCGACCCTTTTCGTAGGCCACGCCTTTGACAATGTGCTCTTTGGTGACTTCCTTGCCGGTCACTTTGTTTACGCGTTTATAGCCCACCGGATCCATGCTGCGGCTGTCAAGCCAGTCGAAATCGACGCCTTGCGACGAGGTCGCCGAGACCAGCGCGACGGGGATGTGTACCAGTCCGAAACTGATCGCGCCTTTCCAGATTGCCCGAGCCATGGTGAGTTCTCCGAGTGATGATCAGGTGACCTGTTGCGCTGGGCGAAAGTTTCCAGTGATTGCGGCGGCCGCCGCTGACTTGGTCAAGCCGTGTTACATGTTGTTTAAAGGCTGTGACTTAACAAATCCGAACCCTGGGCGTAGCGTGGACTCGAAGGCACTATCCCTGGAGCATCGAGAGGCCGCCCCATGAACCGATTTCTGTTTGTCATCGCTTTCCTCAGCCTCGGTGCGGGCTGGGCTCATGCGGACGTGCCATCCACCACGCTGCTGCTGGCACAAAGTCCGACCGGCAACAGCAACAATCCCTACAACAGTCCGATCCGCCGGGCCAACCCCAACAGCATGCAGGGCACTCAACCCAGTGCACCGCCGATCCGTGGCCCCAATACCGTGCCGGCGCCGCGCCCGCCGACCCTCGAAAACCGTGGTATCGGCAATGGTCAGCCAATCCGCTCGGTGCCGAGTACACCGCCGACCTTCATCCCCAATCCACCTTCACGAAGCACCGGTACTACCCGTTAAACGACAGGACTGAAGCCTGTCAGCCTTGAGACGAACAAAAGGAATCGTGCATGTTGCGTAAAACCCTTCTAGCCAGCCTTTGCGTCGGCGCACTGATCAGTGCTCCAGCGTTTGCCGCAGCGCCCAAAGAATTGCAAAGCGAACAGGGCACTCTTGAAGTCACCACGATTACCCAAGGTCTTGAACATCCATGGGCCTTGGCGTTTCTGCCGGATCGCCAAGGCATGCTGGTGACTGAGCGCCCGGGCAACCTGCGGGTGGTGGGTGTCGATGGCAAGCTGTCAGCACCGATCAGCGGAGTACCGCAAGTCTGGGCCAAGGGCCAGGGTGGTTTGCTCGATGTGGTGCTGTCGCCGGACTTCAAACAGGATCGGCTGGTGTATCTGTCTTACGCCGAAGGTGGCGGTGCCGGCGACAAAGCCGGAACGGCGGTGGGGCGCGGGCGACTGTCGGATGACCTGAAGTCGCTCAAGGATTTCAAGGTGATCTTCCGCCAGGAACCGAAACTTTCGGTGGGCAATCACTTTGGTTCGCGCTTGGTGTTCGATCGTGACGGATACCTGTTCATCACGCTCGGCGAAAACAACGACCGGCCCACCGCACAGGATCTCGACAAGCTGCAAGGCAAAGTCGTGCGTATCTACCCCGACGGCAGGGTACCGGACGATAACCCCTTTGTCGGTCAGTCCGGCGTTCGTCCGGAGATATGGTCTTACGGCCAACGCAACCCGCAAGGCGCAGCGCTCAATCCATGGACCGGCACGCTTTGGGAAAATGAACACGGCCCGCGCGGTGGCGACGAGGTAAACATCATCGAGCGGGGCAAGAACTACGGCTGGCCGCTAGCGACCCATGGCATCAACTATTCCATGCAGCCTATCCCCGAGGCACAAGGCAAGACCGCCGAAGGCACAATTGCGCCACATCATGTCTGGGAAAAGTCGCCGGGCGTCAGCGGTATGGCCTTCTATGACGGCGACCGCTTCAAGCCTTGGCAACACAATGCGTTTATCGGCGCGCTGGTGACGCAGGAGCTGATCCGCTTGCAACTCGAGGGCGACAAGGTTGTGCACGAGGAGCGCTTGCTCGGCGAACTCAAACAGCGCATCCGCGACGTACGACAAGGGCCGGACGGCTACCTGTACGTGCTCACGGATGAGTCGAACGGCGCCCTGTACAAATTGGGCCTCAAACCCAGCCTTTGACCGCCATCCCCCCTGTAGGAGCTGTCGAGTGCAACGAGGCTGCGATCTTTTGATTTTAAAAAACAAGATCAAAAGATCGCAGCCTCGTTGCACTCGGCAGCTCCTACAGATACGGATGGGGCTTATGTTTCGCGGGAGAACAGGACGACTGCCGCACGCAACTTGCCTCGGCCAAATCGGCACATTTTTTCGAACTCTTCATGACTGACAGGCACGTGCTGGCAGTCCATCGGCTGGCGATGCTGGCTGTGATCGACATCCGGATCATGCAGATAAACAAAGTCCTCATCACAGTCGGTGACCATCACCCAGTGCGGGGACTTGGAACGAGTCAACCGATAGCTGCTGATCAACACCAGCGGCTGTCCCCCAGCGGCGAGTAACTGCGGGAGGTCCAGAGCAACACCGATCACTTGCTCGACGTCGCACTCCGCCAATTGCGCCATGAACTCCTCGTGCACCAAGCGCATGACGTCTTTTTTATGCGCATCGCGTACACCATCAAGAAACAACGCCCCGGTCAGACTCACCTGCAGGCGTACTCGAAACCCCCGTCGCCAAGCCGCCAGCGCCAACCCTTGCGGACTGCATCCGCCATGGCCGGAAGTCATGAACACCGTGGTCGCTTCCCGCCAGATCTGCAGCTCCTCACGACGTTCGAGTAAACGTTGAGCCTGCAATGCGCCCATGGCCATCAGCAGGCCGGCCGGGCCGCAGGTGAATTCGGTGGTTTGCGGGTAGTAGGGCGCTTTGATGCTGCGCGAGTCGCGATGCTCGAGGATGCGTTTTTCCAGGCGCAGTGCATCGGCATGGTCCTCGTAGTAATCGTGAATCACCGCAAAGCGCCGGTAGCCGTTGCGCTCGTACAGGGCAATCGCGGCCGGGTTGTCAGTGCGTACTTCCAGCCTCAGGTAGGCGCAATCATGCTCAAGGGCAACGGCCTCGATCCGTTGCAACAGTTGTTTGCCCAATCCGCTGCCGCGCGACTCGGCGGCAATGGCAATCGAGTACAACCGCGCCAGTGATGTGCCGCGATGAAACAACACCAGTGCGTAACCCAGCAACTGGCCGCTGGATTCTGCCACCAGCAACTGCCCGTTAGCCCGGGTGATCATCCACTGGAAGCTGCGACTGGTGAGCCGATCGGTAGTGAAGCATTGCATTTCCAATGCCAGCAACGCCGGCAAATCTTCAACTACCGCCAAACGAAAAATCGCACTCATATGACCACCGTAAAAGTTGCGTAACGAAACGGGACTTTCGAAAAACTTCGTGCTTAATAGAAATGGTCTTGTTCTCCAACGGATCAATCTCTATGTCAGCGGTACAGGGTCATTGGCGCGAAGTATCAGAGCAAAGTTTGCCGTCGGCAACTTTTTTAAATTCAGTTGTTAGAACTCCCAGCCAATTGCTGATCATTGTCGAACGCAAGGAAGACTGGGCTTCGTACTTCCCCAGCGAAGACATCATTACGGCGCAGGAGTACCTTGAACAAACGCGTGAAGGCGAGGCGGGCAAGCGCGTTCAGGTGATCAATCTGTGCCGCAGCTACAAGTATCTGGGTCATGGCTACTACTGCTCGCTCTTGGCTGAGGCCCGTGGCCACAAGGTCATTCCATCGGTACGTACGATCAGTGAGCTGACTAAAAAATCACTCTACGGACTGGCTTTGGATGATCTGGATAAAACGCTCGAAAAAGCGCTGAGTCATCATCTGTATAGCGATACCGAAGGCTTTACCCTGACACTTTATTTTGGCCGTACCCATATCGAACCATTGCAGGATTTGGCTCGTCAGTTGTTTGAAGTGTTTCCCTGTCCGATTCTGTTAGTTGAATTTCGCCGGCACAACGGTTGGCACATAGAGGGTATAAAGTCGGGTGTCTTGCACAAGTTGCGTGATGATCAGGAGGATCAATTCGCCAATGCGCTGGACAGCTTCAGTCGTAAAGTCTGGCGCGTGCCACGCTCGCGACATGTCGCCCGTTATGACTTGGCGATCCTGCATGATCCACAAGAGGCCTTACCTCCTTCCAACCGCAAAGCACTGGAAAACTTCGTGCGGGTCGGCAAGGGCATGGGTATCGATGTCGAACTGATCGAACGCAAGGATTATGCGCGTCTGGCCGAGTACGACGGTTTGCTGATCCGTGAAACCACCAGTGTCGACAACCATACCTACCGTTTTGCAAAAAAGGCTGAAAGCGAGGGGCTGGTGGTGATGGACGATCCGGCGTCGATCCTGCGCTGTACCAACAAGGTCTATCTGACCGATCTGCTCAACAGCCATCAGTTGGGCATGCCCGCCACCGAAATTCTCTACAAGGAGCGACCCGAGGACTTTGAGCGTGTCGGCGAACGTCTGGGCTTTCCGCTGGTTCTGAAGATTCCTGACGGCTGTTTTTCGCGTGGAGTGATCAAGGTCGAGAGCCAGCAGGCGCTGCTTGAAGCCACCGCCGAACTGTTCGAGCACTCGGTGCTGTTGCTGGCTCAGGAGTTTTTCTACACCGAGTACGACTGGCGTATTGGCGTACTCAACCGCAAGCCGATCTTTGCCTGCCAGTACTTCATGTCCAAGGGCCACTGGCAGATCTACAACCACAAAGCCAAGGGACAGGACATCAACGGTGAATGTCGCACCTTGGCGATCCATGAAGCGCCACGCGCAGTGGTCGAACTGGCGGTAAAGACTGCCAATCTGATCGGCGATGGACTCTACGGCGTCGACCTGAAACAGGCTGGCGATAAAGTCGTGGTGATCGAGGTCAACGACAATCCAAACCTCGACGCCGGCATCGAAGATGCTTACCTGCAGGACGATTTGTATTGCCTGGTGCTGGAAGAGTTCGTGCGCCGGCTGGAGCTGAAACGTCGCGGCCAGGCCTGGTGATCTACCGATGATCAACAGTTTTGCACTGAGCCACGGCGCGTTGCAGCGGGTTGAGCGACTGAACGCCGAAGTGATGCTGTTCAGCAATCCCGACGCGGCGGAGCGCGATCTGCTTCACAGTCAGTTCAAGGTCGATGAGCACGCACTGGCCTCGGCGCTGGACCCGGACGAAGTGTCGCGCATCGAGTTTCACCCGGATCATCTGTTCCTGATCTGGAAACGTCCGGAAAAATATTCCGGGGGAGGCAGCCTCGCCTTTGAGGTTTCGTCCTGCGGCCTGCTGTTCTCGCCGGGCCAGTTGCTGGTGATTGCCACCGATGACACGCCACTGCACGGCCTCGGCACCCGTCAGCGGTTAAACGCGCCACTGGATGTGTTGCTGGATGTGCTGTTCAACAACATTCATCACTACCTTGGCCACTTGAAGGTGATCAAACTGGTCGCTCGCGAGTTGCAGCAAAAATTCAATGC
Organism: Pseudomonas sp. MYb2; assembly: GCF_002979955.1. Taxonomy (NCBI): domain Bacteria; kingdom Pseudomonadati; phylum Pseudomonadota; class Gammaproteobacteria; order Pseudomonadales; family Pseudomonadaceae; genus Pseudomonas; species Pseudomonas sp. MYb2. The sequence continues at coordinate 182,169 of NZ_PCQC01000011.1, forward strand.
CTCAATGCAAAACCAGCATCTGGTGCAGATGTTCAACCTCAGCGAAAGCCTGATCTATTACATCAACGCCCTGCACAGCAATGGCGCAGTACTGACGCGGTTGCGCAATCATGCCGAGAAACAGCACTTCAGCAGCGAAGCGATCGGCCTGATTGACGACCTGATCATCGAGAACAACCAGTGCTACAAGCAGGCCGAAATCTATTCGACGGTGTTTTCCGGGCTGATTGATGCGCGCGGCAATCTGATGAACAACAGCATGAACAACCTGTTGCGCAAGCTGACGTTGATCAACGTGGTGTTTTTGCCGTTGAACCTGATTGCGAGTATCGGCGGCATGTCGGAATTCAGCATGATGACGGCCGGGACGCCTTGGTGGGTGTCGTATCCGCTGTTTCTGACGGTGATGCTGCTGGGGGCGGGCGGGATGTTGTTCGGCCTGCGGCGGCTGGCCAGATGATTATGTGCTGACTCAGAATGCCCTATCGCGAGCAGGCTCACTCCTACATTTGGAATGCAATCACCTGTAGGAGTGAGCCTGCTCGCGATAGCAATATCCGTAGCGCCAAATGCTCCTAATCAGCGCGCTTGCACCACATCCAGCCCTTTACGTCGCTCCCGTATCGCGCGCACCACCAGATACAACAACGGCCCAATCGAGACAAAAACCGCCGTCAGCAACAAATAAGGCAGCACCGACCAAATCGTCTGCCCGCGAGACCGTGCATCCTTGACCATCCATACCCCGGCCAACGTCGCCAGCAGGTACAAATCAATCACCACTTGCGCGGTATCCGGGCGCGACATCAGGCTGATGCCGAAGTCGATCAACGATTGTTCAGCCTGAAGCATCACCGAAACGGTGTAGCCGGTAAACGCGAGCAAAGCGGTGAGGGGCAGGGCGACAGACATCATGCATTCGTTCCTTGAGCTGATGAGCGGAATCGCCAGCCTACAGACGTCAGGCAAAATTGACCATTGACTTGCCAGCAACGCTCAAGCTAATTTCTGCCCATGACTTTTACCGTATTGCGTTGCCAGCCAAGCATTATTACCGCCATTCCTCATTTGGCGGGCTAGCTCACGACTGCAGCACCCAACCCGCCCTAGAGGCGGGTTTTTACTTTCTGTCTCCAGGGTTTTTGAAATGTGGCTCATGTAGGAGCTGCCGAAGGCTCGGGCAGCTCCTACAGGGACCGTGTGAAATTCTGCCAAGGAGATGTTCATGAGTTACACATACGATCAGCAAACCCTGCTTGAGCACTACGTGAAAAAGATCCTTGCTGCGCCGGTGTACGACCTCGCGGTGCGCACGCCTTTGCAAGCGGCGCCGGCGCTGTCGGAGGCGTTGGGCAACCGGATTCTGCTCAAGCGTGAAGACCTGCAACCGACGTTTTCCTTCAAGATACGCGGTGCCTACAACAAACTGGTGCAACTCAGTGAAGAACAGAAGGCGCGCGGAGTGATCACCGCCTCGGCCGGCAATCACGCGCAAGGCGTGGCGTTGGCAGCGCGCGAACTCGGGATTGCGGCGACCATCGTCATGCCAGCGACAACGCCGGAACTGAAAGTGCTGGGTGTGCGCAGTCGCGGCGCTGAAGCGTTACTCCACGGCGAGAGTTTCCCGTTCGCGCTGGCCCATGCGCTGCAACTGGCGGAACAAACCGGACGCACCTTCGTGTCACCGTTCGATGACCCGGATGTCATCGCCGGACAGGGCACGGTGGCCATGGAAATCCTCCGTCAGCACCAGAGCGCGCTGGACGCGATCTTCATCCCGGTAGGCGGTGGCGGCTTGATCGCCGGCATCGCGGCGTACATCAAATACCTGAGGCCGGAAGTGCGGATCATCGGCGTCGAATCCGAACACTCAGCGTGCCTGAAGGCCGCGCTCGAAGCCGATCAGCGCGTCGTGCTGCCCAATGTCGGCACTTTCGCCGATGGCGTGGCGGTAGCGCAGATTGGCGCGTTCGGGTTTGAGGTTTGCCGCTTCTGCGTCGACGAAGTGATCACCGTCAGCAACGACGACCTCTGCGCGGCGATCAAGAATATCTACGACGATACTCGCTCGATCACCGAACCTTCCGGCGCCCTGGCCGTTGCAGGGATCAAGCAATACGTAGCGCGAACCGGGGTGCGCGAGCAGACATTCGTGGCGATCGACTCGGGGGCCAATATCAACTTCGACAGCCTGCGCCATGTCGCCGAGCGCGCCGCGGTCTGCAGCGTCTCGGCGTGAGAGGTTTACGGCAGCAACGGGCGCAGGAAGCTGCGCTCATAGCTGACGATGAACTTCTTCTCGACCAGGCTGGCCACCAGTGCGGTGCTTTCCGGATCGGTCATCGCGATGTGCCGATAGCTCTCGTAATCCGCCAGTGACGGAAAACTGAACAGGCAATAAGCGATGTTGCTCGCGCCCTCGGACGGCAGAAAATAGCCGTGATGCGTGCCGCCCAAGCGCTCGACGATGCCGAGCCAGGCCTTGGCGTAGGCCTCGAATTCAGGTAATTGGTAGGGATCAATGACATATCGGACGTGGCAGGTAATCAAACGACGCACTCCTTGCTCGGGTTATTCCTGCAGGGCTGTACCGACTTTGTCCGACGCCGACCAGATGCGATATCGCACTTCGACATCCGACGGCGCATACACCACGACCGGCAACTTGCTGTTGTAACGCAGCATGAAACCGTCACCGACGACCGGCACGAACGCGCGTTTCTTCTGACTGCCGGGCGGGCAGGCCATCATCGTGCTCATCGGGCCGATGACTTTTTCCAGTCGATAGAACGGATAGCCCCAACCCTCAAGATTCTTCTCATCGAGAACGCCGCCCAAACGCTGGCGGTTGCAGTCCACTTCCAACGTTTTGCCGGCGAGAATTTCCACCTGGAAGTTGTCTTCCTGTTCTTGCTTGGGCAAGTGAATGACCTGGCGGGTGAACCCGGCTTCTGCCTTCGGGTACGGCGCGACGTCTTCAAGTTTGGCGGCGTGGGCGAGGGTGGACAGGCTGGCGATGAACAGCCCGGTGGTCGCGTAAACGCGGAAAGAACCCATGGAAGCCTCCGTGCGGGTGTAGGGTGGATAACCAGCATTCTTACCGTCATGGGCCGTGATTGCAAACCAGCGTCGAGTTGCAAATTGCAGTACCCGCCGAGGCCATTCTTGCAATTTGCAAGTAGCCAAATACTGGCCCCGCCGCCAAGTGCTTGATTTCATGAGGGTGAAAATGAACCGATGAAAGGCACGCTTTATGCGTCTTTTCAGTGCGGCGCACCGGCCTTGGGCGCCTACACTCCAATGGGCATTTCGCAGTACCACCGCTTGTAGCACCCAGGGAAACAGCGGGGACACACCCGTGCAGGGGCAGCAACGGTCAGCGTGAATACTTGATTGGCATCTCACAGTAAGGAGAGGGTTTCGCCATGTTTCTGTCTGCCTTGGAACTACGCAATATCATTGAAAGCAGTTTTCTGCCGAAACGCTGCCAGTGCACGCTGTCGCCGGACTTGTCGATGACCGTCAAGGTTTTCGGCGATCATCAGACCGATCAGGTCGATCTGCTGGTCAGTGGCATCGACGCCAGCCATCTCAATGGCTGTCGTGAAATCAACGAACTGATCGCCGGGCTGCGCTCGGATCTGAATCAGCAAACTGTGCAACATCACTACAGCCCACGCTCCAGAGTCGTTTAACGCACCGTTTCACCCAGTTCGACCGTCACGCGCCGGGCCTGCACAAAACCAAGGCCCAGCGCGAACTCGACCAGCACCGCGAGCAAAATCCCGGGGCCGGCATGACCGTTTAGCCATTCCGCGAAACCCAGCACCGCCAAACCAAAACAACCGACGATAAACCCGTTGCTCAGCGCATTGCGCCCCAGCGACGGCGGTGCATTGCGCACCAGATAAAACATCACCCCCAACGCCGCAAACAGCACCGCACTGCGCCGCGCGACAAACCCGGCAGCGTCGGAATACTCGATGCTCCAGATCGCCAGCAGCCTCTCCGGGAAAACGCCCCAAGCCAACGCCAGCAAGAAACACAACGAACACGTGAAGCCCGACAACGTGCGAAACGACAACTGCATGGCGAATCCTTGCGGCAGTGAGGAGGGCTCCGAGCATAACCGCCGAAACTCCCCACGCCTACCGCAAACCCGCAAATCAGACGTTTCTGTCAGTTCTGGAAGTTGCACGCGTCAGACAATTTCCGATAGCTGATTTCCTCAGGCTTACCGGCATTGTCGATGTACTTCATATCGGCCGTGACCACTTTGCACAGTTGCGTTGGTGGCTCGGTCAACGACACCACCTTGGCCACCTGCAGCGGCATGCCGTACTCATACGGTACGGCTTTGGATGTGGCAGAGGTGTCATTGGCCTGGGCCAGCCCGGCGAACGCAGTGCAGGCGAGGGCGGCGGTGAGCAATAAAGGACGAATGTTCATGAAAGGACTCCCGTGTGGCGGTTCTAGAGTTCGGCGTGACTCACCCGAACCTGCCGCACTGGGCGACAGCCGGAATGGCTGAGGGCGTGCGGTTCAGTAGAGTTTTTGACCACGGCGTTAAGGGATGGTTAACCAAGCTGAACGCCGGCTGTCAGGGAGTGGGGTGGTTTTCTTCGGGATGTTTGGCGAATTCCTACAAAGGCTGGTGCCTTGTCTGCTTTCGGCGGCTGGAGCGGGGCGGTTATTGTCGGTTGCCGCTGCAAAATCAGTGGTTCGGGTTTGGTCACCTGAGAAAAGTTCATTGCATATGTGCCATCATTTGCATCGCTCGGATTTCACGATCCGTGGAGTGCATTGCTATGGCGGCTGTGTGCAGGACGCCTTCGGGCGAGCTGAGTTTTGAACTGTTCTCGGTTGACCAAGCCTGTACACGGCCGCCTCCCACCGTTTGGTCACGGCTATGGCGGTTACCTTCTAATACAGTTGAGTAATCAGAATGCCGATAATTAAACTGCTACAAAACCGCTATCTCCCCCTCAGCAGCAACGTCACCGAAACCCCGACGCTGCTCATCGACACCCAAGCCAACCCGAAAGACATCCTCGAAGCCGCCGTCCAGCGCATCCGCGCCGCCGCTGACCTGCTCGAAACGCTGCATTGCCTATGCTTCAAACACGCCGACGTGCAGGACATCCCACACATCACCCATGCGCTTTACCTGCTGACGCAGGATGGCAATGATTTGCTGCAGGTTGCGCAGCAGCAGATGTTGAGTTGGAAGGCGTCGGTTTGATGAGAAATTGAAAGGACGCAGCCACGGGACGGAGTGAGAAACGACCCGTGTTTCAGCGTGGTAAGGATTCCGTTGAGTGATGACCCGGATCCAGCACCGTCGATGCCCACACCAACTCGATACGATTGTTTGGCAGAAAATAGACATGCAAAGTGTCATCGCCACGGTTTCGTGAAGGCAAGTGCACTTGCACTTCGTGTCTTTCGATCTTCATCCCCTGATCCTCTTGAGCTTTAGACATGCTCAGAATCCACGCAACTTTAACGGTGTTGCCATCGATACTCCAACAGCAGGTCACGCCTCCGTTACCGCCCCAGTGATCATTTACCCAATAGCTGCCGATGGGACGATCGGTGTAGTTATGGGATGTAAGGGCAGCACCGGGCGTACGAACACGGTCATGAATTAGAGATGTCACAAAAGCGGCCACCAGCACTGTCGCACAGATCAATATCTTCGAGCGACTGGACATGGGCGTCTGACTGAATCGCATATTCTTACTGCGCCTCACTGCTTTCCGAAACAGCTTTGGTTGGTCGGGGTTCAAATGGGCTAAACAAGTCAGGACTCCATCCGAGCCGTACTTTATTACCCGGATCAAAGCGCACATGCAGGTACTGATCGTGTGGGCCACGCTGGGGAAGCGAAAGCTGAACTTCATGGCGCTCTTCTACCGCGCCCTGTATTTGCTGCTGTTTGGTCATGTCCAATATCCAGGTGACTTTGACTGTGTCTCCCTCAAATTTGGAGCAGCACATTATTCCACCGCCGCCGTTGGCAAAAAGGTTCCCACCCCAAAATCCATTGACCCAGAAACTGAAAATCGGTCGTTCCATATGGTTTTCCGAAGTCACCATTGCACCTGGCGTGCGGAACAGTGCGAGGATTTTAGGGGTGGCGTAGCTAAGCAGCAAAGCCAGTACAGCCAGGGCTATTCGCCTTCTTCGCCATGTTCGTTTTCGACGTGCGTCCGCAGCAATATCTATCAAAGACTAAAATTCCAAGGTAAGAGGTTACATTCCGGCTTTATGCCTGGAGAGAACTTCACCGATCGCGAAGTGATGAGTCACACTTCAATTTTTCCTGGATTAGAATCAAGAGGTTTTTTTAACTTGGATGCAGTGCACTTTGATGCGGTCGTACTGGCTTCGCGACCGGTGAAACTGAGGGCTTGCAGGTCGGCGTTGGCGCCTTCGAACGTGAGGGTAATGTGTGTTGCGTTGGCGTCCAGCATGCCTTGAATTTCGTCCGTTGAATAAGCAGGGGGCGGATGTTGCAGGATAAAGCTACCGCCTTCAAGGCGCGTAATCTGATGAAAAGGAAGAAACTCTAGCTTGTCCCTTTTTTACTCACCAAGAGCCATACGGCACTCCAAATTTATCTATATATGCCTTGGAAACATCTGAAAGTGAATCGTACTGACCGTCGGATTGGCCTTCGTACGGACCTCGGGGGTCAACTTCAGCCTTGATTCTTGCGATCTCGATTGGCGTCATACAAGGCCCACCAACCCAGATTTTAGCGATACCACCGGGTACTAGCCGCACGGCAATTGATTGACGATAACCAGTGATCCACTTTCCGTCAGCTGCGCAAAATGCTTTTTCTTCTTTGCGCATCAGCTCTCTAGTTGATTCAGATATATCAATTTCCATTATGTAGGTCTGGGGCTCTACTAGCGACTGCCACCGTACGAAGATTTTTTTCGGCAAGTGTGCGCCTGTCACATATTTGCCGCTTCCAATACCGATTCTCTTCGGCCAGCCGTGTGGGTCGCCGGAATTGTTGGGGGGCGTTTGTAATGAGGCCACTCCGCTCATTGCCCGTCTGAAAACCTGGCCTTGAACATCGATTACATCCGCTGTCTCTATCCAGACTTCCATGTAATCGGGGGTGGAAAAACCCAGATGCCATGATTTATAAGGCAACGGTTCGCTATTGACAGAGGCGCAACTGCTAATCAGCAGGGCCGTAAAAATGATGTGTATAAATTTATTCATTTGGATGGGACGTCATTTTCAACGGCCAGTTCGCGCATGATGCGGAAGTAGATCAAGGATAAATCGCTCCTAACTTCACGCTGGCTACTGACTGCGGCATAAGCGCGTTTCATTTTTTTTCTGCTGTCATTCTCGGCGCCTTGAGATGGCACTTCCCATGGTCTTATTTCTAGCGAAATAGAGTATTGGGCAAGCTGGTCCTGGAAACGCTTCAGATCTTGCTTTGCAAGTTTGGCGATACCGACGTACGCCGCTGGCGACGCGCAGCCAGCAGGTGGTTTTGTCGTTGGACTGACCTTAGCGATCCCAATGGAATTGTACTTTGATCCGGCCGTATTGGTCGCAGTGAATTTCCTCACACGCAGGCCCGGTGACGATCGCGGTCTGGTTGCCGAGGACTTTGTTCCATCGTACTGTTAGCCCTCAGCATCGTTAATTCATAGATCAAGCCGGCACTCTTACATCACCAAGAGCCATACGGCACGCCGAACGTCTCGACGTATTCTTTGGAATTCTCTGAAAGCGAATCGTATCGACCACCCGATTTACCTTCGTATGGCCCACGTGGGTCAACCTCGGCCTTCACTTGCGTGACCTCGATTGGTGTCAGACATGGGCCAAGCACCCAAACTTTTGCGATGCCACCCGGCGCGAGACCGATTGTAATTGCTTTTCTGTAACCCGTCGTCCACTTACCTGTAGCTTCGCAATAAGTTTTTTCAGCTGTACGCATAATTTCTCGGGTTGATTCAGGTATATCGATTCCGACTTGGTAAGTCTGCGGCTCCGCCAATGATTGCCAACGTACAAAAATCTTTTTTGGTAAATCTGCACCGGTAACGTACTTGCCTTTTCCCCAGCCCGATCTTTTTGGCCAGCCCTTTGGGTCGCCCGCATTATTTTTAGGAGTCTGAATAGCGGAAACTCCGCTCATTGCCCGTCGATATACCTGCCCCTGCATATCGATGACATCTGCAGTTTCAACCCAAACTTCCATGTAGTCAGGAGCTGAAAAACCTAAGCGCCAAGCGTCATATGGCAACGAACCTGCGTTTGCAAAGGTTGATCCCACCAACAACATGGCGGCAAGCAGGAAGCGAGTAAAACTACTCATTTGTATGAACCGTCCGAAGCAGGTTGTCATTAGGGCGATTAATGAACAGTATGCCAAGATCACTGTTGTTTAGTCCCTTCGCAGCATTCCAGTTGTCAGATAGATGAACATAATGCTGAAACAGCAGTTGTTCTTGTTGCAGGGTCAGGCCAATTGTTTTGCTCTTGCCCAATGCGTATGCCATTAATTTTTCAGAAATCTCATCTAGTTCCGTTGGTAGAGCAAGTCTCGGATCGTTAGCAGAAATTTCCCCGAACGGGACGTCATTCTCGACAGCCAGCTCACGCATAATCCGCAGATAGACCAATGACAGTTCACTACGCACTTCGCGTTGGCTGCTTACTGCCGCATAGACATGCTTTTTCGGGGTTCGATCATCTCTGTCCATGCTGTTAAAATTTACCTTCCACGTCCAAAGTTCGAGAGACAAATCGTACTGAGCCATCTGATCTTGGATGCGGCGAAGATCCTGCTGTGCGAGTTTCTAACTATTAGCTTCGGTCGCCATTGATCTCCGCTCGACGTCGCTTCGACGTGGCTTACTAATCAGCACTTTTTCAGTAGCTTTTGGTAGATACCCCCCACCTAAATCAGAGTGAACGCCGGGCAGAATTATGTCTGCGGCCCCTGCGCTATTTAACGAAAAGTTATACCTACGCTCGTTTTTAGCGACAAGGTGCACAATTTTTTTGGCAATATCTGGTCCTAAGGCAATATTGATACCTGGATTCCACGAGCCCTTAGCGGTTCCAGTGGAATTGTACTTTGATGCGGCCGTACTGGCTTCGCGACGGGTGAAGCTGAGTGCTTGCAGGTCGGCGTTGGCGCCTTCGAGCGTGAGGGTAATGTGGGCTGCGTTGGCGTACAGCATGCCTTGAATTTCGTCCGTTGAATAAGCAGGGGGCGGATGTTGCAAGATAAAGCTACCGCCTTCAAGGCGCGGAATCTGATGAAAAGGAAGAAACTCTAGCTTGTCCCTTTTTTACTCACCAAGAGCCATACGGCACTCCAAATTTATCTACATATGCCTTGGAAACATCTGAAAGTGAATCGTACTGACCATCGGATTTTCCCTCATAAGGTCCACGTGGGGCGATTTCGGCTTGAACTCTCGCAACCTCTACAGGAGGTAGACAAGAACCAAGTACCCAAACTTTAACTATTCCACCCGGGGCAAGTCCTATTGCAAGTGCATCTCGATATTCTGAGATCTCTTTGCCGTCGAAGGCACAGTAAACAGTTTCCTCTTTGCGCATCAATTCACGGGCCGATTCAGGCACATCAATAGCGACTTGGTAAGTCTGTGGCTCAACTAAGGACTGCCAACGAACGTGAAGTTTTTTGGGAAGGTCTGCACCAGTTACGTATTTTCCCTTACCTCGCCCGGTTTTTTTTGGCCAACCTCTTGGATGGCCGGAATTGTTAGCTGGTGTTTGGATTGCGGAGACACCACTCATAGCCCTCCGATAGACTTGCCCCTTTGAATCGATTACATCCGCCGTTTCGATCCAGACCTCCATATAGTTTGGCGCCAAGAATCCGAGATACCAAGCTTCATAGGGTAAAGAACCGCTATTGGAAGAGGTACAACTGCTAATTAGCACGGCTGCAGTAATGCAGCGTGTAAATCTACTTATTGCCGTTAGCAAATAACACCTTCATGCGGATCTCCCCGAAAATCACTTGCTTTATCAGCTAATGCCGGACGAACCTTATCTTTTCAGGTTGCCGGCAGCCCTGCGAAGAGAACGTTTGATAAGTCTTTTGTCTCTAATGAAGCCGAGGGTTGATAAATCTGCCCTCGGCCGCCAATTTTTTTATTGATTCGACAAGGTTCAAGCCGTAACTGTCATTGACCCCTGCGGAATTTGGGCGACTCGAATAACGGCTTGGTTTTCCTTATGATCGCTCCACCGCTCAATTTGAGCTTTCAGATCCGGCAACTCTGCTCGGTCTCCGTAAACGTCGGAAAGCTCCAGGGTTGTTTTTTCCAACAAATCAATGTTGTTCAAAGTGGTCTTGATGTTTTCGAGTTCTTTTTCATTGTGGCTCACAGCTAAGGCGATTTCCTTCTGGCGGGACTGGAGATCAGACATCGTGGATCTTCGTTGAATGGCTGTCGCGCGATCCTGAGGTCTACTTTCAATTGATCCACCCGGAAACTCAGCTTGCTGGGCTGCCTGCCACTTTTTTAATTCGGTTCGGTAGAACTCCATTTGAGTGCGCAAGTTGAGCGCCTCTCGCGGAGTAACAATTTTTCCACCACTTGCCTGTGTGTCTTGCCAGCGACGCAATGTTGCCCAACAGGCAGGAATGTACCCGCCTAGCATCGTATGATCGGCGCCGTTCATTACTTGGACGCCAAAATTGCTACGTTCCGGAGTGTCATTGTTTTCAATGTTCGCATAACAAAGCTGCGTCATTGCAGACTCTTCATATCCTTCGCAACCGGGGGTCCAGAGGACTGCTGAAATCTGATTGCCTGGAAGCCTCAGTGGGGTGAAATAACGCTGCATGCCATGATGGCGATAGGGCTTCCCGCCAAACCGATTCAATCCTGCACCGAAAACAATGCCCCCCACAATCGGGGCGACCCCTCCTGTGACAGTGGCAGCGACTCCGGTAACCCAGACTGCTTGCTTTGTATCCATCCACGCCGCGGGCACGCTGGGTACCGGATCATTGTTGTTTACGATGCGATGATGAACGAGAGTTTTAGCTTTTTCGACAAAATCTGCGTCACCTGCTCTAGGCGACCCAAAGGTGTAAAGAATCACTTGTTCATCATAGTTTTGACGTATCCATTCAGCTAGCAAGAGCGCGATCGCCCCCCCGAGGCTGTGGCCACAAACCACAACGCGCTGGCCGTTTGTAAGAAATCTTTCGAGATATTTGGTTATAAAAGGTTGTAATACGACGTAGGCTTCATGAAATCCTTTGTGAGCCTTACCGATTCCATCTTTAACCGGGACTTGTTCTGCATCTCCATCGCGCAAAGCATCCCACTTTTCCGCTGTTCCCCGTATTGCTATCAAAATCATACGGTCGTCATGGGTAGCGTAGGCTTGAGTGTCAGTCTTTTTTGAGTCCAATGAATACCCGCGCGCATCATTGAAAAAATGAATTTCGGACGGAGTTTCCTGTTCGCTGGAATTTACATAGAGTTTTGGATCGTAAGGAATGATTTCCAGTCGTTTTGAGTAGGGGACGTCTTCAACAACTGGATAGTTCACAGTTTTAGCATCGGCGTAACGCATTGGTTCCTGATGGCAAGCCAAGCAGGTTTGCAGTACATGCCCAACTGTTCCGACCGTAGGGAATGATATTTCTTCTCCAGGCTTTCTTGGTTTTGAGTCTTCTGAATTTTCAGGTGCATTCGGATTTTCAGGGGTTTGCCCAAAATCGCCATAACTTAGCGTTGCAAATAACGAGAGATTGTAAAGATTCACTGCGCTAAAAGTCGGTGCCAAAGAAATTAATGGTCTGAAAGCCCTTAATGCACGTACTTCTAGCACGTAATGTTTATCTGGTAGAAGCGCCGTTCCATAATCTGGAACTTTTCCCTTGCCAAAATCACAGGCTAATTTCGTCCAGCCATAAGGAACAGGTTTGGATAATTTTGCGGGTGCGGGCAAATGGCGTTTGTGCTCTACAAGTTGGCGGACTTCTACGTTGTAATATTCGGCCTTTTCCGAGGAGGCTCTATAAGCGCCGCTTTTAGCGGTGCTACCGATGGGGCGATGTAAGGTTTTTTCAGCCGCGACCTGAAAGTCCGTCAGAGGGATTGCATAGTCTTGTCGGTCGACGAGGCTTTCATACCAGGTGTCTCCCCCAGAATATGATTTTGCCAAGGTTAAAGTTACTGGGCCTTGGTAATTGTTGGTGACCTTAGCGTATCCGTCACTGTCCAGGTTACCATCGTATTTTTGCCCCTCAGCGTCGGTCAATTCATACCTTAAACCCCCGTATGGCTTGCCGTCACCAAACTCATCAACCAATCTGAAGCTTATCCAACTGCCACGGGCGGGGCAGACGCTTTTGTCACACAGGAATGGGTCCGTCATCGGGAATGTCCTTATTCGGTGCAAGCCGGATATACCGTACACTCGCGGTCGTTCATTTTGAATTTTTTGAAAGTAGGAGGACTTTGGCACCTATTTGATGTTGCGCTGCCCTGACAAGGCTTCCAGCCTTTGGTAGTTTTAATCCAGCGATTATTCATGCTGGGTACTTCGTCCTTTGACAGGCGGAAGGTGAATTTTATGTTTTTGCCGTTAAGACTTGATCGTTGAAGTGTGCCGCCCGGTTTGCTTCGTTCAAAATTGACGGATGACACGTGCCAGTTTGCATCCGCCCCGCTACAGGATAATATCTTGGAAATTCCGTTCTTTTCGATTCTTGCAACGCTGAGTTGAAACATCCAAGTGCACAGGCCTCTGAATTCAAAGTTATCAGTTAAAGGCGGCGCTGGATCTCCCGTAGTGTTTCCTGTTACAGAGATTCCTCCGATATCTCCGCCGATATCCAGTGAAGAAGCACCGTAGCGGCCGTCAATAGCCATACTTACTCGAGTCAATTCCATCTTGCATCCGGCTATGCTATAGCTGAGCGGAATATTGAAGCTGGCGGTTTGCTCTGTGTCTTTTACATCAATTTGATCTGTTTTTTGATGCCGCCGAGTTACGTTGCCTCCCAAACCCGCTGAATAGGTTTGGCAATCCTGACCAGCTAGCGGTGAGTATTGTGACTTGGCTGTCAGGCTAAAGTTGGCTGGGGACGTTGCCACCAGAGTAAAAGAATCGCTCCCGTAGTGGCTGGAAATGTCTGCGATACTGCTTTTAGCAATTTCGCCGGCAGAGGTGCAGGCGCCGATTAAAGGAAGTGTCAAGAGCAGCAGAGATTTCACATTGAATGAAAAAATTGATTTACTCATTATTGCTTCCCGAAAAAACGTTTTAAACATAACTAAAATGGATTGCTAATTTCAATTGAATACTCGTTGGCATCTAGCGAAATGCTCCTGAGGTGTTTCTGTAGGCAAAGGTTCCCAAGCTATATCTTGCATACACTGCTCTGACAGCCGCCGGCTCAACATCAACTCGCGATGTTCTGGTAATTGCCAACTCCAGGCGTCCAGCAAGTCCATCTGATCCTCCAGCCACTCACTGACAACCCGTGTTTCGGCCAGAGCGGCGGCAGCATCGACGTGGTAGGTCATCAACCACCTTTTCAGGTTTTCGCGCAGGATGCTTCGAGCCTGTTCGCCTGATTCGGGATTGCGCAACCAAGGCTCTGGATTTGGGACTGGGTACAAACCGGGCATGCTGTTATCCGCGCTTTGCCATTGATCCTCATCCCAATACAGCACACTGCGGATGGGCCCAAGAAGTAGCGGCCATTCGCTTTCCTTCATATTGACGAGGCAACGGGCGAGGACGCGGTTATCCTGGAAACGAAACAGAGAGCGATCACCGTCTTCGTCGATGACCATGCGTGCGATCCAATGCTGCGTCAGGATGTCGAGGTCAGGTTTTTCCATGCTGCCGATCCAGCCCCAGTTGCGCTGTGGGTCATCAAGCAGTTTGCGAAACTCTTCATTGCCTGGGTTATGTAGTTCGGCCAGCCATGGGCTGATGGCAGCGAACTGAGCGAACTCGGTCCGGCGGTAGAGTTGCACAGAGCGTTGCATAGCGCCGGTGCTGTATAGCGGCGTGACCGGATTGGGCTCGGCGAGACTGTCGATTACCAGAATAAGTACGCGATTGAGTCGGGACTGCTCACCCAGCCAGTTGTTAAGTGCATCGCTCATGCGGTGGCTCCCAGATCACATTTACCTTCGCGGCATGCCTCGCAGATCGGGCATCGCGTGTTACCCGCCGCGCGAGCCGCCTTGGCCATGGCCATTTGGACTACGGCAGGGACGAGAAGGGCGCCGGCCTTGTCTTTCGCGGCAGCCCATGGAATGACGGGTTCGAGAATAGCGATCCCCGTACCCGCACCCGGTGAGCCGCCGGAGTTGGTCTTCACCTCGGCACCACTGATGGTCACTCCGCCGGCATCCACCTTCACAAAACTCCCACCAGCCTTGGCCGTGAGCTCCATCGCGCCTTCAACCACAACCTTCTCGCCAGCGTGATAGTGAATCTCGGTCCCCGCCTCAACAAACTGCGCAGTACCGACCTTCAGATGCTGCGTCACACCCACCGTCAGGTGATCATCCGCACGCATCTCGCTAATTCGATCCAGATGCGTAATCCGGTGCTCTTCAACCTTGAACTCGCTCAGCGTATTGGCTTCAACGGTGTCATGCCGTTCGTTGCCCACCCGAATCTTCTGGTCGTGCTCGATGTTCTCATCCCAATCGCGCTGGGCGTGGATGTAGATCTGCTCGACGCCTTTCTTGTCTTCAATCCGGAATTCGTTGTAGCCCTTGCCGCCCGGTGAGCTGAGGGTTTTGAAGGTGCTGCGGGTTTTGTTTGCCGGCAGGTCGTAGGGGACGACGTTTTCCTTGTGGTACAGGCAGCCGGTTACGAGTGGCTGATCGGGATCGCCTTCGAGGAAGGTGACGAGCACTTCCATGCCGATGCGCGGGATGGCGATGCCGCCGTACGCCGCGCCGGCCCAGCCGCTGGCGACGCGCATCCAGCAGGTGGTTTTGTCGTTGGACTGACCTTCGCGGTCCCAGTGGAATTGCACTTTGATGCGGCCGTATTGGTCGCAGTGGATTTCATCGCCTGCGGGGCCGGTGACCACAGCGGTCTGGCTGCCGAGCACTTTCGGTTTCGGGTGTTCGAGGGCAGGGCGGTAGTGCGCGTCCCACGGGGTGGCGAGGAAGCTGTTGCGGTAGCCCTGGTGGAAATCGCTTTTGTG
>NZ_PCQC01000012.1:0-162853 GCF_002979955.1 Pseudomonas sp. MYb2
CCCTCTCCCTCTGGGAGAGGGCTGGGGTGAGGGCGGTAGTCTGCAGTCGAGTCGAGATGTTACGGCCCACCCACCCCGCCCCTCACCTAAAGAGTGCGATTTCCCCCTCCCTACGCTAACCTGCGGCCATGTTTTACGAGGTCGACTATGCACATTCATATTCTGGGTATCTGCGGGACTTTCATGGGCTCGATGGCGGTGCTGGCCAAAGAGCTGGGCCATCACGTGACCGGCTCCGACGCCAACGTCTATCCACCGATGAGCACGCAGCTTGAAGCCCAAGGCATTCAACTGACGCAAGGTTACGACCCGGCGCAACTCGATCCGGCACCGGATCTGGTGGTGATCGGCAACGCCATGTCCCGCGGCAACCCGGCGGTGGAGTATGTGCTGAACAAAGGCCTGCCGTACGTTTCCGGCCCGCAGTGGCTGGCCGATCACGTGCTGCAAGGTCGCTGGGTGCTGGCCGTCGCCGGTACCCACGGCAAAACCACCACCAGCAGCATGCTCGCCTGGGTGCTGGAACACGCCGGCATGAGCCCGGGTTTCCTGATCGGCGGTGTACCGCAGAACTTCTCGGTGTCCGCACGTCTGGGCGGTACGCCGTTCTTCGTGATCGAGGCTGACGAGTACGACAGCGCGTTTTTCGACAAGCGCTCGAAATTCGTTCACTACCGCCCACGCACTGCGATCCTCAACAACCTTGAGTTCGATCATGCTGACATCTTCCCGGATCTGCCGGCAATCGAGCGGCAATTCCATCACTTGGTGCGGACCATCCCGAGTGAAGGCCTGGTTATCCACCCGACTACCGAGCCGGCGTTGCAGCGCGTGATCGAAATGGGCTGCTGGACCCCGGTGCAGACCACCGGTGCCGGCGGTCAGTGGCAGGTCAAACTGCTCAGCGAAGACGGTTCGGCCTTCGAAGTGATGTTCGAAGGCGTGTCGCAAGGCACCGTCGAATGGGAGCTGACCGGTCAGCACAACGTTGCCAACGCCTTGGCGGCTCTGGCGGCTGCGCGTCACGTGGGTGTAGTGCCATCGATGGGCATCGCCGGCTTGAGCGCATTCAAGAACGTCAAACGGCGCATGGAGAAAGTCGCTGAAGTACGCGGCATCACCATCTACGACGACTTCGCCCACCACCCGACCGCTATTGCCACCACCCTCGACGGTTTGCGCAAACGCATCGGCGACGCACCGCTGATCGCCATCATCGAACCGCGCTCCAACTCGATGAAGCTCGGCGCCCACCGTGACGGTTTGCCGGACAGCGTGGTCGATGCCGACCAGGTGATCTGGTACGCCCCGGCCAACCTCGGCTGGGACCTGGCCGGCACCGCCGCGTTGTGCACCGTGCCGTCGATTGTCAGCGATTCGCTGGAAGGCATTATCGAACGCGTGAAGAGTCAGGCTCAGCCCGGCACACACGTGGTGATCATGAGCAACGGCGGCTTCGGCGGCCTGCACGGCAAACTCGCCGAGGCGCTGCAATGAACACTTTTTCGCAGGGCAACGGCCCGGAGCGCATCACGCTGGCGATGACCGGCGCCTCGGGCGCGCAGTACGGTTTGCGCCTGCTCGATTGTCTGGTGCGTGAAGATCGCGAAGTGCACTTTCTGATCTCCAAGGCTGCACAACTGGTGATGGCCACCGAGACCGATGTCACGCTGCCGCCCAAGCCGCAGATGATGCAGGCGTTCCTCACCGAATACACCGGGGCGGCCGCCGGGCAGATCCGCGTGTACGGCAAGGAAGACTGGATGTCGCCGGTGGCCTCGGGCAGCGGCGCGCCGGCAGCGATGGTGGTGGTGCCATGTTCGACGGGCACGTTGTCGGCCATTGCCACCGGCGCCTGCAACAACCTGATCGAGCGCGCCGCAGATGTCACTTTGAAGGAGCGTCGCCAGTTGATTCTGGTGCCGCGTGAAGCGCCGTATTCGAGCATTCATCTGGAGCACATGCTCAAGCTGTCGAACATGGGCGTGACCATTCTGCCGGCCTCGCCGGGTTTCTATCACCAGCCGCAGACCATCGATGACCTGATCGATTTCGTCGTGGCGCGGATTCTCAATCTGCTGGGCATTCCCCAGGATATGCTGCCGCGTTGGGGTGAGCATCATTTGAGCAGTGATGAATAAGCTGCTGCTGATCGGGCTGGTGGTGTTGCTGACCGGGTGCGCCACGGCGCGCACCTTGGATGCGGCGAAACCGGGCGCGCCGGTGGTGTACTCCGGGACGCGGCTGGATTTGTACGCGATGAATGGCGGGTGCTGCGCGATGGATCGGTTTGGGGCTGAAGCGCCGAGCTATCCGGGTGTGGATCTACCGGGGAGTGCGTTGCTCGATACGCTGTTGTTGCCGTTGTCATTGCTGACGGTGATCGGCGTTAGTTTTCAGGCAACAGGCGGATTGTAGTTAGACAGATCGTTCCCACGCTCCGCGTGGTAACGCCTCCGGTGACGCTCTGCGTCACGCTTTGGGACGCAGAGCGTCCGTGGCTGCATTCCCACGCAGAGCGTGGGAACGATCATGCGGCGGAAGATTATTTGCCGAGCTTGCGCAAATCATCCGACTCGATCACCCGAACCCCGTCCTGTTCTTCCAGCGCCAATCGCCACATCGCCCGCGCCAATTGGCAGGCCTCGATGCCACGGTATTTACCCGGAATCAGCTTCGACAGCGGCCCGGCCAGTTGCTCGGCCAGACGCGGCTCCGTGCGTTCACCCAATAACAGCGATGGCCGGCAAATGGTCAGTTGCGGCCAGTCCTGCGCACGCAAGGCCTGCTCCATTTCGCCTTTGACCCGATTGTAGAAAACCGATGATTTTGGATCCGCGCCGATTGCGCTGATCACAATCAGGTGCCGCGCGCCCATCTCCCTTGCGCGTTTTGCGAAGGCCACCACCATGTCCAGATCTACGGCGCGAAACGCGGCTTCCGAGCCGGCCTGTTTGATCGTGGTACCGAGGCAGCAGTAGGCGATATCGACACGGCCACTGAGTTGCGGCAGAAACGCCTGCGGATCGCCGACCGGGTTTTCCAGATGCGGATGTTCGGCCAATGGTCGACGCGAAGGGGCGAGCACGCGAGAAATCGTTGGCTCGTTGAGCAAACGGTCGAGTAGATGTTCACCGGTCAAACCGGTGGCTCCGGCAAGCAATACGTGCTGAGGCGTCAAGTACATAGTGTCTCTCCCTTGATACTGTTCAGCTTAGTTGCTCTTTATCGCTCCGTCGTTCAATGCAGCACTTTGCAAAGCTTTTCTTGCTTGCTGTTTACGCAGCAGTTGCCAGTGCGACAGCACGGTTTTCGGCGCCCAGATCTGCGGCTCCGAGGCTTCGAAATTGTCCGCCAGCTCGCGCTCGGCAACGGTGGCCTTGGCCAGTTTGAAGGCTTGCTCCAGATCATCGGTCTGGTTCAGCGCCTGGGCGAACAGCGCGTCGCCAAAGTAGGTGAAGTTGGCTTCTTCCGAGCAGCCGAAGGACACCCGGTCGGCGCGCGAGGCGGTCATGATCAACGTGCGTTCGTCTTTCAGTGCCGGGATGAAACCGCCGGAGTAGCAGGATGAAATGACGATGATCTTGTCACGGTTTTTCAGCGGTGCCAGCACGGCGGCGAGTTCGTCGGCGGGCAGGTCGGCCAGTTCCATGCGCGGCTGGTCGAGGACCAGTTCATGTTCGGCGGTGCCGTGGCTGGTCAGGTAGATGAACAGCAAATCTTCCGGGCCGCTGCGTTCGGCGAGGGTTTGCGCGGCGCGGCGCAGGTTCTCGCGGGTGGCCATCGGCCGGTCGGCGAGGTGATCGCGGTGGTTGACCAGCCGGATCTGGCCGTAAGCGCCGAAGCGTGTGTTGAGCATGTTGGCGACGTAGTCGGATTCACGCAGGAATACGCTTTGCTTGCCGTCGCCGCCGAGGGTCAGGGTGTACAACTCGACCGCCGGGGTCGACGCAGGGATGGCGGCCAATGCGTCTTCAAGCAGGCGGCCCTGAGCAAGCAAACCGAGCTCAAGTGTATCGGGCAGCAACTTGCCATCGGCATCGCGTACACGCTGGCCGTTGATCCAGCTGCCGCTCATGACGCTGCCATCGGTCAGCACCAATGTGCCGCGCCCGGAATAACTGTCGTTGTCGAAACCGCCGATGTAGAAACTGCCGTCAGACAGGTTCAAACGGCCCGGGCCGCTGAAGCGCCAGTCGCTGAACGAGCCGATGTAATGGCTGCCGTCGGCGCCGATCAATTCGCCCTTGCCGGTCAGCGCGCCTTCTTTGAACTGGCCAAGCCAGACATCGCCGTCAGCGTTTTCGTAGCGACCCTTGCCGTGCAATTGATTGTTCTTGAAGCCACCGACATAGATGTCGCCGTCGGCGCTGTTGAAGGTGCCGTTGCCCTCCAGCTGACCGTTGACGAAATGCCCGGTGAACGAGTTGCCGCTGGAATCGCCGCGTTGGCCTTCGCCGTTGGGTTTGCCGTGGGCGAACTGGCCTTGGTAGGAGCTGCCGTCGTCCATCTCCAGGCGACCGAGCCCGGAATACTGATCAGCCTTGAACTCGCCCCGGTAGGTCATGGCGTTTTCTTTCAGGGTGCCTTCGCCGTCACGCCGGCCCTGCTTGAAACCGCCGGTGTAACTGCTGGCGTTGGTAGTCAGGCTGCCCTGACCGTCGAACAGCCCAAGCTGGAACTGGCCGCGATAGACCTCGCCATTGCTGCCGTGCCATTCGCCCTGACCATGCCATTGGCCCTTGTCGAACTGACCGGCGTACCAACTGCCATTGGGGTAGTCGACGCGCCCCTGACCTTGCAGCAAGCCATCGACCAGTTCACCGCGATAGCGTCCGCCGTCGGGCAGGCGCGCATCCGGCGGCAACAGCGATTCGCCGTCGCCGCAAGCGGTGAGCATCAGGGTCAGGGCAATGGGTGCAAGAGAAGCGAGTGAGCGCATAGCGGGATCCGGGCAATTAGGCGACCGAGTATGCCGCAGCTATGCGTCGCATAAATAGAGACATGACGCGAAACAGCGTGCGCTGCTTCGCATCCGGAACGATCAGACGAAGCAGAGCGACAACGGCTCGGCGATGTAGGCCGGTTTTTCCGAGCCTTCTATCTCCAGCGTTGCGGTCGCTTTGAGCAGCCACTGGCCGGGTTTTTTCTCGGTCACTTCACCCAGATCGACCTTCAGGCGAACTTTCGAATTGACCTTCACTGGCTGGATGAAACGCACACTGTCCAGACCATAGTTGACCACCATCTTCACGCCTTGCGGCAGGATCAGGATGTCTTCCATCAGTTTGGGGATCAGCGACAACGACAGGAAACCGTGGGCAATGGTGCTGCCAAATGGCGTTTGCGCGGCTTTGACCGGGTCGACGTGAATGAACTGATAATCCCCGGTGGCTTCGGCGAACAGGTTGATACGCTCCTGGTCGATGGTGAGCCATTCGGAACGTCCGAGTTCCTTGCCGACATAATCTTTGAGCTCTGCAACGGGAACATAGGGCATTGAGACTCTCCTTGGGTTCATCGATTTTATAGTTTTTCAGGTGGGGGATTTGACCGCCCTGCGAACCACTGTAGATCATCATGGCGATTTGCTCCGGTCAACCGACCATGCTTTTGGCGAATGCCGATCCATAGCGCAGGCGTGCTTATAATGCGGGCGATGAACGGGAGAGAGACGGGGAGAGAAGTCGGATGTTGTTACGAGGCCTGACCATGCTGGTGCTGTTTCAATTGCTCGGCACGGCGCTCAATCACGTGTTGTTGCCAGTGCTGCCGGGGCCGATCATCGGTCTGCTGTTGTTGCTGATTTTCCTGATTGTTCGCGGTGAAGTCGGCGAGCCGCTGAACCTCGCGGCCGGCAGTCTGCTGCGTTATCTACCGCTGCTGCTGGTGCCTCCGGCCGTCGGCGTGATGGTATATGCCACGGCGATCGCGGCCGATTTCTGGGCGATTGTCGGCGCGTTGGTGGTGTCGCTGATCCTCTCGATGGCGTTTGCCGGCGTGCTGATGCAACGCATGGTCAAGCATCACGCGCACCGGTCGGAGGAATCCTGATGCTCTTCGACTGGCAAGGTGCCTGGGCTTCGGTTATCCATCACCCGCTGTTCGGCATCGGCATCACCCTCGGTGCCTATCAACTGGTGCTGGCAGCGTTCGAGAAAACCCGCTGGATCTTTCTGCAACCGGTGCTGGTCTCCATGCTGTTGGTGATCGGTGTGCTGGTTGGCTGCGGCCTAACCTACGCCGAGTACCGCAAGAGCACCGAGATCCTCAGTATTCTGCTCGGCCCGGCCACGGTGGCGCTGGCAGTGCCGCTGTATCTCAACCTCAAACGCATTCGCCAATTGTTCTGGCCGATTTTTACTACGCTGGTGATAGGCGGAGTAGTGGCGACCGGCATGGGCGTATTGCTGGGCTGGTGGTTTGGCGCTGATCACATGATCCTGATGACCATGGCGCCGAAGTCGGTAACCTCGCCGATCGCAATGCTGGTGGCCGAACAGATCGGTGGCGTCGCGGCGCTGGCAGCGGTGTTCGTGTTGATCACCGGGGTGATCGGGGCGATCTTCGGCCCGGCGCTGCTGACTCGCCTCGGCGTGAGCAGTCCCGAAGCCCGCGGCATGGCGCTGGGCATGACCGCACACGCCGTCGGCACCTCGGTGGCGTTGCAGGAGAGCGATGAATGCGGTGCCTTCGCGGCGCTGGCAATGAGTCTGATGGGCGTGGCCACGGCGGTGTTCCTGCCGTTGGCGGTGTCGATGGTGGTGTAAGGAAATGTCTATGAGTCTGCCGCTTTTCCCGCTGAACACAGTGCTGTTTCCCGGCTGCAACCTCGACTTGCAGATCTTCGAAGCGCGCTACCTGGACATGATCGGCCGCTGCATGAAGCAGGGCGGTGGCTTCGGCGTGGTGTGCATTCTTGAAGGCAGCGAAGTCGGGCTGGCGCCGGAAGGGTATGCACTGGTCGGCTGCGAGGCGCGAATCACCGATTTCCAGCAGCAGGACAACGGCCTGCTGGGAATTCGCGTGCAGGGCGGGCGGCGTTTCAATGTATTGCGCACTGAAGTGCAGCGCGATCAGTTGATCCTCGCCGACGTCGAGTGGCTCGACGAAGAGCCCGAGCAACCGCTGCAGGACGAAGACGCCGACCTGGTTGCGCTGCTCAAAGCGTTGGCGGAACACCCGATGGTTGAAGCCTTGAACATGGGCACCGAAGCGCTCGGCCAGCAGTCACTGGCCAATCAGCTGGCCTATCTGTTGCCGTTCGCCGAAGAAGACAAGATCGACCTGCTGCAGCTCGACGATCCGCAGCAGCGACTGGATGCGATCCAGGCGCTGCTCGATGAGCTGCAGGGCGAGCTGTTTGCCTGAAACATCGTAAAAGATCGCAGCCTTCGGCAACTCCTGCATGACGAACACATGAACACATGTAGGAGCTGCCGAAGGCTGCGATCTTTTGACGTTCAATACGCGTAACGCAACATCGTGTTTGGCAAATGTCGAAACACAAACAGACTGAACAACACCACCAACGCCGGCAAAATCAGCCACCAGACCTTGAACGGCATGGCGTTCAGTGGCTGTTTACGCTGGCTCAGCCACAACCCCGCCGCACACACGCACGCCGCCAACATCGCCCCGGCGAGGATGTCCGTCGGCCAATGCGCCCCCAGATAAACCCGCGACAAGGCAATCGACAGCGCCGGAATGCAACCGACAAACAGCCAGGTCAGGCGCATGCGCGGCGGTTGCCCGCGGCCCGCCAGAACGGCCAGCACCAGGAACAGCGCAAACGAGCCGGAAGCGTGGCCGCTGGGCATGCTGTAACTGGTCAGCGGATCACTCAGCACTTCCGGGCGAACCCGGGCGAAAAACATCTTGGTGCCGGTGTTCAGCAGCGCTGTGCAGAGCAACACGCCGCCGGCGAAAATTGCCTGGCGCCATTGCCGGCACAGCAGCAACAGACCGGTGAGCAGGGCGCTGAACATCAGCATGTTGCGGAATTCGCCGATAAGGGTGAACGTCACGGCGATTTCATCGAGCATCGGCTGGCGATGTTCCTGCACCAGCGTCATCACGCCTTGGTCGAGCGCGGTGAGGTACGGGTAGCCACTGAACAGACCGATCAGAATCAGCAGGCTCATGCTGCTGATCCAGATCGTTGCGCGGCGATGGCGGCGCAGGCTGCTGTTGACACTCAGACCGACCATGACGGCGATGCTCGCCGCGACAATTCCGGCTTGCAGCCAGAAACCTTCCGGCAGCGGCAAACGGATCGCCGCGCCCGTGGCCCAGCCTGGCAGCAGATAAGCGAGGCTCCAGCCGGCGGCGGCCAGCAAACTGACGGCGGCGAAACGCGGGAAGGGCATGTCGCACATGCCGGCAACCATCGGCAGCATCGGCCGTAATGGACCGATAAAACGCCCGACCAACAGGCTGGCGATGCCATAACGCTGGAAATAGCTTTCGGCGCCGGCCATCCATTCCGGGTGATGGCGCAAGCCTGGCAGGCGCCGGATGTTCTGGTGGAAGTGGCGGCCAAGGAAATACGAGATCAAATCCCCGAGAATCCCGCCGAGGAAGCCCAGCAGCAGGGTTTCGCTCAACGATAGCGCGCCACTGCCGGCCAGTACCGCCACGGCAAACAACAACACCGTGCCGGGCACGATCAAACCGGCAATCGCCAGGCATTCCACACACGCGACGATGAATACCGCGGCGGCCAGCCACTGCGGGTTGGCTGCCAGCCAACCGGTTACGCTATCGAGCCATGGGCCCATACCAACAAACTCCAAACCATTGATGATCCCCCTGTAGGAGCTGCCGAAGGCTGCGATCTTTGCTTTTCAAAAGATCAAAAGATCGCAGCCTTCGGCAGCTCCTGCATGAGTGTGTGTTTACAGCAAAAAATAATCCCGGCCTTCGACCTGACCGCGCCGCAGCGGGTTCCGCGTGCACCATTGCGCATAAGTGGCATCGACGAAGCGGTACATCAGGTGTTCATCACGACCGTGGGGAATGCCCAGTCGCGTGGTTTGAATAATCTGCGAGGGCGCCGGGCCGGTGTCTTCTACCAGAAGTAGTTCATGATCGAAACGCTTGGCGTCCCACACTGGCACCTTCAAGCCCAGCGCTTTGCACAGCAATGTCTGCCCGGCGCAGAGCTTTTGCGACGGCCGCGGTCGGCCCTGCGCATCCGGATTATTCACCAGCATCTGCGCCAGACTCGCCGGCCCGCTGACTTCATCGACCCACGGATAGGCCGATTTGATCAATACGGCATTACCCGGCCCTTGCGCGCTGAAGTTCAGCGAATCGCCGCCACGGGCGTAATACATATAAATGTGGCCGCCATCCAGAAACAAAGCCTTACGTTTTTCCGTGTAGCCGAGGGACGCGTGGCTGCCTTTTTCCGCGCAGTAATACGCTTCCGTTTCGATGATCCGCGCGCTGAGCCACAGATCGCCGACGCGATGACGGATGACTTTACCGAGTAATTCTCTGGCCAGCACTTGGGCGTCCCGGTCAAAAAAAGCGTCCGGGAGCCCCAGCGGCAGGCGTTCGGCGTGGGAGCGAACAGTCAGGTTGGACATGGCAGACAAGGTTTATCCAGGCTGAAGAGGTCGTGATGATAACAATGCGCGGCTTAATTACGCCTGAACGTCGGCGATTCGCGGCTCATTTTGACCATCCGCCCGTCACCGCTGTTAGTCCCGGGACGCGACAGCTATAATCTGCCGCTTTCCTCTTTGCCAAGACCCCAGCAGACCATGACTGAGTCCGTTCTTGACTACATGACCCGATTGGGTCGCGCCGCCCGCGAAGCTTCGCGGGTCATCGGCCGTGCCAGCACCGCGCAGAAAAACCGCGCCTTGCAGGCTGCTGCCAATGCCCTCGACGCTGCGCGCGCCGAGCTTGCTGCAGCCAATGAACAGGATCTGGCTGCCGGTCGCGCCAATGGTCTGGAGCCGGCATTGCTGGAGCGTCTGGAACTGACCCCGGCGCGTATCGACGGCATGATCGTCGGCCTGCGTCAGGTGGCTGCGTTGCCGGATCCGGTCGGTGCGATCCGCGACATGAGCTTCCGTCCGTCGGGGATTCAGGTCGGCAAGATGCGCGTGCCGCTGGGCGTGATCGGGATCATCTACGAGTCCCGGCCGAACGTGACCATCGATGCCGCCAGCCTGTGCCTGAAGTCCGGCAACGCGACGATCCTGCGCGGCGGCTCCGAGGCGATTCACTCCAACCGCGCGATTGCCGCGTGCATTCAGCGTGGTCTGGCCGAGGCTGAATTGCCCGCCGCCGTGGTGCAAGTGGTCGAAACCACCGACCGTGCCGCCGTTGGCGCGATGATCACCATGCCCGAGTACGTCGATGTCATCGTGCCGCGCGGTGGCCGTGGCCTGATCGAGCGCATCAGCCGTGACGCCCGCGTGCCGGTGATCAAACACCTGGATGGTATCTGCCACGTTTACGTCAGTGCCCACGCTGATCTGCCGAAAGCCCAGCGCATCGCCTTCAACGCCAAGACTTATCGTTATGGCATCTGCGGTGCGATGGAGACGCTGCTGGTCGATCAGACTGTTGCCAAGGATTTCCTGCCGTCGATGGCTGCCCGGTTCCGCGAAAAAGGCGTCGAGCTGCGTGGCTGCGAACGCACCCGGGCGATTATTGATGCCGTTGCGGCCAGCGAAGAAGACTGGGGCACCGAGTACCTGGCGCCGATTCTGTCGATTCGCGTGGTCGACGGTCTGGATCAGGCCATCGAACACATCAACCATTACGGCTCCCATCACACCGACTCGATCGTCAGCGAAAACCTCGCCGACACCCGCCGGTTCGTGGCGGAAGTCGACTCGGCGTCGGTGATGATCAACACCCCGACGTGCTTTGCCGATGGATTTGAATACGGATTGGGTGCCGAGATCGGCATTTCTACTGATAAGCTGCACGCCCGCGGCCCGGTGGGTCTCGAAGGATTGACCTGCGAGAAGTACATCGTGGTCGGTGATGGCCAGTTGCGCGGCCAGGCGACGGTCTGACTTGTCCGAACTCGACCTGACAGCGCCGCAGCCCGGCAGCGAAACCCGTCCGCGACGCATTGGCGTCCTGGGCGGCACGTTCGACCCGGTGCACATCGGCCATTTGCGTGGTGGGCTGGAAGTCGCCGAAGCGTTGGCGCTCGACGAGTTGCGCCTGATGCCGAATGCGCGGCCGCCACATCGCGGTACGCCGCAGGTGTCGGCGCAGGATCGATTGGCAATGGTCGAGTGCGCGGTGGCCGGAGTGCCGCCGCTGGTGGTGGACGCCCGCGAACTGCAGCGGGACAAACCGTCCTACACCATTGATACCCTGGAGTCGATGCGCGCTGAAATGCCCGCCGAGACCCAGGTTTTTCTGCTTTTGGGCTGGGACGCATTTTGCGGCCTGCCCACTTGGCATCGCTGGGAAGAGTTGCTCCAGCATTGCCACATCCTGGTGCTACAGCGCCCGGACGCCGACAGCGAACCGCCGGATGCCTTGCGCAACCTGCTGGCAGCGCGTTCGGTGAGCGACCCGCTGGCCCTGAAAGGGCCGAGCGGACAGATTGCATTCGTCTGGCAGACACCGCTCGCGGTTTCCGCCACCCAGATCCGTCAACTGCTGGCCAGCGGTAAGTCGGTACGTTTCCTGGTGCCCGACGCGGTCCTGGCCTACATCGATGCGCACGGTCTGTACCGTGCGTCGAATTGAACAAGGCGTGCTTCACTGATACGAATCCACGTGTCGCCAAGCCGCCGAATATATGAGCAAAACGAGTTTTATATGACTGACAAAGACCAAACCAAAGTAAAGCGCAAAGGCACATTCAAGAGCGCCCCGCTGCCAGAGCCGGTCAACACCAACGAGCCGCTGAAGGGCGACGAACTGGTCAAGCTGGCCGTAGCTGCGCTGGAAGACGTCAAGGCACAAGACATCCAGATCATCGATGTTCGCGACAAGCAGAGCATCACTGACTACATGATCATCGCCACCGGTACGTCCAACCGCCAGATCAACGCGATGCTCGACAAGGTTCGCGAAGAAGTCAAAAAGCAGGGCGCCAAGCCGCTGGGCGAAGAAGGCAAGGGCGACAGCGACTGGGTGCTGCTGGACCTGGACCTGGTGATCGTGCACATGATGACTGCCTCGGCACGTCAGTTCTACGACCTGGAGCGCCTGTGGGCCGGTGCCGAGCAAAGTCGTGCGGCGGATGCCAAGCACCACAGCCCGGAAAACACCCACGAGCATTTCACCAAGCTCAACAAAGACCAGCTGTAAGGGATTGCTGTGCGACTGCGCCTGATCGCCGTCGGTTCACGCATGCCCAAGTGGGTGGAAGAAGGCTGGCATGAATATGCCAAGCGTCTTCCGTCCGAGCTGGCGCTGGAACTGGTGGAAATACCGCTCAACACCCGTGGCAAGAATGCCGACGTGGCCCGTTTCATCCGCCAGGAAGGCGAAGCCATGCTGGCCAAGGTCGGGCCGAACGAGCGGATCGTCACGCTGGAAGTCCATGGCAAACCCTGGAGCACCGAGCAGCTTGCGGTCGAACTCGACCGCTGGCGGCTGGATTCGCGCACGGTCAATTTCATGGTCGGTGGCCCGGAAGGGCTGGCGCCGGAAGTCTGTGCCCGTGCCGATCAGCGCTGGTCGTTGTCGCCGCTGACGTTGCCGCACCCGCTGGTGCGGATCCTGATCGGCGAACAGTTGTACCGTGCCTGGACCGTGCTGTCCGGTCACCCTTACCACAAGTAATCCAGCCCTCATGTCTCAGCCGATCCGCATCAAGGACCACGAAAAGGACGCACGCCTGGTGCGTAGCCGCGTCGTGTTCGGGGCCATTGCGATCATGCTGTTGATCGGCGTGCTGATCGCGCGGCTGTATTACTTGCAGGTGATTCAGTACGAGTACCACTCGACACTGTCGGAGAACAACCGCGTCCACGTGCAGCCGATTCCACCAACGCGCGGGCTGATTTTCGACCGCAACGGCGTGGTGGTGGCAGACAACCGGCCAAGCTTCAGCCTGAGCATGACCCGCGAGCGCTCCGGCGACTGGCAGCAAGTGCTCGACGTCATCGTCGAAGTGCTGGAGCTGACGCCCGAGGACCGGGTGATCTTCGAGAAGCGCATGCGCCAGGGGCGCCGGCCGTTCGAGCCGGTACCGATCCTGTTCGAGCTGACCGAAGAGCAGATCGCCCGCATCGCGGTGAACCAGTTCCGTCTGCCCGGTGTGGAAGTGGTTGCGCAGCTGGTTCGTCACTACCCGCAGGGTGCGCACTTTGCGCACTCGGTGGGCTATATGGGGCGGATCAACGAGAAAGAGCTGAAGAGCCTCGATCCGGTCAACTACAGCGGCACCCATCACATCGGCAAAACCGGCATCGAGCGGTTCTACGAGCCGGAATTGCACGGTCAGGTCGGTTACGAAGAAGTCGAGACCAACGCTCGCGGCCGCGTGTTGCGGGTGCTCAAGCGCACCGACCCGATTCCTGGCAAGGACATCGTCCTCAGTCTGGACATCAAATTGCAGGAAGCGGCCGAGGCAGCATTGGGCGGACGTCGCGGCGCAGTGGTGGCGCTGGATCCGAAGACCGGCGAAGTGCTGGCGATGGTCAGCCAGCCGAGTTTCGACCCGAACCTGTTCGTCACCGGGATCAGCTTCAAGGCCTATGCCGAGTTGCGTGATTCCATCGACCGGCCGCTGTTCAACCGCGTGCTGCGCGGCCTGTATCCGCCGGGCTCTACGATCAAACCGGCGGTGGCGATTGCCGGCCTCGATTCCGGGGTGGTGACGGCATCCAGCCGGGTGTTCGACCCGGGCTACTACATGCTGCCGAACTATGATCACAAATACCGTAACTGGAACCGCACCGGTGACGGCTTCGTCGACCTCGATACGGCGATCATGCGGTCCAACGACACCTATTTCTATGACCTGGCGCACAAGCTCGGCATCGATCGGCTGTCGGCGTACATGAACAAGTTCGGCATCGGCCAGAAGGTCTCGCTCGACATGTTCGAAGAATCCCCCGGCCTGATGCCGTCCCGCGAATGGAAGCGGGCGACGCGCAAGCAGGCGTGGTTCCCTGGCGAAACCCTGATCCTCGGGATCGGCCAGGGCTATATGCAATCGACCCCGCTGCAACTGGCCCAGGCCACGGCGCTGGTCGCCAACAAAGGCATCTGGAACCGCCCGCACCTGGCCAAATCCCTCGAAGGGGTGAAGCCGGTGGATGAAAACCCGATGCCGGACATTATCCTGCGCGACCCGTCGGACTGGACCAAGGTCAACCACGGCATGCAGCAGGTGATGCACGGCGCGCGGGGTACCGCGCGCAAAGCCGCCATCGGCGCGCAATACCGGATTGCCGGCAAGTCGGGTACCGCTCAGGTCGTGGCGATCAAGCAGGGCGAGAAATATGACCGCTCCAAGGTTCAGGAGCGCCACCGTGACCATGCCTTGTTCGTCGGTTTCGCCCCGGCTGATGACCCGAAAATCGTTGTATCGGTGATGGTCGAAAACGGTGAGTCCGGCTCCGGGGTTGCTGCTCCCGTCGTACGTCAGGTCATGGACGCCTGGCTGCTCGATCAGGACGGACGCTTGAAGGCCGAATACGCCAGCCCAATCAGTGCGGAGGCTACGGCCCGTGATGAATAACTTTGATCGCATGCTCTCCAGTGAGGATGTGATGCGTCGCCGCGCGACGCTGCTGCAAAGACTGCATATCGACGGACCGTTGCTGATCCTGCTGCTGATCCTCGCCGCCGGCAGCCTGTTCGTGCTGTATTCCGCCAGTGGCAAGAGCTGGGACCTGCTGGCCAAACAGGCCACTTCGTTCGGTATCGGTCTGGTCTCGATGATTATCATCGCCCAGTTCGAGCCGCGTTTCATGGCGCGTTGGGTGCCGCTCGGCTATGTGATCGGCGTGGTGCTGCTGTTGGTGGTGGACATCATGGGCCACAACGCCATGGGCGCCACACGCTGGATCAATATCCCCGGGGTGATCCGCTTCCAGCCCTCGGAATTCATGAAGATCCTGATGCCGGCGACCATTGCCTGGTATTTGTCCAAGCGTACGCTGCCGCCGCAACTCAAGCATGTCGGCATCAGCCTGATGCTGATCGGTGTGCCGTTCGCGCTGATCGTGCGTCAGCCCGATCTCGGCACTTCGCTGCTGATTCTGGCGGGCGGTGCGTTTGTCCTGTTCATGGGTGGGCTGCGCTGGCGCTGGATTCTCAGCGTGCTGGCGGCGGCGGTCCCGGTGTCGGTGGCGATGTGGTTTTTCATCATGCACGACTACCAGAAACAGCGAATCCTGACCTTCCTCGACCCGGAAAGCGATCCGCTGGGCACCGGCTGGAACATCATTCAGTCGAAAGCCGCGATCGGTTCCGGCGGCGTATTCGGCAAGGGCTGGCTGCTCGGCACCCAGTCGCACCTGGACTTCCTGCCGGAAAGCCATACCGACTTCATCATTGCGGTGCTTGGCGAAGAGTTCGGCCTGGTGGGCATTTGTGCTTTGTTGCTGATCTATTTGCTGCTGATTGGCCGGGGACTGGTGATCACCGCCCAGGCGCAAACGCTGTTCGGCAAATTGCTCGCCGGTGCCTTGACCATGACGTTTTTTGTTTACGTTTTCGTCAACATCGGTATGGTCAGTGGCCTGTTGCCGGTTGTAGGGGTGCCGTTGCCGTTCATTAGCTACGGAGGAACTTCGCTGGTGACGCTGCTGTCAGCGTTTGGGGTTTTGATGTCGATCCATACCCATCGCAAGTGGATCGCACAGGTTTGAATAAGGTGAAGAGTGCAATGCAAGTAATGCGTGGCTGGGCGACTCGATGCGCGCCAGTGGTAGGCCTGATGGGCCTCCTGGGCAGCATGCAGGAAGCGCTGGCCGGCGAATACGAAGGCTCGCCGCAGGTGGCCGAATTCGTCGGTGAAATGACCCGCGACTACGGTTTCGCCGGTGAGCAACTGATGGCGGTGTTCCGCGAGGCTCAACGCAAGCAGGCGATTCTCGATGCGATCTCAAGGCCCGCCGAACGGGTCAAGCAGTGGAAAGAATACCGGCCGATGTTCATCACCGACGCGCGCATTGCCCGCGGTGTGGATTTCTGGCGTCAGCACGAGGCAACTTTGGCCCGTGCCGAGCAGGAATACGGCGTACCGGCACAAGTCATCGTGTCGATCATCGGCGTTGAAACCTTTTTCGGACGTAATACCGGTAATTACCGGGTGATCGATGCCTTGTCGACGCTCGGTTTCGACTATCCTCCCCGTGCCGAATTTTTCCGCAAGGAATTGCGTGAGTTCCTGCTGCTGGCGCGCGAAGAACAGGTCGACCCATTGACCCTCAAAGGCTCGTACGCCGGGGCCATGGGCCTGCCGCAGTTCATGCCGAGCAGCTTTCGCGCTTACGCGGTGGATTTCGACGGTGACGGCCACATCAACATCTGGAACAACCCGGATGATGCGATCGGCAGCGTCGCCAGCTACTTCAAGCGTCACGGCTGGGTTGCCGGTGAGCCGGTGGTCAGCCGCGCCGATGTCCGTGGCGATCAGGTCGATGAAGGCCTGACCACTGGCATCGAGCCGACGAAGACGGTCTCAGAGTTGCGGGCGCTGGGCTGGTCAAGTCATGATGCGCTGCGCGATGATATGCCGGTTACGGCATTTCGCCTCGAAGGCGATAACGGCCCGGAATACTGGATGGGCCTGAAGAATTTCTACGCGATCACGCGTTATAACCGCAGCGTGATGTACGCCATGGCCGTACATCAACTGTCTGAACAGCTGGTACAAGCACGGGGCGTCAAGTAATGCAGGCATTGCCTAACAGTAAACCCCTGAAGCTGGTGGCATTCGCTGCGTTGGCAGTGCTGGTCGCCAGTTGTTCGACCAGCCGTTCGCCGACTCAGAAAACCTCGAATACCGCCGTGCGGGCGCAGCCCGGCCTGGACATCAATCGCGCGCATAAAGACGGCGCGCCATGGTGGGACGTCGATGTGTCGCGCATCCCGGATGCCACGCCGACCCTGCACACCGGCCCGTACAAGGCCAACCCGTACACCGTGCTGGGCAAGACTTACTTCCCGTTGCAGGAATCCAAGACTTACGTCGCCTCCGGCACGGCGTCCTGGTACGGCACCAAGTTTCATGGTCAGAACACCGCCAACGGCGAGGTCTACGACCTGTACGGCATGAGTGCAGCCCACAAGACCTTGCCACTGCCAAGTTACGTTCGGGTGACCAACCTGGATAACAATCGGACAGTGATTCTGCGGGTCAATGACCGTGGGCCGTTCTACTCCGACCGCATCATCGATCTGTCCTATGCGGCGGCGAAGAAACTCGGCTACGCCGAAACCGGCACTGCACGGGTCAAGGTCGAAGGTATCGATCCGCAACAATATTGGGCCGCCAAGGGGCGTCCGGCGCCGCTGATGCTCAACGAGCCGCAAGTGGCGCAGAATAGCGCCCCGGTGATTACGGCCTCGGCCGGCACCGTCGAGCAGTGGACGCCACCGCCGCAGCAACATGCCTCTGACACCGTTCCGGTGCCGATGAGCGCAAAAAAAAACGCTTCTGCACCAGCGTCTGGCCAGTATCTGCAGGTGGGCGCGTTCGCCAACCCGGACGCTGCAGAACTGCTGAGGTCGAAGCTCAGCGGGATGGTGAGCGCTCCGGTGTTCATCAGCTCGATCGTGCGCAATCAGCAGACGCTGCACCGGGTGCGCCTGGGGCCGATCGGTTCGCCGGGTGAAATTGCCCAGGTACAGAACAGCGTGCGCCTGGCCAACCTTGGTTCGCCAAGTGTGGTCACCGAGTAACACGTAGAACTTGATTGACGATTCGCCAGCGATTGGGGGGTGAATCAGGTTGTTGGCTCGTCGAAGAACAAAAGCCCGGCAAGGGTGACTGGAGTGAGCAACTGAACACGCGATGGCTCGTTAGAAAGTCATCTGATTAAATTTTGTCCGCAAGGGCAGTTTCCATTAGCGATTTCGAGAGACGGATGAACATCACCACCTTTGCCAAACGCCTGTGTCTGCTAGTCCCGCTGCTCCTCTCGCCAGCCGCCTTCGCGGCCGAGATGATGCCGTCGCCACCGCAACTGGCCGCCAAAGCCTACGTACTCATGGATGCCGCGAGCGGCAACGTGCTGGTAGAGAACAATGGCGACCAGCGTCTGCCACCGGCCAGCCTGACCAAGCTGATGACCGCGTACATCGCGACCCTGGAAATCCGTCGTGGCCAGATCGGTGAAAACGATCCGGTGACCGTCAGCGAAAACGCCTGGCGCACTGGCGGTTCGCGGATGTTCATCAAGGTTGGCTCGCAGGTCACCGTCAGCGACCTGCTGCACGGCATCATCATCCAGTCCGGCAACGACGCCAGCGTCGCGCTGTCCGAGCACATCGCCGGCAGCGAAGATGCGTTCGCCGACCTGATGAACAAGACTGTGACTGATCTGGGCATGACCAATACCCACTTCATGAACCCGACCGGTCTGCCAAACCCTGAGCACTACTCGTCGGCTCACGACATGGCGATCCTGGCCCGTGCGATCATCCATGAAGACCCGGCTCACTACGCGATCTACTCGCAGAAAGAGTTCTTCTGGAACGGCATCAAGCAGCCTAACCGCAACCTGCTGCTGTGGCGCGACAAGACGGTCGACGGTCTGAAAACCGGTCACACCGACGAAGCCGGCTACTGCATGGTGTCCTCGGCTGTACGTGATGGCCAGCGCCTGATCGCCGTGGTGTTCGGCACCAACAGCGAAGTGGCCCGCGCCGCTGAAACCCAGAAGCTTTTGACTTACGGCTTCCGCTTCTTCGAAACCCAGACCTTCTACCAGAAGGGCACCGAACTGGCTCAGGCCCCGGTGTGGAAAGGCACCACCAATCAAGTCAAGGCCGGCCTGGCTGAAGACCTGACCATGACCCTGCCAAAAGGCCAGCTGAAGAAGCTTGCTGCGAGCATGACCATGAACCCGCAACTGGTTGCGCCAATCGCCAAGGGCGACGTGATCGGTAAAGTCGAAGTCAAACTGGAAGACAAGGTCGTGCACAGCGCTGACCTGATCGCTCTGGATGGCGTCGAGGAGGGTGGTATCTTCCGCCGCATGTGGGATAGCATCCGTCTATTCTTCTACGGCTTGTTCAACTGATTTGTGTTGACCTGCATGGCCCCGCCCCGATCCGGTGCGGGGCCATGCGCGTTATCACGGCTTGCGCTCAAGAGGCCGTTACGCCATGACCGATACCGAAGTAAAGGCGCCAAAGATCGAATTTCCCCAGGTTGATTATCCGGTTAAGGTGATCAGCGACACGGGGGTTGGCCACAAAGACAAGATCATCGAAATCGTGAAGAAATTCGCGAAGATCAACGATGAGCGTGTCGACGAGCGTTCGAGCAGCAACGGCAAATACACCACAATTCAGTTGCACATCGTCGCGACCGATCAGGATCAGCTGTACAACATCAACAGCGAACTGCGGGCGACCGGCTTCGTGCACATGGTGTTGTGATGCCGGGCACGCTGGGCTTTCGTGAGCTCGGCCAGATGGCTTACGAGCCGGTCTGGCATGCCATGCAACGCTTTACCAACGAACGCGGCAGCGATGCCGCCGACGAAATCTGGCTCGTCGAACACCCACCGGTGTTCACTCAGGGCCAGGCCGGCAAGGCCGAACACCTGTTACTGCCGGGAGATATCCCGGTGGTGCAGGTCGATCGCGGCGGGCAGGTGACTTATCATGGCCCCGGCCAGTTGGTGGCTTACCTGTTGCTGGATGTACGCAAGCTGGGTTTCGGCGTGCGTGATCTGGTCAGTCGCATGGAGGCTTGCCTGATTGAACTGCTGGCCAGCTACGGCGTAACCGCTGCGGCCAAGCCAGATGCTCCCGGCGTCTATGTCGATGGAGCTAAAATCGCTTCTCTGGGTTTGCGGATTCGCCACGGTTGTTCCTTTCATGGCCTGGCCCTGAACGTGGATATGAACCTGGAACCGTTTCGACGGATTAATCCCTGCGGCTATGCCGGGTTGACAATGACCCAGCTGAGCGATCACGCAGGATCGATTGAATTTGCCGAGGTAAGTGCCCGGCTGCGTGCGCAGCTCGTCAAACACCTCGACTATGCTGAGCAGACGACCCTGACGGGCGGAATCGACTGATATGACTACTGATGCAGTGCAAACCATGATCCCGACGCTCGACGTGACCGAGCGCCCGGCCCCGCGTCCCAAGGTAGAAGCCGGCGTCAAGCTGCGCGGCGCCGAGAAGGTTGCACGCATCCCGGTAAAGATCATTCCGACCACCGAACTGCCGAAGAAGCCTGACTGGATTCGCGTACGCATCCCGGTTTCGCCGGAAGTCGACCGGATCAAGAGCCTGCTGCGTAAACACAAGCTGCACAGCGTCTGCGAAGAAGCCTCCTGCCCGAACCTGGGTGAGTGCTTCTCCGGCGGCACCGCGACGTTCATGATCATGGGTGACATCTGCACCCGTCGCTGCCCGTTCTGCGACGTTGGCCACGGTCGTCCGAAGCCACTGGACGTCAACGAGCCGGAAAGCCTGGCCATCGCCATCGCCGACCTCAAGCTCAAGTACGTGGTGATCACTTCGGTTGACCGCGACGACCTGCGCGACGGTGGTGCCCAGCACTTTGCCGACTGCATCCGCGAAATCCGCAAACTGTCGCCGAACGTGCAGCTCGAGACCCTGGTCCCGGACTACCGTGGCCGCATGGACGTCGCGCTGGAAATCACTGCTGCCGAGCCACCGGATGTGTTCAACCACAACCTGGAAACCGTGCCGCGCCTGTACAAGGCTGCGCGTCCGGGTTCGGATTACCAGTGGTCGCTGACTCTGCTGCAACGCTTCAAGCAGATGATGCCGCACATTCCGACCAAATCCGGCTTGATGCTGGGTCTGGGCGAGACCGACGAAGAAGTCATCGAAGTCATGAAGCGCATGCGCGAACACGACATCGACATGCTGACCCTCGGTCAGTACCTGCAACCGTCGCGTAGCCACTTGCCGGTGCAGCGTTTCGTCCATCCGGACACCTTCGCCTGGTTCGCCGAGGAAGGTTACAAGATGGGCTTCAAGAACGTCGCTTCGGGCCCGCTGGTGCGTTCTTCGTACCACGCCGACGAGCAAGCCAAGCTGGTGAAGGCTGAGTTGATGGGGTCCTGATCCGCTGCTGAACGTAAAAAATGCCCGCGAGACGTTAGTCTTCGCGGGCATTTTTTTGCCTGTCCTACGCCAGGCGCATACTTTTCCTGCAATGCGCGGGGCAGCAGAGCCTCTTCTGTTTCCTCCCGTTCCTGACTACTGTGTGCGCATGAGTTCACACAGGGAGATCCATGGATGACCGTTCGACCCACCCACACACTGTTTCCCCATAAACCGGTGCCCGCGTTGCCGTCGGAAGGGCTGATCGGCGTGATCGCGCCAGCCGGGCCCGGTGCGCTGGACACCGACAAGGCTGTGCAATGGATGCGCGCCCGGGGTTATGGGTTGAAAGTGTTTCCTGGCGTCTACGAGAAGGATGGCTATCTGGCAGGCAGCGATGACGTGCGGCTCAACGATCTGCATGCCGCGTTCGCCGACCCTGAAGTTGACGCGATCATCTGCTTGCGCGGTGGCTACGGTACGCCACGACTGCTGGACCGGATCGACTACGATCTGCTGAGTCGTAACGCCAAGCCATTTGTCGGCTACAGCGACATCACCGCACTGCACCTGGCCATCAGTCGCTATGCCGGCTTCGTGACCTTTCACGGACCGCTGCTCAATGCCGACCTGCTGGGCGACAAGGAGCCGCCGACCGTCACTTCGTTCTTCGCCATGCTGCGCGGCCAGTTGAGGGCGGGGAGTGTGCTGAGTCATCCGGTGGCTTATCCATTGACCACGGTTGCGCCCGGTATCGCTCACGGACGCTTGCTCGGCGGCAATCTGGCGATGATTGCATCAACGTTGGGCACGCCTTACGAGATTGATGTCGAAGGGGTGATTCTGCTCATCGAAGACATCAACGAGCCGTTGTATCGCATCGACCGGTTGCTGACCCAGATGCGTCTGGCCGGCAAGTTGGCCAAATTGCGCGGAGTGTTGGTTGGGGATGTGGCAGGAGTGGATGTCGCGGCATTGAACCGCTTGCTCAAGCAGACATTTGAACCGTTGCGGATTCCGGTCCTGTCGGGGTGGCGCAGCGGCCATTGCGATCCGAACCTGACGCTGCCGATGGGCGCGCTGGTGCGTCTGGATGCCGGGAAGCAGGAGTTGCTGCTGGAGCAGGATGTGGTGACCCGATAATGCAAAAGATCGCAGCCTGCGGCGGCTCCTGCATTGGAATGCGATCCATGTAGGAGCTGCCGCAGGCTGCGATCTTTTGATCTGGCTTTATTGGCTCCGCAGGCTTTCCAGCAACTTGTGCGTCGGATAGCCATCCGCCGGCCAGCCAAGCGCCTGCTGCGCACTGCGAATCGCCTTGCGGGTATTGGCGCCGATAATCCCGTCAGCCGTGCCGGCATCGTAATTGCGCGCACTCAGTAGGGTCTGCAACTCCATCCGCTCGGTACGGCTCAATGGCAGGTCATCTTTCGGCCAGGTGCCGTTGATCAAGCCTGCGCCGTCGAAACGCTCGGACAACAGGCTCACTGCCAACGCATACGACGACGAGTTGTTGTACTTGAGGATCGCACGGAAGTTGTCGAGGATGAGGAACGCCGGGCCACGGTAGCCCGCCGGAAGCAAGAGGGCGGCGGACAGCTGTTCAGTGCCCGCAGGCGCCTGCCCGCCGTTTGGCAGAATCACGCCCAACTGACGCCATTCAGCGACACTCTTGCGAATCGCGCCGTCAGCCAGGGTGTAATTGAAACTGCTCGGCAGTTGCACTTCAAAACCCCACGGCTGGCCACGCTGCCAGCCGGAGCTTTGCAAGTAATGCGCAGTGGAAGCCAGCGCATCCGCCGGGCTGCCCCAGATGTCACGGCGACCGTCACCGTCGAAATCCACGGCGTGGGTGTTGTAAGTGGTCGGAATGAACTGGGTCTGGCCCATCGCGCCGGCCCAGGAGCCAAGCATCTTCTCTGGCGTGATATCGCCCTGTTGCAGAATTTGCAGGGCGGCGATCAATTGCGCATGGGCAAAGCCCGGGCGACGGCCTTCGTAGGCGAGGGTGGCCAGTGAGTTGATCACCGATTTGCTGCCCTGGAACTGGCCGAAATTACTCTCCATGCCCCATACCGAAACGAGCGCCTGACGATCGACGCCATAACGTTGCTCGATGCTTTGCAGAATATCGGCGTACTGGCTGATCAATGCCTGACCTTTGCGCACGCGCAGTGGCGACAGCGCGCCGTCGAGGTATTCCCACACCGGGCGGGAAAACTCCGGCTGGCTGCGGTCGGCGCGAATCACGCTGGCATCGAAGCTGACATTGGCAAAGGCGCGATCAAACAGATCAGGACGAATCCCGGCGGCCAGCGCGTCCTTGCGAAAACCTGCCTGCCATTCGGCAAAGGTCTGAGTGGGCTGAAGATCGAGAGGGTCGGCGGACGGCACTACCGGCGGGATGATCGCTGGGGCCGTGGCGACAGGCGCGGCTTGAAGGGGTTGCGCATCGGCGGCGGTGGGTTTTTCCGCGCAGGCGACAAGCAGAATGAAGCTGGAGGCAGCGATCATCTGGCGAACAGGCCAGCGACGGGAAAGACTTAGGGGCATGCACAGTTCCAGGAAAACGAATCAGGTGCAGACCTTAACATGAGCGGGGGGTACTGCGCTTTAAGCGGCCAGAAAGTAAGAAGCCTCCCAGCTGTCAGACTGGAAGGCTTCGCGGCGGTAGCTGCCTTTGCCCTTGGCTGGTCGTTCCTGACGACTGCGGAACAAAGGCTGGGCGACAATGGATTTGGCCTTGTTGGGGCCATGTTTCGATGGCTTTTTGCTCATGAGGGTTCTCTCGAGTGAGTGGGGTTTGCGCGGCAAATAATCTGCCGATGTTGGGCGTCTGTCTATAGGGCAAATGTGGATGGTGTTTGTCGGAAAACAAGATCAAAAGATCGCAGTATGCCGCAGCTCCTACAGGGATCGGTGCAGGAGCTGCGGCACGCTGCGATCTTTGATTCTATTCAGCAGGCAGTGAAAGTCGCTGACCGGCCATCAACAACGCCAAGCGACTCAGGCTCATCCACGGTGAACCCGCCGCCTGGCCTTTGATCTGCGCATCGATACGCTGGGCTTCGAGCAGCAACTGCGCCCAGCGTTGCGCCGAGTAGCGTTGCAGGGCTTTGCTCATCAGCGGTTTGCGCTTGTCCCAGACTGGCGGCCTGGCCTGACTGAAGCACTTGTCCAGCGGCGTGCCCTGGCTGTACTGCAACGAGATGTTGGCCAGCAGACGCAACTCCCGCGCCAGTGCCCAGAGAATCACCGGTGGCTCGACACCTTCACCGCG
Source organism: Pseudomonas sp. MYb2 (assembly GCF_002979955.1). Lineage (NCBI taxonomy): Bacteria > Pseudomonadati > Pseudomonadota > Gammaproteobacteria > Pseudomonadales > Pseudomonadaceae > Pseudomonas > Pseudomonas sp. MYb2. Next base: position 24,491 of record NZ_PCQC01000012.1, read on the forward strand.
CAAGCCTTCCAGCATGCGCAATGCGTGAGCCGGTTCGCCGTTGAGCACCGCATCGGTCAAGCCAAACACATCGAAGCGCGCACTGTCCGCTACGGCGGCCTGCACCGTTTCAACGGTGATCTGGCCTCCTTCGGCCATCAACTTGAGCTTTTCGATTTCCTGCGCGGCCGCGAGCAAATTGCCCTCGACGCGTGCAGCAATCAATTCGACCGCATCCTGGCTGGCCGACAAACCGGCCTGCGACAGACGTTGTCGAATCCAGCTTGGCAGTTGATTGGCATCCACCGGCCAGATCTGGATGAACTGGGTCTGCTGGCCTTCAACCAGCGCCTTGCCCCACTTGGTTTTCTGCGCGCTGCCATCGAGCTTGGGCAAACTGATCAGCAGCACCGTGTCTTCAGCGGGGCGTGAGCAATATTCGATGAAGGCCGCGGCCCCCTTGTCACCCGGCTTGCCTGAAGGCAGGCGCAGTTCCAGCAGGCGTTTTTCCGCGAACAATGACATGCTCGCGCCGGCCTGCAACAACGTGCCCCAATCAAAATTGGCGTCAGCGGCAAAGACCTGACGTTCGTCGAAACCTTGCTGGCGAGCAGCATTGCGGATGGCGTCAGCAGCTTCCTGACACAACAGCGGGTCATCGCCACTGATGATATAGACCGGCGCGAGGGCGCCTTGCAGGTGTTTACCGAGTTGGGCGGGTGCGAGCTTCATAAGAAAGGTCGATCGGGGCGCCGGAGCGCCCCGAACGTCTTACTGCTGCGGTACTTCGAGGGGCGACTGACGCGGGGTTTCCGCTTCAGCCTTTTGTGCCGCTTGCAGCGCATCGGCTTCAGCTTTGGCGCGGTCGTTGGCGGCTTGCTGCAGTTGCTCCAGTTGCGCTGGAGTCAGCTGTTGCAGGCGCAGCATCATGCGCTGAACCAGCTCGCGACGGGTTTCACGACGGGCGTCGTTGGCTTCCTGATCGGAACCAACAAGGTTGTTACCGTCGTGGATGAACACCTTCTGCACTTCAAGCTTGCTGCTCAGCAGGTTCAGGTTGTTTTCGCCAATGATGTCGTAGCTCAGGACGGTGTTGACCTGGTATTCGCCAGTACGGCCGGCACCGGCGTAGCTGAGAATTCGCTGGTTTTCCTGTTCGTCAGCCAGGTACAGCTTGTACGGCGCACCGTTGTATACCTTGACGCCGCTGGACTCGAGCATCTGGCGCAGATCGGTGACGGTCTCGCCGTAGGCGTTGCGGGCGCTCAGGTCGAGCTCCTTGATCGTCAGTTCGGTGGTGCCTGTGCCACGCAGCTGGAAACCGCAGGCGCTCAGCAGAACAGCGAGGCCCATCACCAGCAGATTGCGTTTGATCATTGTGTTGCTCCCCTTGAAACCATGTGGGCCGACCTTGCGGCCCGAAAGGTTTTACAGTGCGTCAGGCGGACCTGACGCCCAATCCAATTTAGCTGGCGACGATGTTGACCAGTTTGCCCGGAACCACGATCACTTTGCGAATGGTCAGTCCGTCGACGAAACGCAGTACGTTTTCGTTGGTGCGCGCGGCGGCTTCGACTTCTTCGCGGGTCGCGCTGGCCGGCATTTCGATCTGGCCGCGCAACTTGCCGTTGACCTGGATAACCAGGGTCAGGCTGTCCTGTACCAATGCACTTTCGTCCACTGCCGGCCAACCCGCGTCGATCACCGGATCGGCGTGGCCCAGCTGACTCCACAATTCGTGGCTGATGTGCGGGGTAATTGGCGCCAGCAACAGTGTTACTGCTTCCAGGCCTTCCTGAAGCAGCGCACGATCCTGTTCGGTGCCTTGCGCGGCTTTTTCCAGCACGTTCATCAGTGTCATCACCTGGGCGATGGCGGTGTTGAATTTGTGGTTCTGGCCGACGTCGTGGCTGGCCTGTTTGATGGCCAGGTGGATCGAGCGGCGCACGGCTTTCTGCTCGTCGCTCAGGCCGGCGACATCCAGTTTGCCCGGCAGGCCGAGGGTTACGTGGGCTTGCGCCAGACGCCAGACACGCTTGAGGAAACGGTGCGAACCTTCGACGCCGGAGTCGGACCATTCTGCGCTCATGTCAGGCGGTGAGGCGAACATCATGAACAGACGGCAGGTGTCGGCGCCGAACTGATCGATCATCGACTGTGGGTCAACGCCGTTGTTCTTCGACTTGGCCATTTTCTCGGTGCCGCCGATTTCCACCGGCAGGCCGTCGGACTTCAGCTTGGCGCTGATGACCTTGGCTTTGCTGTCACGCTCGAGTTCTACGTCTGCCGGGTTGAACCAGGTGTAAGCACCATTGGCTTCGCGACGGTAGTAAGTCTCGGCGATCACCATGCCTTGGGTCAGCAGGTTCTTGAACGGCTCGTTGGAGCTGACCAGACCTTCGTCGCGCATCAGCTTGTGGAAGAAACGCGCATAGAGCAGGTGCAGAATCGCGTGTTCGATACCACCGATGTACTGATCCACCGGCAGCCAGTGGTCAGCGGCGGATTTTTCCACCAGACCGCCTTCAAAGTGCGGCGAGGCGTAGCGTGCGTAGTACCAAGACGACTCGACGAAGGTGTCCATGGTGTCGGTTTCACGCTTGGCAGGCTGGCCGCATTTCGGGCAGCTGCATTCGTAAAACTCTGGCATGCGCGCCAGCGGCGAACCGGCACCGTCCGGCACCACGTCTTCCGGCAGGACGACAGGCAGTTGATCTTCCGGCACCGGCACGTCACCGCACGCATCGCAGTGGATGATCGGGATCGGGCAGCCCCAGTAGCGCTGGCGGCTGATGCCCCAGTCGCGCAGGCGGAACTGGGTGCGCGAGGCGCCCAGTTCTTTCTTGATCAGCGCGACTTCCATGGCGTCGAACGCGCCAGCGAAGTCGAGACCGTCGAAGTCGCCGGAGTTGATCAGCGTGCCGTGTTCGCCGTACGCGTCTTGCCACGGCGCCGGGTTGGTGTCGCCGGCGCTGGTACGTACGACCGATTTGACCGGCAGGTTGTACTTGTGGGCGAATTCGAAATCGCGCTCATCGTGCGCCGGTACCGCCATTACAGCGCCGTCGCCGTAGTGCATCAACACATAGTTGGCGACCCAGACCGGCAGTTTTTCACCGGTCAACGGATGCTCGACGAACAGGCCGGTCGGCAGGCCTTTCTTCTCTTGCGTGGCGACGTCGGCTTCAGCGACGCTGCCGCCCTTGCATTCAGCGATGAACGCTTGCAGCTCAGGGTTGTTTTTCGCGGCCAGGGTGGCCAGCGGGTGCTCGGCAGCCACGGCGACATAGGTCGCGCCCATCAGGGTGTCCGGACGGGTGGTGAAGACTTTGAGGGTGCCGGCTTCGCCGATCGAGTCGACGTTATGTGGGAACTGCACTTCCATGCCGCGGGATTTGCCGATCCAGTTGCGCTGCATGGTCTTGACCTGTTCAGGCCAGCCAGTCAGTTCGTCGAGGCTCTCCAGCAGCTCATCCGCGTAGGCGGTGATCTTGAAGTAGTACATCGGGATTTCGCGCTTTTCGATCAGCGCGCCGGAACGCCAGCCGCGACCGTCGATCACTTGCTCGTTGGCCAGAACGGTCTGGTCGACCGGGTCCCAGTTCACGGTGCCGTTTTTACGGTAGATCACGCCTTTTTCGAACAGGCGAGTGAACAGCCATTGTTCCCAGCGGTAGTAATCCGGCTTGCAGGTGGTCACTTCGCGCGACCAGTCGACCGCAAGGCCCAGACTGCGCAGTTGCGACTTCATATAGGCGATGTTTTCGTAGGTCCACTTGGCGGGCGCTACGTTGTTCTTCATCGCGGCGTTTTCCGCCGGCATGCCGAAGGCGTCCCACCCCATCGGTTGCAGAACGTTCTTGCCTTGCATGCGCTGATAGCGGGAGATCACGTCGCCGATGGTGTAGTTGCGCACGTGCCCCATGTGTAGCTTGCCGCTGGGGTAAGGGAACATCGACAGGCAGTAGAAGGTTTCCTTGCCTGGCTGTTCACTGACTTCAAAGGACTTTTGCTCGTCCCAGAAGGACTGGGCGGCGGCTTCAATTTCACGGGGCTGATATTGTTCGTGCATGGCTACTTTTGTACTGGATAGGGGTGGCCTAATCCTCTTCAACGCAGGTTCCGGGGTTGGCCCGGACGAGCTGGAAGTGGAATTACAGGAAGCGCCGTAGCATACATGACCGCGCTTGGCCTAGGGAAACCCTGATTACAGCTACATACGCCGCAATACATGCACCGGGGGCCGTTGGTCGCGGCGTACAGCCGGTTTGTGCAGCGAAGCTAAGCTCTAACTGGGGAGTGAGTCTTATCTTCAATGAGGTGAGGGATGGTGGAGCAACGGAAAAAAAACGTAACGAAACCCGAGTTGTACGAAAGATTGATCGATCGTCTGGGTATGGCCCTGGACGCCGTAAAAACCGCTGACCGGCTGCGCGATGAGCGCCCCCTGGAACTGGAATTGCGTGGCTTGAGCCCCGCCGAGTTCAAACTGGTCAAGGCCTATCTGGATCGCAGTGAACGTGAAACGCATGGATGCCTGTCACAAGCAGTGAAGCAGCTCGATGCAGCACATTCGGCCAAGGTCATCTGGCTCAAGGACAAGGCGCCCGGCAGAGACACCGTCAAAGTACGGGCTGTGCAGGCCAAGTAAGCGCATGGCAGGTCAAGAAACGGATCTTTTTCAACGGGATCCCACCTACTGGTTGTAACGCGTTATTAACACTCTTAGGCTTCGGGCATCTCTGGAGATGCCCGATGCCCTTTCGTTATTTCATCAAACAACTTCTATTGCCGCCCGGCATTTTTTTGCTGCTGTTGCTGGCTGCGTGGTGGCTGCGCCGCTCACGGCCGCGCCTGGCCGGTGTGTTTTTTGCTATGGGTTTGGGCGGGTTCTGGCTGATGAGCCTGCCAGTCGTCGTGCAGTGGAGCGCCAAGGCGCTGGAGCGTGAACCGCCATTGGCCCGTGAGGAGTGGGCAACGCTGGCGCAGCGTGCCGATGCCATTGTGGTGTTGGGCTCCGGGCGCGAGCGTGGTGATCTGGCGTGGGGCGAGGATCAGCCGACCGGCGTGGGGCTTGAGCGCCAGCGTTATGCAGCGCGGCTGGCCAAGGCGTCGGGCCTGCCGATTCTGACCACGGGTGGCTTGCATTACGGTACGCCACCGACCGAGGCGAAGTTGATGGCGGATTCATTGCGCGACGATTTTGGCGTGATGGTGCGTTGGCAGGAAGGCGAGAGTCGTACGACGTGGGAAAACGCGAAATTCACGGCTGATATTTTGTTGCCGCAAGGGATCAAGCGCGTAGTCGTGGTGACGCAGGCGTGGCACATGCCGCGCTCGGTATGGAGTTTTGAGCAGGCAGGATTTGAAGTGGTGCCGGCGCCGGTGGGCTTTTTGGGCACTGATAACGCGAGACCGTTTGGTGGCTGGTTGCCGGAATTCAAATCGATCTGGCAGAGCGGGCAGTTGCTGAATGAGGCGGTGGGGCAGGTGGGGTATTCGCTGTTTTATAAGGCTGACTGATTGATCGTTCCCACGCTCTGCGTGGGAATGCATCCCGTGGCGCTCTGCGCCACATCCGAAGCGGAACGCGGAGCGTCCCCGGCGGCGTTCCCACGCGGAGCGTGGGAACGATCATGTCGGAGGGCTTTAAAGGGTTTTCGACATCCGGCTCGCCATCAGTGCCCAGCCAAACAACAGCAGGCACACGATCATCAGCGGCCACGAGCGGTATTGCAGATACGGCGTCAAGTTGTGCATCGGCACTACTTCGCCGTACAGCACGCCCTGCTCGAACTGCGGAATCTGCTCGGTGATCTGCCCGAACGGGTTGATCAAGCCAGTCACACCGTTGTTGGTCGCGCGAATCATCCAGCGGCCCGCCTCCAGCGCCCGCATCTGCGCCATCTGCAAATGCTGCAGCGGGCCGATCGAGGTGCCGAACCAGGTGTCGTTGCTGATCGTCAGCAGCAAATCACTGCGCGCTGACAGACCGGCGGCGAAGTCCGGGTACACCACTTCGTAGCAGATGAACGGCGCAATCTGGTAACCCTTGGCCTGCAACAGCGCCTGATCGGCGGGGCCACGGGCGAAGTCGGACATCGGCAAGTCGAAGAACGCGATCAAGCCACGGAGAATGTCCTGCAGCGGCACGTATTCGCCGAACGGCACCAGTTTCTGCTTCAGGTAAGTGCCGTCACCTTCGCCGACCACGGTAATCCCGTTGAAGAAACGTCTTTCGTGGCGGACCATTTCGCGAATCGGCACGCCGGTGATCAGCGCCGATTTACGCTCAGCGGCGAAGTTGCCCATCATGCTCAGGTAGCCCTCGGCGGACTCCTTGAGCACGGGCACGGCGGTTTCCGGCCAGATCAGCAGGTCCACCGGTTTCGAACGGAAGCTCAAATCGCGGTACAAGGCCAGCTGCGCGTTGAGTTCGGCCGGATCCCATTTCATGCTCTGTGCGACGTTGCCCTGAATCGCGGCAACGCTCAGCGGCGCGCCGGACGGGCTGGTCCAGGCGTGGCCCTTGAGCGCAATGCCCGCTGCCCAAGGCCCGATCAGCAGCACCAGGCCGGCAACGACAAAACCTTTGCGTCCGGTTTGCAGCAAGCGCGGTGCGTTGTAGATCAGCGCAGCAGTCAGTGCCAGCACGAACGACACCAGCCACATGCCGCCGACTGGCGCGAGCCCCGACAGCGGACCGTCGAGCTGGCTGTAACCGGAGTACAGCCAAGGGAAACCAGTAAGGAACCAGCCGCGAAACATTTCCTGACCGACCCACAGCGCGGCAAATGCCAAGGCGTCGGCCAGCGGCGCTTCATTACGGCGCAGCCAGCGCGCCCACAACCAGGCGGGCAGGGCGAAGAACCAGGCAATCGCTGCTGTGAACAACAGCATCAGGAACCCGGCCAGCAGCACCGAAGCGCCGCCGAAATGGTGGATGCTGTAATAGATCCAGCTGGTGCCGGCGCCGAACAGGCCGAAACCGAAACACCAGCCACGGCCCAGCGCCTGACGCGGACTTAGCTCGCGCAGGCCGGCATAGAACAGGCCGACCGCCAGCAAAGCCAACGGCCAGATGTTGAAAGGCGCCAGAGCGAAGGTGGTGATTGCACCGGCCGCCACGGCCAGCAGGTTACCGGGCCAGCCGGGGCGGGTTGTCCAGCGCATTTCAATCCTTAGATGTGTTACCGGGCGATTGGTGTCAGTCGCAGCAAATGAATCCGACGGCTGTCGGCATTCAGGATGCGGAAACGATAAGCACCGATTTCAGTGATTTCGTTGCGTTTAGGCAAGTGCCCGAACGCGCTCATCACCAGACCGCCGACGGTGTCGAACTCGTCGTCGGAGAACTCGCTGTCGAAGAACTCGTTGAAGTTCTCGATCGGCGTCAGCGCCTTGATCAGGAAGTCGCCGCTTGGCAGCGGCTTGATGTAGCTGTCTTCTTCGACGTCGTGCTCGTCTTCGATGTCGCCGACGATCTGTTCGAGAACGTCTTCAATGGTCACCAGACCCGCCACGCCGCCGTATTCGTCGATGACGATGGCCATGTGGTTATGGTTGGCGCGGAACTCACGCAGCAACACGTTCAGACGCTTGGACTCCGGCACGAAGGTGGCCGGGCGCAGCAGATCCTTGATGTTGAAGCTGTCGCCGTTTTCCTTGAGGATCAGCGGCAACAGATCCTTGGCCAGCAGCACGCCCATCACGTCGTCATGGCTTTCGCCGATGACCGGATAGCGCGAGTGGGCCGAGTCGACCACGGCCGGAAGGAATTCACGCGGTGTCTGGGTCGCCTTGATGCTGATCATCTGCGAGCGCGGCACCATGATGTCGCGTACTTGCAGGTCAGCCACCTGAATGGCGCCTTCGACGATGGCCAGCGCTTCGCTGTCCAGCAGTTTGTTCTGATGTGCATCGCGCAGCAGCTCGAGGAGCTCCTGGCGGTTCTTCGGCTCGTGGGCAAAAGCCTGGGTCAGTTTACCCAGCCATGACTTCTGCCCGTTGCTCGATCGATCTTCGCTCATAGCGATTACTCTGAATCCTTTGTTGTAACGATAGGGGATGTTTCGGGTTCGTCGTCCGCGTACGGATCGGGATAGGCCAATTCGGCAAGCAACCCGCGTTCCAGTGCTTCCATTTCTTCGGCTTCTTCATCATCTATATGGTCGTAACCGAGCAGATGCAAGCAGCCGTGAATGACCAGATGTGCCCAATGGGCCTTTAGTTCCTTGCCTTGCTCGGCAGCTTCGCGCTCAACCACGGCCACGCAGATCACCAGATCGCCAAGCAATGGGATGTCGAGAAACTCGTCAGGCACTTCCGCCGGGAACGACAGGACGTTGGTCGCGTAATCCTTGTGGCGCCAGGTGTGGTTGAGTTCGCGACCTTCTTCCTCGTCGACCAGACGAATGGTCATTTCCGAGTCGGCGGTGCGTTGGCGCAGGGCCAGTTCGCACCACAGGCGGAAGTCGGCCTCGCTCGGCGCGCTCGCTTCAGTCGCGATTTGCAGGTCTAGCTCAAGCATTTCGCGAGGTGTCCTTGGGGGCTTCGTCACGGTTTTCGAAGCGCTCGTAGGCTTCGACGATCCGCTGGACCAAAGGATGGCGCACGACGTCTTTGGGCTGGAAGTGCGTGAAGCTGATGCCCGGCACGTCTTTGAGCACTTCGATCACATGGTGCAGACCCGACTTGGTGCCTTTCGGCAGGTCGACCTGGGTAATGTCACCGGTGATGACTGCGGTAGAGCCAAAGCCGATACGGGTGAGGAACATCTTCATCTGTTCGACGGTGGTGTTCTGGCTTTCGTCGAGAATGATGAAGCTGTTGTTCAGCGTGCGACCGCGCATGTAGGCCAGCGGCGCGACTTCGATCACCTGACGTTCGATCAGCTTGGCCACGTATTCAAAACCGAGCATCTCGTAGAGCGCGTCGTAGAGCGGGCGCAGGTACGGATCGATCTTCTGCGACAGGTCGCCGGGGAGAAAGCCGAGTTTTTCACCCGCTTCAACCGCCGGACGCACCAGCAGGATGCGACGGATCTGTTCACGCTCCAGTGCATCGACAGCGCAAGCAACGGCCAGATAGGTCTTGCCGGTACCGGCTGGACCGATGCCGAAGTTGATGTCGTTGCCGAGGATTTCCTTCACATAGCGCAACTGATTCAAGCCGCGCGGGCGAATCATGCCTTTCTTGGTGCGCAGGGCGACGGAGGCTTCGGCGGGGGCGTGATTGTCCAGCTCGACCACGGCCGATTCCTGCAGGAACAGGTGCACCGTATCTGGCGACAGCTCTGAACCCTTGGTTTCCCGGTACAGGCGACGAATCAGATTTTCCGCAGACGTGGTGTGCTTGGGATCGCCGATCAGCTCGAACTGGTTTCCGCGGTTGCGGATCTCGATGGTCAGGCGCTGTTCGATCAAGCGCAAATGCTCGTCGAATTGCCCGCACAGATTGGCGAAGCGGCGAGCCTCAAAGGGCTCGAGGATAAAACGATGTGGTTCTATGGGTGCGTTCAAGGTCGTATTTAGCCGCCCTGGGGCAATTGAGATGAAATCAAGGATAACGCCAGAGGCCTGGGTGCGAAAGCTCTTAAATATTCTTGGCGTCGACACCGTCAAGATCGCAGCCTTCGGTAGCTCCTACAGCGGAATGTAATCCATGTAGGAGCTGCCGAAGGCTGCGATCTTTTGCATTTATTGGATCAGCGAGCCGCGCAGCGAGTGCGGCTGCGCCGCGTCGATGTGCACGTCGGCGAACTGGCCGATCAGGGTGGGATTGTCGCAGCGGAAGTTGACGATACGATTATTCTCGGTGCGTCCTTGCAGCTCGCCCGGGTCTTTCTTCGAATAATCGGTCACCAGAATGCGCTGGATCGAGCCGACCATTTGTCGGCTGATCTCGAAACCTTGCTGATTCAAACGATGTTGCAGTGCGTTCAGGCGCTCCTTCTTCAACTCTTCCGGTGTGTCGTCGGCCAGATCGGCAGCCGGGGTGCCCGGTCGCTGGCTGTAAACGAACGAGTAGGAAAAGTCGAAACCGACGTCGGCAATCAGCTTCATGGTCTGTTCGAAATCTTTCTCGGTTTCGCCGGGGAAACCGACGATAAAGTCCGAGCTGATGCAGATCCCCGGTACCGCAGCGCGCAGTTTGCGCAGCTTGGATTTGTACTCCAGCGCGGTGTGATTGCGCTTCATCGCCGCGAGAATCCGGTCGGAACCCGATTGCACCGGCAAGTGCAGGTGTTTCACCAGTTCCGGCACATCGGCGTGGGCCTGAATCAGACTGTCGGAGAATTCCAGCGGGTGCGAAGTGGTGTAACGAATGCGGTCGATGCCATCGATGGCGGCAACTACGCGAATCAGCTCGGCGAGATCGGCCAAACGACCATCGTGGGTCGTACCGCGATAGCCGTTGACGTTCTGACCCAGCAAAGTCACTTCACGCACACCGTTTTCGGCGAGGTGGATGACTTCGGCGATCACGTCATCGAACGGCCGGCTGACTTCTTCGCCACGGGTGTAAGGCACCACGCAGAACGTGCAGTACTTGCTGCAGCCTTCCATCACCGACACATAAGCGCTCGGGCCATCGATGCGCGGCTCGGGCAAGTAGTCGAATTTTTCGATTTCCGGGAACGACACGTCGACTTGCGGCAGCTTGGTGATGCGCGCGGCGTCGATCATTTCCGGCAGGCGGTGCAGCGTCTGCGGGCCGAACACGACATCGACGTATGGGGCGCGATCACGAATCGCTGCGCCTTCCTGACTGGCCACGCAACCGCCAACGGCGATCACCATCTCCGGGTTGGCCAGTTTCAGTTCGCGCCAGCGGCCGAGCTGCGAATACACGCGATCCTGGGCGCGCTCGCGGATCGAGCAGGTGTTGAGCAGAATCACGTCGGCGTCTTCCGCGCGGGCGGTGACTTCCAGGGCCTGATGTTCACCCAGCAGATCGACCATGCGCGAGCTGTCGTACTCGTTCATCTGGCAACCGTGGGTTTCGATGTAAAGCTTCTTGGCCATGGATTAGGGTCATCACGTGATTCAAAGAACCCGGCATTATAGGGAACAAGCCCTCAGGTTCCTACCGCTGTGCGCCCGGAGGCTATGCTATAGTTTGCGCCCTCATTTTTATCCCCGATGTTATCCCCCCGCCATGACCAAACGCGAAGCTCCAATCTATAAGGTGATTTTCCTCAACCAGGGCCAGGTGTTCGAAATGTACGCCAAGCAGATCTATCAAAGTGATCTGTGGGGCTTTCTGGAAGTGGAAGAGTTCGTCTTTGGCGAGCGTACGCAAGTGGTCGTCGACCCGAGCGAAGAAAAGCTCAAGGCGCAGTTCGAAGGCGTGGTGCGCAGCTTTGTGCCGATGCATTCGATTGTGCGCATCGACGAGGTGGAGCGTCTGGGTACCCCGAAAATCAGCGAAGCCCGCGGCGCGGTCGGCAATGTGATGCCGTTTCCGATGCCGATGCCTGAGAAGCCCTAAAACCGAGTTGCCTCAATGATAGTTCCCACGCTCTGCGTGGGAATGCCGCCCTCGACGCTCTGCGTCGGTGACGCGGAGCGTCACGGGATGAATTCCCACGCAGAGCGTGGGAACTATCGCTGATCAGGGAAGAGGCGAAAACGGCGTACGCCCATCGGCGCTCTGCAGTTCCATCAGGTATTTACGGAAAATCTGCCCGAGCACCTGGGTGGCGGTCTCAAGATCTTCGCGGGACATCTTTTCGGAAACTTCGTCGGCGGTGTCCAGCGCATCTTCAGCGCCGTTGACCGCGGCCATCTTCAGCACGATATACGCCTGAATGTTGTTGGCCTGCACGCCTTCACCGTGGAAGAACATGGTGCCGAGCTTGAATTGCGCCTGAGCGTGGCCTTGCAACGAGGCTTTTTCGAAATAGCTCAGGGCTTGATTGAGGTCGCGCGGCGCATTCTTGCCGTCGTAGTAGAACTCACCCAACTCGTATTGCGCTTGCGCATCCCCTTCGTCCGCCGCTTTCTGGCAGGCGGCCAGTGCCTGCGTGACGTCTTGCGGCTGAGTATTGAGGGTGCAACGACCCATCGCCGGGATCAACAACGAGTTGCCGCCTGCTTGTGCATGCGCGAGCAGGGGCTGAAGGAGCAACAGGCAGCCCAAGGCAAGGGTGCGGCCGGTGCGGTTCATGGGAATCGACTTACCTCTGAAGGGCACGCGGACCCATCGAGGGATCCAATAAGCGCGCATTATGAAATAAGCAGGGCCAACCTTACAAAGTCTTTACTCGTTTTTCTGCTGCGCGGGGAATATATCGCCCACTTTAGGGAAGATTTTTAGCAGGAGCATCGGAAAAACAGCGTGGGTGTAGGTGAATGCTGACGCTGGCCATAGCCAACGTCAGCGGTACGGCGATTACTTCAGTGCAGCGAAGGCGCGTTCGGCAGCGTCCAGGGTCAGTTTCAACTCGGCCTCACCATGGGCGATCGAGGTGAAACCGGCTTCGAAGGCGCTCGGTGCGAGGTACACGCCACCTTCCAGCATCAGGTGGAAGAAGCGACCGAACAGTGCCGCGTCGCTGGCCATCACGTCTTCAAAGGTGACGATGTCGTCGGCGCCGCTGAAGTACAGACCGAACATGCCGCCAGCCTGGGTGGTCACGAACGGAATGCCAGCCGCATCAGCGCGCTGTTGCAGACCATCGAGCAGCCGCGTGGTGTAGTCAGTCAGCTCGGCGTGGAAACCCGGACGGCTGATCAGACGCAGCGTGGTCAAACCAGCGGCCATCGCCAGCGGGTTACCCGACAGCGTACCGGCTTGATATACCGGGCCCAGCGGCGCAATGCGCTCCATTATTTCGCGCTTGCCGCCGAAGCAGCCGACCGGCATGCCGCCGCCGATGATCTTGCCGAAGGTGGTCAGGTCAGGGTTTACACCGTAATAAGCCTGAGCACCGCCGAGGGCGACGCGGAAACCGGTCATCACTTCGTCGAAAATCAGCACCACGCCATGTTTGTCGCACAGCGAGCGCAGGCCTTCGAGGAAGCCCGGCGCTGGTGGTACGCAGTTCATGTTGCCGGCCACCGGCTCAACGATGATGCATGCCACGTCCTCGCCCACTTCGGCGAGCATTTTTTCAACGGCGTCGATGTCGTTGAACGGCAGGGTCAGGGTGTGTTTGGCGAATGCCGCTGGTACGCCGGCCGAGCTCGGCACGCCTTGGGTCAGGGCGCCGGAGCCGGCCTTGACCAGCAGGCTGTCGGAGTGACCGTGGTAGCAGCCTTCGAACTTGATGATGCTGTCGCGGCCGGTGTAACCACGGGCCAGACGGATCGCACTCATGGTCGCTTCGGTGCCGGAGCTGACCATGCGCACCATGTCCATCGACGGCACCAGCGAGCAGACCAGATCGGCCATCTCGGTTTCCATCGCGGTCGGCGCGCCGTACGACAAGCCGTGTTGCAGTTGATTGCGCACCGCGTCGAGCACGTCCGGGTGGCTGTGGCCGAGGATCATCGGGCCCCACGAGCCGACGTAATCAACATAACGCTTGTCGTCTTCATCGGTAACGTAAGCACCTTCAGCGTGCTTGAAGAACAACGGTGTGCCGCCAACGCTCTTGAATGCACGGACTGGCGAGTTTACGCCACCGGGAATGTGTTTCTGAGCATTGGCAAACAGGGTTTCGGAACGAGACATGATCGGGCTCTCAATCTTCAGGATTTGAACAATTCGTTGAATGCGCGGGCGCGGCGGGTCACTTCGGCGGTGCTCTCGGCACCGAACAAACCGTGAACCACGGCAAGCAGGTCGACGCCATGGGCCAGCAGCGGGGCGGCGTTGTCGAGGGTGATGCCGCCAATCGCGCAGATTGGCAGGTGCAACGTGCGCTTGGCTTCGTCCAGCAGGTCGAGGCTGCAGGTCGGCGCGCCGGGCTTGGTGTTGGAGTTGAAGAAGCGGCCGAAGGCGACGTAGCTCGCGCCTTCTTTGGCGGCTTGTTCGGCCAGCGCGATTTGCGCGTGGCAGGTCGAACCGATGATCGCTTTCGAACCGAGCAGGGCGCGGGTCGGCGACAGCGGGCCATCGGTCTGGCCCAGATGCACGCCGACATTGAGGCGTGCCGCCAGTTCGGCGTCATCGTTGATGATCAGTTGCGTTTTGTAGCGCTCGCACAGATCGCGCAGCGCTTCGGCCTCGCGCAAGCGGCGGGCCTCGTCGCTGCTTTTGTCGCGGTATTGCAGCAGGGTGACGCCGCCTTCCAGCGCCGCCTCTACATAAGACAGAAACTTGCCGGCCAGCAGCTCGCTGTCGGTAATGGCATACAGGCCACGTAGTTTCATCGGGCAGACCTCACGACGTTACGAGCAGAAATCCAGCGGCAGGCGACGCGGGACGAACTGGCCTTTGCCCAGTTGTTCGGCATCGCGCAGGGTGCGCCAGGTGTAATCGAGTGCACTGCGCACGGCGCTGGCGAGGTGTTCGCCTTGCGCCAGTCGCCCGGCCAATGCGCTGGCCAATGTGCAACCGGAACCGTGATAGCTACCCGGCAGACGCTGGCAGATAAAGGTTTCACGCAGACCGTCGCGGCTGTACACGCGGTTGTGGATTTCAGTTTCGTCGCCATGGCCGCCGGTGATCAGCAGGTTTTTGACGAACGGCAGGAGTTTTTCCGCACACTCGTCCGCAGTGCCCTCAGGCAGTTCGGCGAGGATGCGGGCTTCAGGAAGGTTAGGGGTGGCAATGATCGACAGCGGCAGCAGTCGCTCGCGCATCGCATAGCCGACCTCGTCCTTGCCCAGGCGTCCGCCGCCGCCGGCGCGCAGTACCGGGTCACAGACCACCGGCAAGTGCGGGTGCGCCGAGAGCAGTTCGACAACAGTGTCGACCATCTCCAGCGAGCCGAGCATGCCCAGTTTGACCGCTGCGACTTCGGAGTCGTTGAGCACGGCATTGGCCTGGGCCAATACCCACTCACGGTCGAGGACGCGGAAGTCAGTGACGTTGACGGTGTCTTGCACGGTCAGCGCGGTGACGGCCGGAGCCGCATGGCAACCCTGCGCGAGCAGAGCTTCGATATCTGCCTGCAAGCCGGCGCCACCACTTGGGTCGTGGCCGGAGAGACAGAGGACAACGGGGCGGGAGCTGTAGATATTCATGGTGCGCGAGCTTACCACCAAAGCTGATTTTCGGGTGTGGCTGGCGGAGCAAGATCAAAAGATCGCAGCCTGCGGCAGCTCCTACAGGAAACTCCAGATCAATGTAGGAGCTGCCGCAGGCTGCGATCTTTTGATCTACCTGACCAACCCAACAGCTCTAGTCCGCTACTTTGCTCTGGAACGCCCGTGCTAGAGCCTTTGTAGGAAAAATTTCAATGGTGCTCAATGGCCATCAACGGCTATGCTAGTCTGGATCCAAACCAATAACAGGTAATACCGGTTTTACGTCTACTCAAAGGGAATGGGGGGCTTCCTGACACAACCGGACGAGCCACGCTGGGGCTTCAATGCGCTATTTGCTGATGTTGCTGTTCTGCTTGCCCCTCATGGCGAGCGCCGTCGAATTCGACGAATTTACCCAGAGCCTGCCTCTGGGCCGGTCGCTGCAAGTGTTCGAAGACCCGAGCGGTCAGGCGAACATTGCCGATGTTCGCGCGCAGGCTGCCGCCGGCAATTTCAAACTTCACGATAAAGCCACGCTCAATGCCGGTTACTCACGCTCGGCGTTCTGGCTGAAGATCGACCTGCATTATCGTCCGAGCAATCCCGCTGCCCAGCGCACCTGGTTGCTGGAATTGGCTTATCCGCCGCTTGATCACCTCGATTTGTATCTCGCCGACGCCAATGGCGATTACCGCCTCGCCCGGCAAACTGGCGATGCGCTGCCGTTCGCCAGTCGTGAGATCCGCCAGAACAATTACCTGTTCGACCTGGCCTTTGAACCGGATCAACAGCAAACCGTTTATCTGCGACTTGCCAGCGAAGGCTCGATCCAGGCACCGGTAACGTTGTGGTCAAGCACCGCCTACCTCGAGGACCAGCCGGTGCGGCTGTATGTGCTGGGCATCATTTATGGCGTATTGCTGGGGATGGTGGTCTACAACCTGTTCATCTACCTCAGCGTGCGCGACACCAGCTACCTCTATTACATCTTCTACATCGCCTCGTTCGGCCTCTATCAACTGTCGGTGAACGGTGCAGCGGTCGAATACTTCTGGCCGAATAACCCTTGGTGGGCCAACGCCGCGACGCCGTTTTTCATCGGTTGCGCCGGCCTGTTCGGTAGTCAGTTCGCCCGCAGTTTCCTGCAGACCAAAAACCACAGCCGCTGGCTTGATCGCTTGCTGATTGCACTGATCGCGTTCGGCGCGCTGGTGGTTGGTTTGTCGCTGATGACCAGTTACGCGTTGTCGCTGCGTCTGGCGACGATACTGGCGCTGACCTTTACGGTAGTGATTTTCGCCGCCGGGATTCTGGCCTGGTGGCGCGGCTTGCGTGTGGCACGGTACTTCATCATTGCCTGGTCGGCGTTTCTGCTCGGCGGCATCGTCAACACGCTGATGGTGCTGGGCTTGCTGCCGAACGTGTTCCTGACCATGTACGCCAGTCAGATCGGCTCGGCCATTGAAGTGGCGCTGCTGTCGCTGGCACTGGCCGACCGCATCAACGCGATGCGCGAGCAGCAGGCGCAAACGCTTTACGACGCCGGGCAGAAACTCGAAGTGCTCAACCAGCAACTGGCCCACAGCAACAAGCTCAAGGATGAATTCCTCGCGACCCTGACGCATGAACTGCGCACGCCGATGAACGGTGTGATCGGTTCGCTGGAACTGATGCAGACCGTCGATCTGGATCCGGAGCTTGAGCAATATCAGCAAACCGCCGCCGGTTCCGCGCGGGACATGATGCGCATGGTCAACGGCATCCTCACCCTCACCGAATTGCAGGCCGGCAAGCTCAAGGCCGCGCCGGGCATTTTCAGCCTGCGTGCGGTGGTCGAGGCGTTGCGCGTGCAGTTCGATGGCAATGCGTCGAGCAAGTCACTGGACTTCAAAGTCGAGGTGCTGCCGACGCTGCCGGATCGCCTGCACGGCGACAGCGCCAAACTGGCGCAATGCCTGGAATGCCTGTTGGACAACGCGATCAAGTTCACCCGTGTCGGCGGGCTTGCGCTGCGAGTAACCGGCAAACCGTCGACGGGCAATCGTCTGGCGCTGTCGTTTGCGGTGATCGACACTGGCATCGGTTTTACCGATCTGGGCGAAGCGACGATGTATCAGCGATTTTTCCAGCTCGACGGTTCGATGACTCGTGAATACGGCGGCCTCGGCGTTGGTCTGGCGATTTGCCGACAGTTGGTCGAGCTGCTCGATGGCAAACTCACCCATCGTTCCGAACCAGGCAGCGGCAGCCGCTTTCAGCTGGATGTCGAGTTCGAACTGCCGGTGGTTGAATCTGCGCCGATTTCTGCGTCTTCGCGTGATTGCGTGCGTGCACCGCAGGACTGCACGGTGTTGCTGGTGGACGACAACAGCGTCAACCAATTGGTGATGCGTGGCATGTTGCTCAAGCTTGGCTTTCGCGTGCGTACCGCCGACAACCGCGCGACTGCGCTCGATTGTCTGCAGCGTGAAACGGTCGATGCGGTGCTGATCGATTGCCAGTTGCCGAGCCATGAGGGCGCTTCGTTGTGCTGCCAGATTCACGCATTGCCGGGCTGCGCCAATCTGCCGGTGTTCATGCTGGCGTTGAACGCTGATCGTGAGCTTTGCGCAACGGGGGCTGCAATCGACTACCTGAGCAAACCGGTGAAATTCGAAGATTTGCAATCCGCGCTGGAACGCCGGGTTCTGTGCTGTTAATAGGGTAAAAGCGCCGCAAATTCGGCTGGTATGACACTTTGACCGCTTGCGGTGCGGTGCTTAACTGAGTTCCTTGGTTGCCCAAAGGAGCCCCGTCATGAACCTGCATCAGTTCGCCGAAACCCACGAAGTCACCAACCAGCCGCCGTCGCTGGACGGCACCAACCTGTACCGCATCGACCTGCCATTGCAGGAATGGTCGCGCCGGTTTGGTGCCGGTTGGGCCGAATCGCGGATCGATGCTTACGGCGCGCTCGCCGGCGGGCCGCTGATGGAAGCGGGGTTCCTCGCCAACCAGAACAAACCGGTATTTGCCAGCCACGACCGCTACGGCCATCGCATCGATCTGGTGGAGTTTCATCCCGCCTATCACGAACTGATGCGTACGGCGATCGAGCATGGCCTGACTTCGCTGCCATGGGCGCATCCACAGGATGGGGCCCACGTCGCTCGCGCCTCGATGACTTATCTGCACAGCCAGGCCGAGGCCGGCAGCGGTTGCCCGTTGACCATGACCTTCGCCAGCGTGCCGGCCTTGCGTTTGCAGCCGAACATCGCTGAGCAATGGCTGCCGAAAGTCCTCGCCAGCGAATACGACCCGCGCAACGTCGGCATGGCGCACAAGTCCGGCGTGACCATCGGCATGGCCATGACCGAGAAACAGGGCGGCACCGACGTGCGCGCCAACACCACCAAGGCTTATCCGGTCGGCGCCAGCGGCCCGGGGCAGGCTTATGAGCTGGTCGGGCACAAGTGGTTCTGTTCGGCGCCAATGTGCGATGCGTTCCTCACGCTGGCGCAGACCGACAAGGGTTTGAGCTGCTTCCTGCTGCCGCGCCATCGCCCGGACGACACGCGCAATCAGTTCTATATCCAGCGCCTGAAAAACAAACTCGGCAACCAGTCCAACGCCTCCAGCGAAGTGGAGTTCCGTGGCGCACTGGCGTGGATGGTCGGAGAAGAAGGGCGCGGCGTGCCGACCATTATCGAAATGGTGGCGATGACTCGCTTCGATTGCATGGTCGGATCCAGCGCGTTGATGCGTCAGGCGCTGACCCAGGCCAGCCACCACTGCGCGCATCGCAAGGTCGGCGGCAAATTGCTCAGTGAACAGCCATTGATGCAGAACGTGCTGGCCGATCTGGCCCTGGAAAGCGAAGCCGCGCTGGCCCTGAGTTTGCGCATGGGCAAGGCGCTGGATCATTTGGATGATCACCACGAAGCGCAATTTGCCCGGCTGGTGACAGCGGTGGGCAAATACTGGATCTGCAAACGCGCGCCGGGGATGATCAACGAAGCGGCGGAATGCATGGGCGGTGCCGGGTATGTCGAGGACAGCATCCTGCCGCGTCTGTACCGCGAGGCGCCAGTGAACTCGACGTGGGAAGGCTCGGGGAATGTGCAATGCCTGGATGTGCTGCGCGCGTTGTCGAAAGAACCCGGGGTGCTGGATGTGTTGTTCAGCGAACTCGGTGATGGGCATGGCGATAAGCGGCTGGCTGCGCATATTCAGCAATTGCAGGCGCAGTTCAAGGACACCAGCGACATTCAGTACCGGGCGCGGCAACTGACCGAAGACATCGCGCTCGGTTTGCAGGCCAAGCTCCTGTTGGAGGCCGGCAACTCGGTGGTCAGCGACGCGTTCATTGCCAGTCGCTTGAGCGGTGGCGGCCGAGTCTACGGCGCCTTGCCGCGCGGCCTGGACGTCGAAGCCATCGTCACCCGCTCAACCCCACAGATTCTCTGACCCACCACATATCCCCTGTAGGAGCTGCCGAAGGCTGCGATCTTTTGATCTTATAAACAGCAAGATCAAAAGATCGCAGCCTTCGGCAGCTCCTACAGGGATCGTGGTGGCCCATATATTGTGCGGTTGCCAACATGCCACTGTTCCCGTGACGCGACGATGCAGGCAAGATGAAGCTCTGCAAGTCAGAACACAGGAAGCTGATCGTGACCGAAGCGTTTATTGTCGTTCAAACCGCCGAACAAGCCGTGGATCGTCTGGCCGAGTTGCATGAGCGGGCCACCACTGCGCTGAACTCGGCGCTCAAGCGTTACCTCAAGGATCGCGTCGAGCCCGACGCTGCGCAGCGTGCTCTGTTTCGTTATCCCGAACTGCGTCTGACCTATCACTGCCAGGGCGAAGTCCCGCAGACCACCCGCGCTTACGCCAAGGTGCAATTGCCGGGTACCTACAGCGTCACCGTCACCCACCCGGCGGCCTTCCGCAAATACCTGCTCGAACAACTGACGCCATTGATGCACGACTTCACGGTGACCGTGGAAGTCGGTGTCAGCCAGCAGAACATTCCGTATCCGTACGTGGTCGAGCAGGGCGATGAACTGGCCGGCTCCGGCGTCACCGCTGCCGTGCTGGCGCGGGTGTTTCCGAGCACCGACCTGTCTGCCGCCACCGATGGCATCGCCGACGGTCTCTACGACTGGGAAAATACCGATCCGCTGCCGCTGGCCTTGTTCGACGCCGCACGTGTGGATTTCTCGCTGCGTCGCCTGGTGCACTACACCGGCAGCGACTGGCGCCATGTGCAGCCGTGGATTCTGCTGACCAACTATCACCGGTACGTCGACCAGTTCATCGTCCATGGTCTGGAGCAGTTGCGCAGTGATCCGCGTTTCGTGCGTATGGTGTTGCCGGGCAATGTGATCATCGAGAAGGGCATGGATCACGGCGAAGCGTCGGCGATTGCTGCCGGTGTGGTCTGGCACCGTTACCAGATGCCGGCCTATCATCTGATCGCCAGCGATGGCCACGGCGTGACCTTGGTCAATATTGGCGTCGGC
This sequence comes from Pseudomonas sp. MYb2, assembly GCF_002979955.1. Lineage (NCBI taxonomy): Bacteria > Pseudomonadati > Pseudomonadota > Gammaproteobacteria > Pseudomonadales > Pseudomonadaceae > Pseudomonas > Pseudomonas sp. MYb2. Next base: position 45,114 of record NZ_PCQC01000012.1, read on the forward strand.
CCGTCCAACGCCAAGAACATCACCGACCACCTCGCGGTGCTGCGTCCGCATTGCTGGCTGATGATTGGCCACTGCGGCGGTTTGCGTCAGTCGCAGACCATCGGCGACTACGTGCTGGCCCACGCTTATATGCGTCGCGACGGCATTCTCGACCGCGTGGTGCCGCCGAACATTCCGATCCCGGCCCTGGCCGAAGTGCAAATGGCGCTGCAGCAAGCAGCGGCGAATGTCACCGGCGAGAAGGGCGATGACCTGAAAAAACGCCTGCGCACCGGCACCGTGCTGACTTACGACGACCGTAACTGGGAATTGCGTTGGGCGCAGGAACGGCCGTTGATCAACCTGTCTCGTGCGGTCGCGGTGGACATGGAAAGCGGCACGATTGCCGCGCAGGGTTATCGCTTGCGGGTGCCGTACGGCACGTTGTTGTGCGTCTCGGATAAACCGCTGCACAGTGAAATCAAGCTGCCGGGTTCGGCCAACGCCTTCTATGAACGCGCGGTCAGCCAGCACTTGAAGATCGGCATCGAAGCGGTGGACCTGCTGCGCACCGAACTCAACTCGCTGCACTCGCGCAAACTGCGCAGCTTCGACGAACCGCCGTTCCGTTAACGGTTAGTCGTGGCCATTTGGCGGTCGGGGCACTAGCATTGTCAGCCCTGATCGCTAAATATTTTTTCTCCCTATGTCCCGTCCCCCGCGTCCACCTTCCCGCCGTCCCGGCGCGAAGCCTCAGTCTTCCTCGCCGCGTCGTGTTGCCAAGGCACCCCCGGCCGAGCCGAAGCTGATTCTGTTCAACAAACCGTTCGATGTGCTGACGCAATTCAGCGACGGCGAAGGGCGAGCGACGCTCAAGGATTACATCGACGTGCCTGGGATTTACCCGGCCGGACGCCTTGATCGTGACAGCGAAGGGTTGCTGCTGTTGACCAACGACGGGCAGTTGCAGGCGCGCATTGCTGATCCGAAGCACAAGCTGGCAAAGACTTATTGGGTACAGGTCGAAGGGGTGCCGACGGCCGAGCAGTTGCAACGTCTGCGTGACGGCGTCGAGTTGAACGACGGCATGACCTTGCCGGCCGAAGCGCGACAACTGGATGAGCCACAGTTGTGGCCGCGCAATCCGCCGGTACGCTTTCGCGCGACCATACCGACGTCATGGCTGGAGTTGGTGATTCGCGAAGGGCGCAACCGTCAGGTGCGGCGCATGACGGCGGCAGTCGGGCTGCCGACGTTGCGGCTGGTGCGGGTCAGGATTGGAGACTGGACGATCGAAGGCCTCGATCAGGGCCAGTGGAAAGAAGTGCCGGCGCGCTTATAGAGCGCCGGATTCGATCAGGCCGATCACCACACTCTTGATGATGAACGCGGCCACGCCCAGGCCCAGCACGAAGAACAGAATGAACGAGCCAAAGCGCCCGGCCTTGGACTTCTTCGCCAGATCCCAGACGATGAAACCCATGAAAATGATCAGGATGCTGACCAGACCGGTCATCATCCATTCTTCTAATAATGCTGGATCCATTGGGTTTCTCCGGCGCGCGCGGGGCTAAAAGGGCGCGGCGAGTATACGCCAAGGTGTGTGGGGTGGCATTGATCTGGGTCTGATCCGAAGCCTTTGCCCTCACCCTAGCCCTCTCCCAGAGGGAGAGGGGACTGACCGGGGGATGCTTGAGAACTACACCGACTTGGTCCAGATGTTGTGAATCCATAATCGACTCAATCTTTCAGGTCGATGTATGACAGCAGACACCTCGGTCGGCCCCCTCTCCCAGAGGGAGAGGGGACTGATTGGGGGATGTTCAAGGAATACGCCGACCTGGACGTTTTGTTGTGAATCCATAATCGACTCAATCTTTCAGGTCGATGTATGACGCCAGACACCTCGGTCGGCCCCCTCTCCCTTTGGGAGAGGGCTGGGGTGAGGGTGCCTTTGATCAGTTGCGCAGGTGGGTCAAGGGCAGTTCAGTGCTGTTGAGCACCTGATTCAGTACGAAGCTCGAACGAACGCTGGTCACGCCCTCAATCCGTGTGAGGTGCCCCAGCAACAGCTTCTGATAATGATCCATGTCCGGCACTACCACTTTCAATTGGTAATCGGCATCCACACCGGTCACCAGACTGCACTCCAGCACCTGCGGCAACGTGCGAATTGCCGCTTCGAAATTCTCGAAACGCTCCGGCGTATGCCGATCCATTCCGATCAGCACATAAGCGGTCAGGCTCAGCCCGAGCATCTTGCGATCGAGCAGCGCAACCTGGCGCGAAATGTAGCCATCGTCTTCCAGTTGCTTGACCCGACGTGAGCAAGGCGAGGGCGACAGACCGATGCGCTCGGCCAACTCCTGGTTGGAGATGCGGGCGTCGCGCTGCAATTCCGCCAAAATGCTCAGGTCGTAACGGTCGAGTTTGCTCATCAATCTGTCCTTGGTTGTAACTATTGCGGCGGATTATCTATCCAGGGTTAAAAATTGCGCAAGTAGAGTTTATTTCAGCAATCTTCGCAATCATCTGTCGCGGCCTCAGGCCTATTCTTATCACCAGAATCACTGCTCGGTAACACAGTCCACGCGGCCCGCCCTATTCGGCCTGCCGCGGCCGCCACCCCCACCGGGGTTGTGCCGGCCCCCGAGCTGCACACTGTCCAGAAGACGGCGTGAGGTGAGCCGACGTCAAAAGCGTCGAGCCAGGACGAAGTTCTCTAAAGGGAGGCCGACGGGTCTCCCTTTTTTCTTGCCTGCGATTTCATGTGGCGGCGCTCAATAAATAAGTTGCGCGACTGATAACCTGTTGCAGAACCCGGTGTGTGTATTGCCGGTCTTAGTGACAAGCCCTCTTACATTTACAGGCCCCGCAGTGAGAAAAAGCATGAAGTCGCGCATTTGGCGTCTGGCCGGTGTTGGTTTGCTGTGTGTGAGTGTCAGTGCGCAAACGCTTGCTGACGAGCCGCAGAATCGTGGGCCGGATGGCGGTGGCCACGGGCAGGGCCCTCAGGGCGGCAATCAGGGCCATGGCGGTAACAATCAGCCGCGTCCGCAGAACAATCCATCGCAGAATTCGCCGCAACAGAATCAGCCGCGCCCACAGAGCAACGAGATCATTCGAGGCGACAACAGTCGTCAGTTCGAGCACAACGGCAACAACAATGGCCAGTGGCAAAACCACGATCAGAACCGGCCGGCCTACAACCCCAACCCGGTGCGGCAGCCGCCACCGCCGCCGCAAATGCCGGCCAACAGCCTGCCGATCCAGCCTCGGCCCGACGCCGTACGCCAGACTCAGGAGCCGCGTCAGGGTTACTACCGCGACGAGCGTCCGCAGAACGGCTACAACAATCAGCATTGGCAGACCAACAACCGACCCAACGACAATCGCTGGCCGGGACGCCCGGACGGGCACGGCAATGGCTGGGGCCCCGGCCCGCAATATCGGCCGGGGCATGTGATCGACCGCTTCCCGGATCGCGACTATCGCGTGCCATATCGCGGTCAGGATTACTTCTTCTCCGGCGGCTACTGGTATCGCCCGCAAGGCCCACGCTACATCGTCGTGCAGCCGCCGCGCGGGATTCGCATTCAGTATCTGCCGGACTACGCCCGTGAAGTGTGGATCGGAGGTTCGCTGCTGTTCCTCGCCGCCGGTTCCTACTATGCCTATCAGGAAGCGACGCAGGATTACATCGTGGTCGAACCGCCGGTTCAGCAGCAGCCGCAACCGCAGTCTCAAGGCTATGACGTTGAAGCGTACCCGGCCAACGGCCAGTCGCCGGAACAGGTGCAGCAGGATGGTTACCAGTGCTACCAGTACGCGGTGCAGCAAAGCGGTTTCGACCCGCGCACCGCGACCTATCAACCAGCGCCCGAAGTGGTTCAGGCGTACCGCCAGGCTCAGGGCAATTGCCTGAGCAGTCGCGGTTATCAGGTCAGTTACTGAGCCCGAGCGGCCAGCACCACTTCCTGCGGGTCGGCGTGCACCAGCACTTCGGCGCGCGGGTAGGCTTTGTGGATGGCATCGGCGGCTTGATCGCTGATGCCATGGGCCACTGACAGGGTCAATTCCCCCGGCAATTCCAGGTGCAACTGCACGAACCAGTGGTTGCCGGAGATCCGCGTGCGCAAGTCATGCGCGCCCAACACCCCCGGCACGCTGCAGGCCAATTCGAGCATGTGCTGACTGACATCCGCCGGCAGTTCTTCATCCATCAACACCGAAAAACTTTCCCGGGCGATCTGGATTGCACTCCACAGAATGTACGCGGCAATCCCCAGACCGAACCAGGCGTCCAGTTGCTCAAAACCAAACCCGGCCAAAATCAGCGCAATCAGAATGCTGCCGTTGAGCAACATGTCCGAGCGATAGTGCAGCGAATCCGCGCGCACGGCGTTGGAGCCGGTCTGCTTGATCACCCGATGCTGCAACACTAGCAACGCCGCCGTCAGCAACAGCGAAAACACGATCACACCGATGCTCAGCCACGGCGCCCCAAGTGGTTGCGGATCGTGCAGTCGCTCGTACGCCTGAAACGCGATCAACAGCGCACTGCCACCAATGAACAGCGCCTGCGCCATGCCCGCCAGGGATTCCGCTTTGCCGTGACCATAACGGTGATCGTCATCGGCCGGGCGCAGCGCGTAATGCACCGCGAGCAGATTGAGCATCGAGGTGACGCCATCCAGCGCCGAGTCGGTGAGGCCGGCGAGCATGCTCACCGAACCGCTGAGCCACCAGGCGATGGCTTTGGCGACGATCAGCGTGCAGGCGACCGCCACCGAGGCGCGGGTCGCCAGCCGCAGCAGGCGAGCGTGTTCGGGGCTGGATGTCATTGAACGTCCTTTTTAAGCGGCGGGTTGCAGGCCGAACATCGCCAGTTGTTGAGTGCTGCCCTTGTGTTGAATCAGGCGCGGATCATCCAGTGGGAAATCTCGGCCCAACTCGCTTTCGAGAATAGCCTGCAGCTTGTGATTATCGACCTGACCGTCCGGGCCAATGGCTTGCTTGAGCTTGGCCGGGTCAATCTGCGCGGTGTGGCCCGGTTCGAAATAGATCGCGCCGGTGGCAAAGTCGACGGCAAACGCGATCAGGCCGGGAATGACGTAGAACAGCAGGCCCACGGCGTCGAGCACGGCAATCGCCGGGTCGATCTTGCCGTCGATCTGACCACGCCGGTCCGGGTAGAAAATCGAACCGCACGCGGTGATTTGCGTGAGCAGGGTGGCGACCAGTACACCGCCGATCAGGCGAAAAGGTAAGCGCATGGGAAAATCTCCTGATTGATCTAAGAACGAAGCGTCGTCGTGTGAAGTTAAGACCCTGACGAACGCCCGCCAGTTCGCCGTTATACTCGGGCCTCTGTTTTGGAGCCAGCATGAATTCTTTGCCAATCGATGAAGTTTTACCCGCCCTGCGTGAAGCCTTGGCGACTCGCCATGAAGCCGTGCTCGAAGCACCGCCCGGCGCCGGTAAAACCACCCGCGTGCCGTTGGCCCTACTCAATGAAGCGTGGCTGGCCGGGCAGACCATTCTGATGCTCGAGCCGCGCCGTCTCGCCGCGCGTGCAGCCGCGGAACGGCTGGCCAGCGAGCTGGGTGAGAAGGTCGGTGAAACCGTCGGTTATCGCATTCGCCTCGACAGCAAGGTTGGCCCCAACACGCGCATCGAAGTGGTCACCGAAGGCATTCTCACCCGGCGCTTGCAGGATGACCCGGCGCTGGAAGGCGTGGGTTTGCTGATCTTCGACGAATTCCACGAGCGCAGTCTTGATGCCGATCTGGCGCTGGCCTTGAGTCTGAACGGTCGGGAGCTGTTTCGAGCTGAACAACCGCTGAAGATTTTGCTGATGTCGGCCACGCTCGAAGGCGAGCGCCTCGCCGGGTTGCTGGATGACGCGCCGATCCTGCGCAGCGAAGGCCGCATGTATCCGGTGACGATGCGCTGGGGGCGGCCGTTTCAGCCCGGCGAATATATTGATCAGCGTGTTACGCAAACCGTGCTCGAAGCGGTGCACGATGAAACCGGCAGCCTGTTGGTGTTTCTGCCGGGGCAGGCGGAAATCCGTCGCGTGCATCAACAACTTGTCGACGCCATGGGTGAGCGCAGCGACGTGTTGCTGTGCCCGTTGCACGGTGAACTCGACCTTAATGCGCAACGCGCGGCGATCGATCCGGCGCCGGCCGGTCAGCGCAAAGTGGTGCTGGCGACCAACATCGCCGAGACCAGTCTGACCATCAACGGCGTGCGCGTGGTGATCGACACCGGGCTGGCGCGGGTGCCGCGTTTCGATCCCGGTAGCGGCATGACGCGCCTTGATACCCAGCGGATTTCCAAGGCCAGCGCCACGCAGCGTGCGGGTCGTGCGGGGCGTCTGGAACCGGGTGTTTGTTATCGCTTGTGGTCGCAGGATCAGCACGAACAACTCGCTGCTTATGGCAGTGCGGAAATTCTTTCGGCGGATCTCGCCAGTCTGGCGTTGCAACTGGGCCGTTGGGGCGTGACGCCGGGCGAACTGGTCTGGCTCGACGTTCCGCCAGCGGCGGCTTATGCACAGGCGCAGGATTTGCTGCAACGGCTCGGTGCGCTGGAAGGTGACGCGCTGACTTCCCACGGTCAGGCCATGGCTGAGTTGCCGGCGCATCCGCGCATCGGTCATTTGTTGTTGCGCGGACAGGCGTTGGGTTTGGCCAACATGGCCTGCGACGTCGCCGCATTGCTTGGTGAGCGCGATATCTTGCGTGGCGCCGGGGCGGATTTGCACAGTCGATTGCTGCTGCTATCCGGCGAAGAGCGTGCCGCCCGAGGTGCGCAGGGCGGCGTACAACGGGCTAAGCAACTCGCCCGGCAATATCGCAGTTATCTGCGCGGCAAGGCCAGCGCACCGGTCAGCGATCCTGATCATCCGCGCTGGCTCGGCGCCTTGCTGGCGCTGGCGTATCCCGATCGCGTTGCGCAACAGCGGCGAGCCGGTGGCGCGGAATATCGCCTGGCCAACGGTCGTGCGGCGCTGTTCGCCGAAGCCGACAGCCTGATGAAAGAGCCGTGGATTGTCATCGCCGACCTCGGCAGCCGTCAGGGCCAGCGCGAAGAGCGGATTTATCTGGCGGCGGATTTCGATCCGGCGCTGTTCGATTCAGTGCTCACCGAACAGGTGCGCAACGTCGATCAACTTGACTGGGACGAACGCGAAGGCGTGCTGCGTGCCGAGCGGCAACGCAAGGTTGGCGAGCTGATTCTCAGCCGCGAGCCGTTGACCGGTCTTGATGAAAATGCGCGCAGTCAGGCGCTGGTCAATCTGGTGCGGCGCAAGGGTCTGGAGCTGTTGCCGTGGACGCCGGAGCTGCGTCAGTGGCAAGCGCGGGTGGCGTTGTTGCGTCAGTTGGAATTGAACAATCAGGACGACAGTCCGTGGCCAGATGTCAGCGATGCAACGTTGCTGAACACTCTCGAAGACTGGCTGATGCCCTATCTGGGTAAAGTCTCGCGACTCAGCCATTTTGCCAATCTCGATCTGTCGAGCATCGTGCGCAATTTGCTGCCATGGCCATTGCCGCAGAAGCTCGATGAGCTGGCGCCGCATCATCTGAGCGTACCGTCTGGGTCGTCGATTCGTCTGGATTACAGCGAGTCTCCGCCGATCCTTGCGGTGCGTTTGCAGGAACTGTTCGGGCTGGCCGATACACCGCGAATCGCCGGCGGGCGCCAGGTGGTCAAGTTGCATCTGCTGTCGCCAGCGCGGCGGCCGGTGCAGGTGACGCAGGATCTGGCGAACTTCTGGCGTAGCACCTATGCCGAGGTGAAGAAGGATTTGAAGGGGCGGTATCCGAAGCATTACTGGCCGGATGATCCGCTGGTGGCCGAGGCGACCGCACGGGCCAAGCCGCGCGGGACCTGAAGATCAAGAGATCGCAGCCTTCGGCAGCTCCTACAGGATTGGAGTCGGCCACAAAATAATGCTGCGACATCGATCTACTGTAGGAGCTGCCGAAGGCTGCGATCTTTTGCTGTCAAGGGTGCGACTTGGCCGTCAGTTGCTCGCGGCAATAATCAGCGAACAACTGCGCCGGTTTGGTCAACTGCCCGCGCTTGAGCCACGCCGCCACCAGGCCTGAACCGGTGACGTCCTCGACGATGTCCACACAGACGACTTTCTTGCCGTCGTAAGTGCATTCCGAATGCGGTCTGGTTACCAGAATCGAGAAGCCGAAACCCTGGCCGACCATCCCGCGCACCATCTCGATCGACGGCGAGCTGAACTCGATGCGTGGGGTCAGCCCGAGCTCTTCAAACAGGCTGACGAAGTAAGTCCGGCTCGGCTGCACATCGAGCAGGATCATCGGATCCAGGCACAGATCCCTTAGCGAAACCTGCTTGTACTGGGCAAAACGATGATCCGCCGGCAACAGCGCATATGGCCGTTGCGCCGGCATCAGCGGTTCGGTCTGAATCGTGGCGTCGAGTTCGTGTTCATAGAGGATGACCAGATCAAACGTGCCCGACGTCAGCCCTTGCACCAGCTCTTGCTGTTCACCGTCGCGGATGCGGATTTTCACCCCCGGATACAGCGCCGAGAACCCGGCGATCAATTGCGGCAGGTACAACGGCGCGACCGTTTCGAAACAACCAATATCGATCTGTCCGGCGACCACGTCGTTGTCGGCCAACGCGTTCTGCTCAAACTCCTTGGCCATGCGCAGCAGCTCTTGAGCCTTGCGAAAAAACCGCGCACCGCTTGGGGTCAGCGACACACCCTGGGCGTGATGACGGATCAGCAGTTGCACGCCGAAGCTGTCCTCCAGGCCTTTGATCGCCGTGGAAATCGCTGGTTGCGCGATGTACAGCTTGCGCGAGGCTTCGGCAACGCTGCCGCATTCGACGGTGGTGATGAAGTATTTCAACTGACGCAAATTGTAGGCGGCCACGGCAAACCTCAGGACGAGCGGACTCGACTTCAAAGCAATTTGTGCGCCGCCACGTCCGTTGCGCGACGATGTTTTTATCCTTCAACCATAGCCACCTGCGCAGTATTTGGGGGAAGTCCTTGCCCAGTGTTTTTATTGCCTGCGAAGACATTTTTACTATTTTTAGCCCGTGCGGGCCTGAGCGACCATCGATTGACAATAACGTCTCAGGAGCATCCGTCGTGTTCGAGCTTGCAGAGTGGCAGCGCCGCGCCGTTGCATTGAAGTTTCCCGATCAAGCCGTGATCGACGGCAAGCATTGCACCGCGGTATCGGGGCAGACTTTTGCCGCGATCAACCCGGCGACCGGGCAATGCCTGGCCAATGTCGCGGCGTGTGGCGAAGAGGATGTGGACGCGGCAGTGCGCAATGCGCGTCAGGTGTTCGAGTCCGGTATCTGGTCGCAACGCTCCCCGGCCGAGCGCAAGCAAGTGCTGCTGCGTCTGGCTGATTTGCTGATGAGCCATCGTGAAGAGCTGGCGCTGCTCGATTCGCTGAACATGGGCAAACCGGTGATGGATGCTTACAACATCGACGTGCCGGGCGCTGCCGGAGTGTTCCGCTGGTACGCCGAAGCCATCGACAAACTCTACGATCAGCTGGCACCCAGTGCGCCGAATGTGTTGGCGACCATTACCCGCGAAGCGCTCGGAGTGGTGGCAGCCGTGGTGCCGTGGAATTTCCCGTTGGACATGGCTGCGTGGAAGCTCGCGCCGGCGCTGGCGGCGGGCAATTCGGTGATTTTAAAACCGGCTGAGCAGTCGCCGTTTTCGGCATTGCGTCTGGCCGAGTTGGCGCTGGAAGCAGGGCTGCCGGCCGGTGTGCTGAACGTGTTGCCGGGGCTTGGCGAGCAGACTGGCAAGGCGCTGGGTTTACACGCGGATGTCGATTGTCTGGTGTTCACCGGCTCGACCCAGGTCGGGAAATATTTCATGCAGTACTCCGCGCAATCCAACCTAAAACAGGTCTGGCTGGAGTGCGGCGGCAAGAGCGCCAATCTGGTGTTCGCCGATTGTCAGGATCTGGATCTGGCGGCGGAAAAAGCGGCGTTCGGGATCTTCTTCAATCAGGGTGAAGTCTGCTCGGCCAATTCGCGATTGTTGGTGGAGCGTTCCATTCATGATGAGTTTGTCGAACGGCTGAAAGCGCAGGCCGAACGTTGGTTGCCGGGGGATCCGCTGGATCCGCAGAGCAGTGCCGGGGCGATTGTCGATAGCAAGCAGACGGCGGGCATCATGGGTTTTATTCGCAGTGCCGAGCAGTCGGGCGCGACGCGGGTGTGCGGCGGGCAGCAGCGGCGATTTAACGGGTCGGACAATTTTATTGAGCCGACGATTTTTACCGGTGTAACTGCCGACATGCCGCTGTTTCGTGAAGAGGTGTTTGGCCCGGTGTTGGCGGTGATGCCGTTCGACAGCGAGGAAGAAGCGGTGCGACTGGCCAATGACAGTGTGTATGGCTTGGCGGCGTCGTTGTGGACCGATGACCTCAACCGCGCACACCGCGTGGCACGTCGGTTGCGCGCGGGTACGGTGTCGGTCAACACGGTGGATGCGCTGGATGTGACGGTGCCGTTTGGTGGTGGCAAGCAATCGGGGTTTGGTCGGGATCTGTCGCTGCACTCGTTCGATAAATACACCCAGTTGAAAACCACCTGGTTCCAGCTGCGCTGAGACCGAGTCGCCCCCTTCGCTGGCAAGCCAGCTCCCGCAGGTTCAGCGGTATGCATGAAATCCAGCCACACCCTAGACCCTTGTAGGAGTGAGCCTGCTCGCGATAGCGGTGTGTCATGCAGCCGAGATATGGACTGACCTGACGCCATCGCGAGCAGGCTCACTCCTACAGTTTTCAGCGGTGTTCACAAAAACCGGGGTACAACTGAGATTCCTGTGGGAGCTGGCTTGCCAGCGATGAGATTCTTCCACTCGCCGAAAACCCCCAATCTGCACTCACCTCGCGCACCCCCGCAATCCCCGCCCTGAAGCAGTGCGCACTACCCAGTTTTTTCATCATTTGCAGCCAACAATTTCCTGATTTTCCTCGCCGCGCACATGGGCCACCATCGATCTTGCCCGCCAGCCGAATGTTGTCCGCCCAAGCGTCCGCGAGAGACCAACGGCAGCAACTGCACAACGGCCGGCGACCGTACTGCCCATGACAAAACTAAATCAACAGCGTCGGGAGTGCTCCATGATCAAATCCTTGTGTATTCGTCTCACTCACCCTTTGGCAATTACCGCTCTGGCCGCCACGGTCGCGACCAGCGCCCAGGCCGGCACCCTGTCCATCGGCCACACCACGTGGGTCGGTTACGGCACGCTCTATCTGGCTCAGGATCTGGGCTACTTCAAGGAAAACGGGTTGACCGTCGAATTGCCGGTGGTCGAAGAAGCGTCGATGTACATGGCCGCGCAGGCTTCGGGGCAATTGTCCGGCTCGGCGTCGACCATCGATGAGGTGCTCAAATATCGTCCGCAGTTCTGCTTCAAAGCGGTCGCGGCGCTGGATGACAGCCATGGCGGCGACGGCGTGCTGGTCGGCAAGGACGTGAAGAGCCTGCAAGAGCTCAAGGGCAAATCCGTCGCGGTCAACGAAGGCTCGACTTCACAGTTCTGGCTCTCGTACCTGCTGAAGAAAAACGGCATGAGCATGAGCGACATCACCGTGCAGAACATGACCGCTGACGATGCCGCCACCGCGTTCATCGCCGGTCGCGTGCCCGCGGCGGTGACCTGGGAGCCGCACCTGTCGATGGTTCGCGACAAGCAACAAGGCAAAGTGCTGATCGACAGCAGCAGCACCCCCGGGGTGATCGTCGACGTGGTCGCGCTCAATTGCAGCGTGATCGAGAAGCAACCGGAAGACGTCAAGGCGCTGGTCGCCGGTTTGTACAAAGCCGTGCAATACACCAAGGATCACCCGGAAGACGCGTACAAAATCATGGCCAAAGGCGTCGGCGGTTACCTCTCCGATCCGAAGGAGCTGGCCGCCGCCGCACAGGGCGTGCGTTTCTACGATCAGGCCATGAGCGAGAAGCTGTTGGGCTCACCGGGCAAACCGGGTGACAGCGCAGCGTTGATCAAACTGGCCAACGAAACTGCCAGCGAATTGCAGGGCAAACCTTACAACGTCAGCAACGACGAACTGGTCGACAACCGTTTCGTCAGTCCGCTCTAGGAGGTTGCAATGTTCAAGCGCAATTCGTGGCTGAGCCGCAGCCTCACGCCGAAAACCGCGTTGCCGGTGCCAGTGGTGTGGAGCGCCAGCGCGCTGGCCTGGGTGTTGTTGGTCGGTCTGTGGGCTGGCTTGTCTTACGGCGGCATCGTGCCGGGAATGTTTTTGCCGACACCGGGCGCGGTGGTTGAAGCCGCCGTGCGCCTGAGCCGCGACGGCACGCTCGGCACACATGTCTGGGCCAGTGTCGAAGTGGTGATGGTCGGCTTCATCGTGTCGTCGCTGGTGGCGGTGCCGTTGGGGTTACTGATGGGCAGCTTCCGCATCGTCCAGGCGTTCCTTGAGCCGCTGGTGAATTTCATTCGTTATCTGCCGGTGACCTCGTTCGTGCCGCTGTTCATCCTGTGGATCGGCATTGGTCTGGAGCAGCGGGTTTCAGTGATTATCTTCGGCGTGTTCTTCCAGCAACTGGTGATGATCGCCGACGTGTCGAAGGGCATTTCCAAGGATTTGATCAACGCCTCTTACACCTTGGGTTCCAGCCGTCGCGATGCGGTGCTGCATGTGATTGCGCCGGCCTCGGTGCCGGGTGTGCTCGACACGCTGCGGGTGACCATGGGCTGGGCCTGGACGTATCTGGTGGTGGCTGAACTGGTCGCCGCTTCCAGCGGATTGGGTTACCTGAGCCTGAAAGCCATGCGCGGCTTTCAGGTGGATGTGATTTTCCTCGCCATCGCGATCATCGGCCTGCTCGGTCTGGTCACCGATCAACTGTTCCGTTTTCTCCGCCTGAGGGTTGCCGCATGGGCTCAGTGACTGCTGCCAATCATCGTTTCATCGAACCTGTCGCGACCCCGGCGCAAGCCGCGCCGCGCTTGCAGGTGGACAAGGTCAGCCTGCGTTACAAGAAGCCTGACGGCGGCACGTTTACCGCGCTGGAAGAGGTCTCGTTCGAGGTGCCGGATCAGCAGTTTGCGGTGCTGGTCGGGCCATCGGGTTGTGGTAAGTCGAGTCTGCTGTACCTGACCGCTGGGCTGGCGGAGCCGACCTCTGGAGAGATCCATGTCGGCGGCCAGCAAGTGCAAGGCCCCGGCGCGGATCGCGGCATGGTCTTTCAGAGCTACACGCTGTTCCCGTGGCTGACGGTGCGGCAGAACGTTGAGTTCGGATTGAAGCGTCGTGGCGTGCCGGCGGCGCGGCGCAAGGAGATTGTCGATTACTACGTCAACGAAGTCGGCCTTGCCGGGTTCGCCGACAACTACGCCAAACAGCTGTCGGGCGGGATGATGCAGCGTGTGGCGATTGCTCGTGCACTGGCCAATGATCCGCAGATTCTGCTGATGGACGAACCATTCGGCGCGCTGGACAGCCAGACGCGATTGCAGATGCAGCAGTTGTTGCTGCGGGTCTGGGGCAACAGCAAGAAGACCGTGTTGTTCGTGACCCATGACATCGACGAAGCGATTCTGCTGGGGGATCGGGTCTATGTGATGGGCGCGAAACCGGGGCGCATCAAGCAGATTCTCGACGTGCCGATCGAACGTCCACGCTCACTGGACATGGTCATGGAGCGCTCGTTTATCGACATGAAACGGCAGATCTTCGGCCTGCTGCATGACGACCTCGAAGAAGTCCATTGATCCGCTGTAGGAGCTGCCGCAGGCTGCGATCTTTTGATGTTGTTCTTGAAGATCAAAAGATCGCAGCCTGCGGCAGCTCCTACACGGGAATGTGTTGGTTATGGAGTGGCGGGGAGGAGGAAGCGGGCGATGACCGGTAGGTGGTCGGAAATGCGCAAGGTATCGTCCTGGCGCACCGTCGCTTCGACCCGTTTGATTTTCGGGCTGTAGAACAGGTAGTCCACCGTGCGATCCGGGCCATTCAGGCCGGGGTCGTTGGGGTAGTGTGTCAGCCACTGCGCACGATCAATCCCGCCGGCCTCGTTGTTGGTCGGGATCATCGGGTATTTGTCCCACAGCAGATGCAGTTCGCTGTCGGTGGAGTAGGGCGTACGCCGTTCGACCGGCAAGCGGCGGTATTGCCCGAGCGGCAACAGATTGAAGTCACCGCCGATCAGCCATGGCAGGCCCTGGCTTTCATATTTGTCGAGGACCTTGGCCACGGCGCTCACTTGCGCCTGCAAGGTGCTGTCCGCTTGGCTGGCGCGTTCCAGATGCGTGTTGAACACGGTCAATTGTCCGCCATCGCTGAGCGGCAGCTTGGTCGCGAGCAAGGCATCTTTGGGCTGAAACTGACGGCTGATGAAGTTCGCCGAGGCCACCGGCAATTGCAGGCGTTCGGCGTGTTCGATGCGGTAGCGGCTGAGCGTCGCCAGTTGCCGGCCGACGCTGCCGAAGATATGCCGATCAGGAACGAAGTCAGCCTTCCAGTCAAAAGCGCTGACGCTGCACGGATACAGGTCGGCAACCCTTTCCTGCAGCAGTTTGAGCTGATCCTGATAATCGCTGGCCTTGGCGCCGTCATCCAGTTCCTGCAACAGCACCACATCGGGCTGCTCATCGCGGATCACCCGCGTCACTTCGTCAAGGCTGAAGGCCATGTCTTCCAGCGTCGGCGCTTCATCATCGCCCTTGGCCAGGTCATTCCAGAACACGTAGCGCTTGCCAGCAAGAAACTGCACGTTCCAGGTCATGACTTTCAGCGCCTGCCCCGGCACCAGCGTCGGGGGCGTTCCGGTGCAGCTGACCGGCAGGGTTTCGCGAGGTTCGGGGCGCCAGGTCAGGCTGAAGATCAGCCCGCCGATCAGGGTGATGGCGAGCACAACAAACAACAGGGTGTAGCGCAGTAGACGGGTCATGGCTCGGCTTATAGCGTTACAGAAAGTGGCCCCGAGCATACCTGAGGGCAGTCGCCAAGCCCAAGTGCAGCGCTGTCAGACCGCTCCGTCACGTTTGTCAGGCGATTCGCTGATGAGCATGAACAAACGGAACAACACCACGCTGGTGAACAGTTGCAGGAAGCTGTGGGCGCTGTCGATCAGCACGGCGAGCACCGGGTTCTGCGGCTCGGGGTACACCGCCAGCGTCGCGCCCTTGAGCAGCCACAACGGCGTCATCACACACAGAATGCACAGCAGGATCCGCCAGAAGTGCCCACGGGTCAGGCGCAGGCTTTCCTTCATCGCCTGCAACGGTCCGAGGCCGCGCAGCACCAGCAGATATTCACCGAACGCGAGCATTACCATCAGCATCAGGCCCGGCAGGAAATACAGCGACAGACCGAGCAGAATCAGCAAAGTGTTAAGTGCCGTGAGCAGGGCGAAACGCGGCCACAGGCGTGCAGACATTGCCAGCAGGTCAAGGGTGCGGGGGGATTCGCCACGTGTGCGGGCGTCGAGAAAGAGGATCAGTGCGGCGGTGTACAACGGATAAACCAGCAGGCCGACGACCACGCTGACTGAGGAAAAACTGTCCGGGTCGGTGTTGTGATCGACCAGTTGCAGCAAAAACGCTTCGAAGATCACCAGCGGCAGGCACAACTGCACGATGCTGACCAAATGGCGTTTGAAAAAATACAGGGAGTCGCGCAGCACTTCGAAGGCATTCATCAGTCGGTATCGCAGGTTGAAAACAGTGGCTCACTTTAACCGATGACGCCGGCGCCGGCACAAACGTAAACATTCGGTAAAGGTCGTTGAAACATCCTGTCACCGTCTCCATTACAGGAGAGCACCTTGTCCACCGTGGACGAGGGCAATGTTTTCCCCCGGCAATCTACGAGGTCGCCATGAACAGCGAAGAGCAAACCCTGATCGATGGACTGTTTTCCCGGCTGCAACAGGCCGAAACGGAGGCAGCCCCGCGTGACGCCCAGGCCGAGACGCGGATCAAGGAACACCTGACACGCCAACCGGCGGCAGGTTATTTCATGACCCAGGCGATTCTGGTGCAAGAGGCAGCGCTCAAGAGCCTCGACGAACAGAACAAGCAGATGACCCAGCAAGTCCAGCGTTTGCAGGCTGAACTGCAATCGGCCAAGGCCCAGAGTGCCGCACCGGCGCCGAGTGGTGGTGGCGGTTTCCTGTCGAGCATCTTTGGTGGCAGCCCGCGTTCGGCGCCGACCCAGAGTGCCGCGCCGTCGTCCACGGGCGGCTGGCGCGAACCGGCTCCGCAGCAGAACTTCGCTGCTCCCGCGCCGCAACAGAATTTCGGCGCCCCACCATCTGGCTACGCGCAACCAGCGGCCCCGGCGGCCGGCAGCAGCTTCCTCGGCGGTGCCCTGAAAACCGCCGCCGGTGTGGCCGGTGGTGTGATGTTGGCGCAAGGCATCAGCAGCCTGTTTCATCACAATCAGCAACCGGAAGAAATCGTTGAAGTGATCAAGGAAGAACCGGCGCAGGTTGCCGACCAGAGCAACAATGGCTGGGGCGATGATCAGCGCATGGCTGGCAACGATCAGGGCGGATTCACCGACACTGATTACAGCAGCGACGACAACTCATCGTTCTTCGATGACGACGATTCCTTCGTCTGACCCCTGCATTTCTCAGGTTTGACACCAAACCTGTGGTGAGGGGGTAAATCCCCTCACCACATTCACCACTCGTCAGTAGCACCTCGGCGTCTGCCGGTGATTATTCGCTGAACCTTCCTCTTGGCTGGCATACTGAGCGCCTTTTTCGGGCCTGGCGCCCGATCCCGCTTCGTGCGCTTGCGCGCCCACAGGAACTCCGGTGAAAAAAATCGCAGTGTTCGCCGACGTGCAGAACCTCTACTACACCGTGCGTCAGGCCTATGGTTGTCATTTCAACTATGCCGCGCTGTGGGCCGACATCAGCAAGGACGGACAGATCGTCGAGGCCTACGCCTACGCGATCGACCGGGGCGACAGCAAACAGCAGCAGTTCCAGCAGATTTTGCGCAACCTCGGCTTCACCGTGAAGCTCAAGCCTTACATCCAGCGTAGCGACGGCTCGGCCAAGGGCGACTGGGACGTGGGCATCACCCTCGACATCATGGACGCCGCCGACCACGTCGACGAAATCGTCCTGGCCTCGGGTGACGGTGATTTCGACATGCTGCTCGAACGCATCATCAGCAAGCACGGCGTCCAGGCAGTCGCCTACGGCGTGCCCGGCTTGACCGCCAATTCGCTGATCCGCGCTGCCAGCCGTTACGTGCCGATCGAAGGCGCGCTGCTGCTGAAAAACTAAGCTGAACCATTGATTTGTACGGAGTTGAAACCGGTTTGGAACGCATTGCAGTCATCGACTTTGAAACCACTGGCCTGTCGCCGAACAGCAGCTGTCGCGCCACGGAAATCGCCGTGGTCATGCTGGAAAACGGCCGTATCGTCGAGCGTTACCAGAGCCTGATGAACGCGGGTGTGCGCGTCCCCGCTTTTATCGAACAACTGACCGGCATCAGCAACGCCATGCTGCGCACCGCGCCGCCGGCCGAGCAGGTGATGAACGAGGTCAACGAGTTTGTCGGCTGCACGCCGCTGGTCGCGCACAACGCCTCGTTCGACCAGAAGTTCTGGGACTTTGAACTGGGGCGGATCAAGCGTACGCGGTTGCAGAACTTTGCCTGTTCGTTGCTGCTGGCGCGGCGGCTGATGCCGGCGGCACCGAATCACAAACTGGGTACGCTGACCACGTTTGCGCGCCTGCCACACACCGGCCAGGCTCACCGGGCCATGGCCGATGCCGAGATGGCGGCCAACCTGATGGCGCATCTGGCGGAAGAGTTGCGCGGCAAGCATGGCGTGCGTGAGCTGTCACACGACCTGCTGTGCAAATTGCAGAAAGTCCCTGCCGCGAAAGTCAGCGAGCACCTGCAGCGCTATCGCTGATCCCCAGCCCAACACAGAACCCTGTAGGAGTGAGCCTGCTCGCGATGACGGTGTGTCAGTCAACATTTGTTTCGACTGATGCGCCGCCATCGCGAGCAGGCTCACTCCTACATTGGATCTGTGTTGATCCGAACTATTTGCCGTTACTTTCGATGTGGCCGAGCGGCACGCGCCTTTCGACGGCGCTCGACAGCACGATCGAGGTCTTGCTGAAGCCGAATTTCGCCACGCGATTGATCAACTCCTCCAGCTCCGTCATCGATCCCACCGCGGCTTTCATCATTACGCACGGATCGCCCGTGACCCGAAAGCACTCCGTCAGTTGCGGGATTTTCACCAGTTCGTCATACACCTTTTGACTACCGTTCTGGTGCAGCCTCAGCTCAATCACGCACTGGATCGGCAGACCGATTTTCGACAGGTCGATTTTCGCCTCATACCCGGTGATCACCCCGGATGCCTCAAGCTTGGCCACCCGCTCGGCGACGGCGGGGGCGGAGAGGTTAACTTTGCGCGCGAGGTCGGCGTAGGACGCACGGCCGTTTTCGAGCAGGGCGCTGAGCAGCATGCGGTCGTATTTGTCCATGCTCGGACTCCTGAAAATGCCGGACTTTCGAAATCTCGGTTTAATCCGTCGATCTCCGTGTTTTCAGAAGTGTAACGGCGCTATAAACAGGTTTTGTAACTTATTTTTGTCCGTGCGCCTTTCTAGAATAATCAATCCCCAGACCCAGACGTTCGAGTTGCCCATGCCTGCCTTGCGCCGTTTTTCCTTGCCGCTGATCGCCGCGTTTTTTGCGTTGTACGTGATTTGGGGATCGACCTATCTGGTGATCCGCATTGGCATTGAATACTGGCCGCCGCTGATGCTCGGCGGTGTGCGTTTCGTGATCGCCGGCACGTTGATGTACGCCTTCCTGCGCTGGCGCGGGGCACCGGCGCCGACCTGGGCGCAGTGGAAAGCGGCGGGGATCATCGGGATTCTGCTGCTCAGTTTCGGTAATGGCGCAGTGAGTGTGGCTGAACACACCGGCGTGGCTTCAGGCGTGGCGGCATTGGCGGTGGCGACGGTGCCGCTGTTTACTTTGCTGTTCGGTTATTTTTGGGGCGCACGTAACACGCGCCTGGAATGGGCCGGTGTGGCACTGGGGATCATCGGCATCGCCATGCTCAACATGGGCTCCAACCTGCAATCGAGTCCGCTGGGCGCGGCATTGCTGATTTTCGCGGCGGCGACCTGGGCGTTCGGCTCGGTGTGGAGCAGACATTTGCCGTTGCCGCAGGGCGCTATGGCCAGTGCGGTTGAGATGTTGGTCGGCGGTGTGGTGTTGCTGATTGGCAGCGCCGTCAGTGGCGAACGCCTGCAAGCCGTGCCGCCGATGGAAGGCTGGCTGGCGCTGGCGTACCTGATTTTCTTCGGCTCGATCATCGCCTTCAATTCCTACATGTACCTGCTCAAGCACGTACGTCCAGCGGCGGCGACCAGTTATGCCTACGTCAACCCGGCGGTGGCGGTATTGCTGGGGATCGTGTTTGTTGGCGAGACCATCGGAATCGAAGAGGCGCTGGCGATGCTGGTGATCATCAGCGCCGTGGTGCTGATAGGCTTGCCGCAGTGGCGCCGGCCAGCACAGCCGCCAGTCGTGGCGCCGACAGCCGTTCCCACAGAAACGCGTACGAATTAGGGTAAACTGCGCGGCATTGCATGCCTGCGTTATTTTTTCCTACGGTACCTCCATGACTTTCGCCACCCTTGGCCTGATCGAACCCTTGCTGCGCTCCCTCGAGAAGCTCGGCTACCAGACCCCGACGCCGGTTCAGGCGCAAGCCATTCCGGCCGTGCTGGCCGGTCGTGACCTGATGGCAGCCGCTCAGACCGGCACCGGCAAGACCGCCGGTTTCGCCCTGCCGCTGCTGCAGTTGCTGGCCATGGAAGGGCCGAAAGTCGCCGCCAACTCGGTGCGCGCATTGATTCTGGTGCCGACCCGTGAACTGGCCGAACAGGTTCACGAAGCCGTGCGCCAATATGCCGAAAACCTGCCGCTGCGCACTTATGCGGTGTACGGCGGTGTCAGCATCAACCCGCAAATGATGAAGCTGCGCGGCGGTGTTGATCTGCTGGTGGCAACGCCGGGGCGTCTGCTCGACCTGTTCCGCCAGAAGGCGCTGAAATTCAATCAGCTGCAAACCCTGGTGCTCGACGAAGCCGATCGCATGCTCGATCTGGGCTTCTCCGAAGAGCTGGCGAACATCTACCGCGCACTGCCGAAGAAACGTCAGACGCTGCTGTTCTCCGCGACTTTCTCCGATGACATCCGCCTGCTCGCCGGGCAGATGCTCGACGATCCGCTGACCGTCGAAGTCAGCCCGCGCAACGTCGCCGCCAACACGGTCAAGCAGTGGATCGTGACGGTAGACAAAAAGCGCAAGGCCGAACTGTTCGTGCACCTGATGCGCAAGAACAAATGGAAGCAGGTGCTGGTGTTCGCCAAGACCCGTAACGGTGTGGATGCGCTGGTGGAAAAACTCCAGGGCCTCGGTGTGAATGCCGACGGTATCCACGGCGACAAGCCGCAAGCGACCCGTCAACGGGCGCTGGATCGTTTCAAGCTCAGTGAAGTGCAGATTCTGGTCGCGACTGACGTGGCGGCGCGAGGTCTGGATATCGAAGATCTGCCGCTGGTGATCAACTTCGATCTGCCGATCGTGGCGGAAGACTACATCCACCGCATCGGTCGTACCGGTCGTGCGGGCGCGACCGGTGAAGCGATTTCGCTGGTGTGTGCGGATGAAGTGAACATGTTGTCGGCGATCGAGATGCTGACGCGCCAGACCTTGAAGCGTGAGAACGAGCCGGATTTCGAGCCTGAGCACCGTGTGCCGGATACCGATGCCAGCGGTCAGGTGATCAAGAAGCCGAAGAAACCGAAGAAGCCGAAAGCTTCGGGCGGTGGCGGCAAGCGTAATCTGGGCAAGTGGGTCGACAGCGGCGAGACGCAGGCGCCGGAGCCTTCGGTCAAGCCTGTGCGCAAGGTGCCGGTGTTCAATACTGGACCTCGCAAGCGTAAGCCTTAAAGTCAAAAGCCCCTCATCGGAACGCCGCCCGCCTATCCCTCTCCCGGGGGGAGAGGGGACTGATTGGGGGATGCTTGCGAAGTACGCCGACCTGATCCTACGGCTGTGAATCCATAATCGACTCGGTCTTTCAGGTCGATGGATGACAGCAGATACCTCGGTCGGCTGGCCGAATCCATAATCGACTCGGTCTATCAGGTCGATGGATGACAGCAGATACCTCGGTCGGCTCCCTCTCCCTCTGGGAGAGGGCTGGGGTGAGGGTTCAGGCAGACGCCTCGGATTTGAGCCACTGCACGACCCCCAACCCCGCCGCCCGCCCGCTGGCAAAACACCCCGTCAGCAAGTACCCGCCCGTCGGCGCTTCCCAATCGAGCATCTCGCCCGCGCAGAACACCCCCGGCAACGTCTTGAGCATCAAGCGCTCATCCATTTCTTCGAACATCACGCCACCCGCACTGCTGATCGCCTCGTCCAATGGCCGCGTTTTCACCAGCGTCAGCGGTAGCGCCTTGACCGCCCGGGCCAACAACGCCGGATCAGCGAACGTGGCGGCATCAGTGAGTTCACGCAACAACGCCGCTTTGACCCCATCAATCCCGATCTGGCTGTGCAGATGCTTGGCCATCGAACGCGAACCGCGAGGTTTGCTCAGCGCCGTCTGCAATTTATCCACAGGCCGGCCGGGCAGCAGGTCGATGTGAATAGTCGCCGCGCCATATTGATTGATCGCCTCACGAATCGGCGCCGACAGCGCATAAATCAGACTGCCTTCGATCCCGGTCGCGGTGATCACGCATTCGCCCAAGCGCGGAATGTCGTCGTTCAAGCCGATGGCGATATTTTTCAGCGGCGCGCCGGCGAATTTGCTGACCATCAAATCGCTCCAGGCCTGCACCTCGAAACCACAATTACTTGGCTGTAGCGGCGCCAGTCCTACACCGCGCTGCTCCAGCGCGAGCATCCACGCACCGTCGGAACCAAGGCGTGACCAACTGCCACCGCCGAGGGCGAGCAGAGTGGCGTCGGGTTTGACGGTGATTTCACCTGCCGGGCTATCGATGCGCAACGCGCCGTGTTCATTCCAACCGAGCCAGCGATGGCGGGTGTGGATAACCACGCCGCTGTCGCGCAGACGCTTGAGCCATGCGCGGAGCAGCGGGGCGGCTTTCATATCAGTAGGGAAAACCCTGCCGGAGCTGCCGACAAAGGTTTCGATGCCCAGATCGTGAATCCATTGGCACAACGCATCGGCGTCGAAGCCGCGCAGCAACGGCGCGATCTGCGGTGCGCGTTCGGCGTATCGCGAGAGAAACGCCGGATACGCTTCGGAGTGGGTGATGTTCATCCCGCCGACGCCGGCCAGCAGAAACTTGCGGCCCACTGAGGGCATGCCGTCGTACAGGTCGACGCGAATTCCAGCCTCGCTCAGCACTTCAGCGGCCATCAGGCCGGCAGGGCCACCGCCGATGATGGCGACGTGAGCGGGGAAGGAGGCGGAGTTCTGGGTCATGGGCATGCGCTGCGGTATGGCGGGATAAGGCGCGCATTCTAACAGCCGAGATCCCTGTAGGAGCTGCCGCAGGCTGCGATCTTTGCTGTGGATTTTTACCGGCAAGATCAAAAGATCGCAGCCTTCGGCAGCTCCTACGGGTTATCCACAGGCCGTTCCACAGCGATTGTGGGTAACGCAGCCCAGCTCAATGACAACCGTGTGACCGCCAGACGCGCTGCGCACTGTGATGGAGGATGCCGTGGCGACGGGCGAGGGCGTGGCGATCCTTGCTGTAGCCGCCGCCGATCACGCCCATCACCGCAATGTCGCGGCCCAGGCAATGGCGCATCACGCTTTCATCACGGGCGGCGACACCTGCATCGGTCAGTTGCAGATAGCCGAGGGCGTCATCCTTGTGCACATCGACACCGGCGTCGTACAGCACCAGGTCCGGTTGATACAGCGGCAGCAGGTAATTGAGCGTGTCGTCGACCACTTTCAAATAGTCGGCATCACCCATGCCTTTGGGTAGGGGAATATCCCAGTCACTTTCGGCTTTGCGTGCAGGAAAATTCTTCTCGCAGTGCAGGGAAACGGTGATTGCCTCCGGTGTGTCATGAAGAATTCGCGCCGTGCCGTCGCCCTGATGCACATCGCAATCAAAGATCAGCACGCGATTGACCCGGCCGCTTTGCAGCAGGTAATGGCTGATGATCGCCAGGTCATTGAAGATGCAGAAACCCGCCGGGTAATCGTAATGCGCGTGATGGGTGCCGCCGGCCAGGTGACAGGCCAGACCGTGCTCCAGCGCTTTTTCCGCTGCCAGTATCGAACCGCCGACCGCACGCACCGTGCGCCGTGCCAGTGCTTCGTTCCATGGCAGGCCAAGGCGCCGTTGGTCTTCGCGGGACAACTCGCCGCTCATGTAGCGTTCGATATACGCACGGTCATGGGCGAGGGCGAGGATGTCGTTGGGGCAGATCTCCGGGCGCAGCAGATCGGCGTCACGGGTCAGCCCGCTGTCGACCAGGTGATCGCGCAGCAAACGAAACTTGTCCATCGGGAAGCGGTGATCCGCCGGAAACTCGGGGCTGTAGTCTTCGTGGTAGATCAGCGGCAGTGGCATGGCGGTTTCATGTAGGAACGTAGGAAAGAGTGAAGGATCCTACCAGCGATGTAGACTTGCGGCATGGAAACGGAGGGGACCGATGGAGCCGATACTGGAACTCGAAAGCGCGCGCTTGCTGATGCGTCAGTGGCAGGACGAGGATTTGCCGGCATTTGCCGCGATGTGCGCCGATCCTCAGGTGATGCGCTATTTTCCGGCAGCGTTGAGCCGTCTGGAAAGCGCGTCGATGATCGGCCGGGTGCGCGGGCATTTTGCCGAGCATGGTTTCGGCTTGTGGGCGCTGGAGCGCAAGGACAGCGGTGAATTCATCGGTTTCACCGGGCTCGGCGTGGTCGGCTTTGATGCGCCGTTCACTCCGGCAGTGGAAATCGGCTGGCGCCTGGCCAAGGAGCATTGGGGCCTGGGTTACGCCAGTGAAGCGGCGTGGACCGCTCTGCGTTGCGGCTTTGATCGATTGGCGCTGAAGGAAATCGTCTCCTTCACCGCGCAATCCAATCTGCCTTCGGAGAAAGTCATGCAGGCGATCGGCATGCATCACGCTCCCGAAGATGATTTCGACCACCCGAAACTGGCCGTCGATCATCCATTGCGCCGGCATGTGCTGTATCGCATCACTCGGGAACAATGGCTGCAAACCTTGCATGGCTAAGCCGACACGGACGTTTACAATGGCCGCCATATCATTGGCCCGTGCCAGAATCTGAATCGGCCACCGCAGCCAAGACTGCGCGGCATTGCTTTGTGTGAGGAGAGTCTGAATGAGCCAAGTGTTGGAAGATCTGGTCGATTTGCTGACCCTGGAACCGATTGAGGAAAACCTGTTCCGTGGCCGTAGCCAGGACTTGGGTTTCCGCCAGTTGTTCGGCGGTCAGGTGCTTGGTCAGTCACTGTCGGCGGCCAGTCAGACGGTTGAAGAGGCGCGCCACGTGCACTCGATGCACGGTTATTTTCTGCGTCCAGGCGACGCCAAATTGCCAGTGGTTTATTCGGTTGATCGCGTGCGCGATGGCGGCAGCTTCAGCACCCGCCGCGTCACGGCGATCCAGAAGGGCCATCCGATTTTTACCTGCAGTGCTTCGTTCCAGTACGACGAAGCCGGCTTCGAGCATCAGAGCCAGATGCCTGTCGTGGTCGGCCCGGAAAATCTGCCGTCGGAGCTGGAGCTGTTCCAGCAACGCGCGCAACTGATCCCCGAACACATGCGTGAAAAGCTGCTGTGCCCGAAACCGATCGAAGTGCGCCCGGTCACTGAAAAGGATCCGTACAACCCGCAACCGGCCGATCCGGTGAAGTACGTGTGGTTCCGTGCTGACGGTGCGCTGGCCGACATCCCTGCGCTGCACAAATACCTGCTGGCCTACGCCTCGGACTTCGGCCTGCTGACCACCTCGATGCTGCCCCACGGCAAGTCGGTCTGGCAGAAAGACATGCAGGTCGCCAGCCTCGATCACGCGCTGTGGTTCCACAACGATCTGCGCGCCGATGACTGGCTGCTTTACGCGATGGACAGCCCGTGGGCCGGAAATTCCCGTGGCTTCTCCCGTGGCAGCGTGTACAACCGTGCCGGGCAACTGGTGGCTTCGGTGACGCAGGAAGGTTTGATTCGTCATCGCAAGGATTGGGCATGAGCCTGAGCGAAGTTCGCCATTGGGTGTTCGACATGGACGGCACGCTGACCGTCGCCGTGCATGATTTCGCGGCGATTCGCGTGGCGCTGGCGATTCCGCCGGAGGACGACATCCTGACGCACCTCGCGGCGTTGCCGGCGGATGAGGCCGCAGCGAAACACGCATGGTTGCTTGAGCATGAGCGCGATCTGGCGCTGGGTTCGACCCCGGCCACCGGTGCGGTGGAGCTGGTGCGTGATCTGCATGCGCGCGGTTATCGCCTCGGCATCCTCACCCGCAATGCGCGGGAGCTGGCGCACGTGACGCTGGAGGCGATTGGTCTGGCTGACTGCTTCGCGGTGGACGATGTGTTGGGCCGCGACGAAGCACCGCCGAAACCGCATCCGGGTGGACTGTTGAAGTTGGCAGAGGCTTGGGATGTGCCGGCCAGCGAGATGGTGATGGTCGGTGATTACCGCTTTGATCTGGACTGCGGGCGAGCGGCGGGCGCGCGGACGGTGTTGGTGAATTTGCCGGATAATCCGTGGCCTGAGTTGACCGATTGGCATGCGAAGGATTGTGTCGAGTTGCGGCAGATGCTGCTGGCCTGAAATCTTTGGTGCTTTAGCGGCCCTCATCGCGAGCAGGCTCACTCCTACAATTGGAATGCGTTTCCCTGTAGGAGTGAGCCTGCTCGCGATGGCGCCAGCTCAAACAACACAAAACTTATTCAAACAACGCCTTCTGCCCCTCCGGCGAGGTCAGCATCCCATCGCCGTTATGCCCAACCCCCGGCACTTCAACCAGTCGCTGATTAACTCCCTCCGGGTGCCGACGCAGCAAATAGCCGAAGTACAACTTCCCACGCTCCAGGCGATACGCCCCTTGCGCCTCGGCTTCGCAACCCTTGTCCAGTGCCGGATGCTGCGGATCGATGTCCTGCTGCCCGAGCAGATAAATCATTTCGCGTTTGACGTAACTGCTCTCGAGTTGCAACGGCGTTTGCCCTCCGGCATACACCGGCATGTCTGCCAGACCGTACTTCCAGCGATTGAAACCTGCACATTTGGCGTGATCGAACGCCACTGGCCGCTGTTCATTGAAATACGCATAGGAGGACGGATTGGCTACCACATAGCGCAGACGGATGCCGTTGGCTTTCAGCGCGGGCTGATCCTTGGCGAGCAGGGCATAACGCTGTACCACTTGACCGCCCCCGGAATGACCGAAGATCACGATCTGCTTCACGTCCGGAAACTGTTTGCGATCGCTGATTCGCCCGACGATCTCGTCGAGCGCCGCGTAGGAACTCAACGGATTCGGCCCTGTGGATAATCCGCCGCCCATCCACTCGTTGCCTTGCCAGCGCAGCAGTGTGGCGGGCAAGGAGTACAGGACAACATCGCTCTCATTGAGAAACTGCGGCGCGATCACCAGCGTGTGCGCGCTTTGTACCGCCAGTTCAGCCGCGCTTTCGGCGCTTTTGCGATAGGTCTCGGCGTTGCGTAACCGGCCGTGAATGACGATCAGCACACGTTCGATTTTCTCCGGTGCCGGGCCGATGCCGACGGCCATTTCCCCGGCCTTGAGTTGCAGGCGACCGGGGCTGATGGCGTCGACGCCGGCGGCTTGTGCAGTGCTGCCAATAATCAGTAAAGCCAGAAGCCATTTATGCATTTACAGGTTTTTCGCCGCGAAGGTGTCGCACTGGCCGACCTGGCCTTGCGCGAATCCGGTTTTGAACCAGCGCACCCTTTGCGCCGACGTACCGTGGGTAAACGAGTCCGGCACCACACGGCCCTGACCCTGTTGTTGCAAGCGATCATCACCGATGGCATTGGCCGCGTTCAAGGCCTCCTCGATGTCACCCGGCTCCAGCCAGTTCAGGCGCTTCTGCGCACTATAGGCCCAGACGCCGGCGAGACAGTCAGCCTGCAATTCCTGACGCACCAGCAAACCGCCGTCACCTTCCATCTGTCGACCTTGCTGTCGAGCTGTCTGAATTTTCGCCGAGACGCCAAGCAGCGTCTGCACATGGTGTCCGACTTCATGCGCGATCACGTAGGCCTGGGCGAAGTCGCCGGCCGCTTTGAAGCGTTGCGACATTTCCTGGAAGAACGCCATGTCCAGATAGACCTTCTGGTCGGCCGGGCAGTAGAACGGGCCGGTCGCCGAGGTTGCAAGACCGCAGGCCGAGTTGACCCGATTGCTGAACAGCACCAGCGTCGGATCTTTATATTGCCGCCCGGCCTGCTGGAAAATCGCGCCCCAGGTGTCTTCGGTATCGCCAAGGATCGAGCGGACGAATTCGGCTTGCTCGTCGTTGGCCGGTGGCGCCTGACGGGTTTGCGAGGTCGGCGCCGATTGTTGTGTCGATTGCCCGGCGAGCTGCCCGAGAATTTGCAGCGGATCCTGCCCGGTGATCCAGCCGATGCCGACGATCAGCAGAATGGCGCCCAGACTCAGGCCTTTGCCGCCACCGAAGCGCATGCCGCCACCGCCGGAATCATCACCACGGGCGTCGACGACGTTGTCACTGCGTCGGCCTTTTTTCCATAGCATGTGGGAATCCTCTGAATGAATCTGGTGATGAGTGTTGCTGGTGCGTGGGAGTGGCGCCAGTCCGGTCGTCAGACCATCGTGATTGATGACGGTTCTGAGCACATTGTCTATTCGCCAGCTTACAGCTGTGCAGCGTTGAAGGTATCGCACGTATCGATACGACCGCTATCGAATCCGGCCGTGAACCATTGGGTGCGTTGTTGTGAGGTGCCGTGGCTGAACGTCTCCGGACGAACCGAGCGGTTCTGTGCACGCTGCAGATAGTCGTCACCGAATACGCTGGCGGCGTTCAAGGCTTCTTCGATATCGCCAGGTTCCAGCCAGGTCAGGCGCTGTTGGGCATGGTATGCCCAGACCCCCGCAAGGCAATCGGCCTGCAGTTCGCTGCGCACTTCGAGGCCCGCGTTGCCGATCACCGGTAGTCGTGCCGAGAGGGCGGTTTCAAACGGCTCGGACATGCCCAGTTCAACCTGCACATGATGGCCGACCTCGTGCGCGATGATGTAAGCCTGGGCGAAGTCGCCGACCGCTGAAAAGCGCTCGGCCATCAGCTCGAAGAACTGCGGGTCGAGATAGATCTGCCGATTGCCCGGGCAGTAAAAGGGGCCGATCGAGCTGTCGGCGGCACCGCAAGCGGAGACCACGCTATGACTGAACAGCGTCAGTGTGGGGGTGGGGTAATGGCGTGCGGTTCGGGCAAACAGCAACGTCCAGGTGTCTTCGGTGTCACCCAGTATCGACTCGATAAACCTGAGTTGGGCAGCGTCGGCGGACGAAGCGGGTCGGCTGACGTCATTCATCTGGCTCGGGTGTTGCCAGGGAGTGCTGTCGTATGAGGCGTAGAGCGCCGCGCCCGAGAGGGTGACGGCTGCCAGGCCGGCAGCGATTTTCTTCCCTGTCTGAGTGCGGGCGTCCTTGCCCTTTCGTGTGTCATTGACGTTGTCGCTGCGTCTCGCTCTGGTCCATAACATGTTTGCGTTCCTTCATAGGTTGGGGGTGTAAATCACCTCGCCTATGAATAACCGCGCGCGTCAGAATCTGCTGGGCATAAATGTAAGGGCGCGTAAGACCCTTTTCGAATCTGCCGTTTCGGTGTGAGTCATCAGCCTTTTCCCACTCACTGGTCGAATGCATCCCACACTGGCGCGAAGTCCGGGCTGACCTGTCGCTCGCGCTTGGACAGACCGGCAATCAGCGCCCGGTCTTGATCATCCAGATTGACCTCAAGTGCCGCCAGATTGGCGAGTTGGTTAGTAGCGCTGCTCGCCTTGGGAATCGCTGCCACGTTGTCTTGATCGAGCAGCCATTTCAGTGCGACCTGGGTCGGCAGTACGCCGTGTCTGGCGGCAATTTGCTGAATTTCGCTGATGTGTGAAACCTTGTTGCGCGCCAGCGGTGTGTAGGCCGTCAGCGCCATATTGTGTTGCCGGACGTAATCGAGCAGGGCGGTTTGTCCGAGCAGGACGTGGTACTCGACCTGAATCGCTGACAGACCGATGCCGTATTCCTCGACGACTTTGCGCAACAACGGCAGAGGGAAATTCGCCACGCCGATGTTGCGGGCCAGGCCTTGTTCCTTGAACGAGGCCAGCGTGTCGAGAGTGCGTGGCAGATCCCAATCCTTGGTGGGCCAGTGGATCATGAACAGGTCGACGTAGTCGCTGCGCAACGCCTTGAGGCTGCGATCCATGGAGTGGCGCATCGCGTCCGGTTGCAACTGATCCCACCAGACTTTGGTGGTGACATGAATCTGCTCGCGCGGTGTCGGTGTATTCGCCAGCGCTTGTCCGACGGCATCCTCATTGTTGTAGGCCGCTGCCGTGTCGATGTGTCGATAACCCAGCTCCAGCGCTTGCTCCACGGCACGGGTGCATTCTTCACCGAGCATCGGCCAGGTGCCGAGACCGAGTTTCGGCATGTTCAAACCCTGGGCGTTAACAATGTGCTGCATGGTCGATCTCCTGTTCGAAAGCAGTAATGCCGGCGATATGCCAGGCGGCGATGTAACCGAAAGTCAGGGCCGGGCCGATATTGATGCCGCCCGCCGGGTAGTGACCGCCCATGATGCTGGCCATGTCGCCACCCGCCGCGTAGAGGCCGGCGATGGGTTGTTCGTTGGCATCGAGCACTTGCGCGTGCGGATTGACCTTGAGGCCGGCAAACGTGCCGAAGCAGCCGGGCTGGACTTTCACGGCGTAGAACGGCCCGGTTTCTATTGGGGCAACGCAGGGGTTGGGACGGTTTTTCGGATCACCCTGTTTACGGTTGTAGGGTGTGGTGCCGCGCCCGAACAGCGGGTCTTCGCCGTGGCGGGCATGGCCGTTGTAGTTATCCACAGTCTGGCGCAAACCGCTCGGGTCGATGCCGCAGGCAATGGCCAATTCCTCAACGGTGTTACCGGTTTTCAGATAACCGCTGCGGATGAATTCCGACACTGGCAGCGGAAACGGCCTCGACATGCCGAGGCCATATCGCCGTTGAAAGGCGCGCGTGCAGATCAACCAGGAGGCGACTTCTTCGCCTTCCGGCGCAGCAGCAATCATGGCGCTGACATAGTCGTAGTAACCGTTGGCTTCGTTGACGAAGCGCTGTCCGTTACGCTGCACGCCGATGATCCCCGGTTTGCCGCGCTCGATGATGTGTGGGAAATGGCCGATGCTGCCGTCGGAATACGGCACTTGCGACACCGGTGCCCACGCCACGGCTGAAGCGACCTCGGTGTTGACTCGCGCTCCTGCGCTTTCACCCAGGCGCAAGCCATCGCCGTTGACGGCCAGCGGCGGCAATGCCCAGTGTTCATGACCGGTTGGTGTGCGCGGGAACAACGCTTTGCGCCGCTCGATGTCATTGGCGAACCCCCCAGCGGCAAGTATCACGGCTTTGCGTGCGCGAATGCGGA
Organism: Pseudomonas sp. MYb2; assembly: GCF_002979955.1. Lineage (NCBI taxonomy): Bacteria > Pseudomonadati > Pseudomonadota > Gammaproteobacteria > Pseudomonadales > Pseudomonadaceae > Pseudomonas > Pseudomonas sp. MYb2. The sequence continues at coordinate 75,820 of NZ_PCQC01000012.1, forward strand.
TCGGACCTTTGCGGGTCTCGACCACGGCGCCGGAAACCCGCGAGCCGTCGCGCAGCAGCTCAGCCACCGGCGCCGACTCCCACAACAAGACGCCGAGGTCTTCGGCAGATTTTGCCAATCGCGCAATCAGCGCCACGCCATTGACCAATTGCATGGCCCGGCCATGAACGGCGAGGTCCAGCAAGTGCCGGGTAAAGCGCCGAGTGACATGCCATGCGGCTTTCAGCGAACGGGTCAGATTGAGGAACGCCGACAGATCCGCCCCGGCCATGATCGGCATACCCATGAAGGACGTTTCACGCATGGTTGTGCGAAGGCGCTTGAGCAAGCGTCCGACTTCGCGCCCATCGTAAGGCGCAGCGATCACCGAACGTCCGCCGGTACCTGCACCCGGTGTTTCGCCATGAATGTCGGCAATGGCGTTGCCATCGGCGAATTGCAGGGCAGTGTGTTGCTCGAAAAAGGCGACCATGCGCGGGCCGGCTTCAAGGAAAGCGTTGATCATCGCCGGGTCGTACTGCTCACCCAGTTCATGGCGCAAATACGTGCGCGGTTGTTCGATGTCTTCGACGATTCCGGCCCGACGGGCCAATGGATTGCACGGCACCCACGCCCAGCCACCGGACCAGGCCGTAGCGCCGCCGAACACTGGATCCTTCTCGACGACGATGACTTTCAAGCCATGCCACGCGGCGGTCACGGCGGCGGACAAACCGGCAGCGCCAGACCCGACGACCAATACGTCGCAGTCGATATCAGGGAGTTCGGCAGACATCAAACAACGCTCCAGCGGAAATTGTTTTTGGAATTTGATTCCAGAAAATAGCGAGTGCTGGAGTCGTTCGACAAGCCTTGATCCAACAAAACGGGCGGTTATCGAACAATCGGTTCCAGATTTCGCTTTGCAGCGGATGTCTTCTAGAATCGGCAAAATTTCAATTGGATGTCCCCATGGCTGGCAGTCAAATCGAACGGGTTTTCAGCGTGCTGGAAAGCCTTACCAGTGATCCGCGCGGGCTGCCGATGCAGGCGCTGGCCGAGCAACTGGATATCCCGAAAAGCGCCACGCACCGCTTGCTCGCCGAGCTGATTCGCCTCGGCTACGTGCGGCAGAATCCGGAAACCTTGCGCTATCACTTGTCGACCAAACTGGTCGCGATGGGCTTTCAATACCTGTCGAGCAGCGGTGCCGACATCGTCCAGCCGGTGCTTGATCGACTGGCGCAGGAAACCGGTGAACTGGTGCGCCTGGGGGTGATCGACGGCGAGCGCCAGACCTGGATAGCCAAGGCCCAAGGCGCGCGCACCGGTCTGCGTTATGACCCGGACATGGGCCGCGACGCGCCGCTGTTTTACACCGCGTCCGGTCATGCGTGGCTGGCGTGCATGAGTGATGCCGAGGCGTTGTCACTGGTCGAGCGGCAGGCTGCGGAAGTGCCGGTGGGCGTGGGGCCAAACGCACCGCGCTCAAATATCGAGTTGCTCGAACGGCTGCGTCTGGCCCGTGAACAGGGCTATGCCTGTGTCGAGGAAAGTTCGGCGGTGGGGACTTCGGCGATTGCGGCGGTGGTGAAGCATCCAACGAATGGTCGGGTGATTGGTGTGCTGAGCATCGCCGGGCCGAGTGCGCGGATGCCGGGGGCGCGCTTGCATGAGTTGGCGCCGCTGTTGCTGAAATTCACCGAAGAATTATCAGCAGCCAGTCTGGCCTCGGAACTGTTTATCTAATCCGCCGAAAATCCCCGGTAGGAGCTGCCGAAGGCTGCGATCTTTTGACCTTGTCTTTTAATAGCAAAATCAAAAGATCGCAGCCTTCGGCAGCTCCTACATGGATATTCGTTTGGCGTGAATTTGTGCGGTGTTCGCACGGTTTTGCGGTTAATGGGTGTTTGATTCTGGAACTCGGTTCTAAATTGTTTGCGGAGTGTCATTCCAAGAACAATCACAAGAGGACCGCACCTTGAATTCGCCCCTTCGAATCGCCCTGATCGGCGCCGGCAATATGGGCCAACAACATTATCGGCATCTGCAAGCCCTCAGCGAAGCGACGCTTTGCGCAGTGGCTGATCCCGGGCCGCAAGCCGCAGCGCTTGCGGCTGAATGGGGCGTCAGGCATTTCGCCGATCATCGTCAGATGCTCGAACACATCAGGCCGGAAGCGGTGATTATTGCCAATCCAAATAATCAGCACGTCGCTACGGCGCTCGATTGTCTGGTGGCGGGTGTGCCGGTGTTGCTGGAGAAACCGGTCGGTGTGCACCTCGATGAAGCGCGTGAGCTGGTCGCGGCGGTTAAACGCAGCGGCGTGCCGGTGCTGGTCGGCCATCATCGGCGACACAATCCGCTGATCGTGCGTGCCCATGAGTTGGTGCAGAGCGGCGCGCTCGGGCGGTTGACCACGGTCACCGCGCTGTTCCAGTTGCGCAAGCCGGACAGCTACTTCGAGATCCCGTGGCGCCGTGAACCGGGCGCCGGGATGTTGCTGACCAACCTGATTCACGACCTCGACTTGCTCCGGCACCTGTGCGGTGAAGTGCGCTCGGTCCAAGCGATCACCGACAACACCGTGCGTGGTTTTGCCAATGAAGACAGCGCGGCAGTGTTACTGCAATTCGAGGGCGGCACATTGGGCACGTTGAGCGGATCCGATGCCGTCGCCGCGCCCTGGAGTTGGGAGTTGGATTCCGGCGAAAACCCGGTGTATCCACGTCAGGCCGATCAGCCGTGCTATCTGCTGGCCGGAACCGCCGGTGCATTGAGCATTCCGCAGCTCAAGCGTTGGCATTACGCCGCTGATCAGGTCGACGCCGGTTGGCATGAACCGTTGCTGGTGGTCGAAGAGTCCTACAGCAGTGACGAAGCTTTGCGCTTGCAGTTACAGCATTTCGTCCGCGTGGCGCGGCGTGAAGTCGAGCCGCTGGTGAGTGCGGCGGATGCTGCCCGCACCCTTGCACTGATTGAAGCCATCCGCGAAGCCGCCGCTACTGGCCGAGCCTGCGCCCCTGCACTGATCGAGGCTTGAGCATGAGCGAACGAATCCTGTCCCTGGCCAGCCTGACTGTGCTGGAGTTATCGCCGCCGCAGATGGTCGAAGTGGCCGCCCGTGCGGGTTACAGCCATGTCGGTCTGCGTCTGGAGCCGGCAACCCCTGAGGAATATCACTTTCCGCTGGTCGCCGATGATGATTTGCGGCGTCAGACATTGGCGCAGTTGCGTGATACGGGAATCCGCGTGCTCGACGTGGAAATCCTGCGTCTGAAGCCACAAACCATCGTCGCTGATTTCGAGAAACTTCTGACGGTCGGCGCGGAATTTGCCGCGACTGAATTGCTGGTCGCCGGTAACGATCCTGACGAGCAGCGGCTCACCGATAACTTTGCAGCATTGTGTGATCTGGCGAAGCCCTATGGTTTGCACCCGCATCTGGAATTCATGCCCTGGACCGATGCACGCAACCTTGAGCAGGCGTTGCGCATCGTAGAAAACGCCGATCGGGAGAATGCGGCGGTGCTGGTGGACGCGTTTCACTTTGATCGTTCGGGTTCACGGTTGGAGAATTTGGCGGGTGTTGCGTCCTCGCGCCTGCGCTATGCGCAATTGTGTGACGTGGCGGGGCCGCGACCGTCGGACATGGCCGAGATCTTGCGTCAGGCGCGCAACGAGCGACGGTTTCCCGGCGAAGGCGATTGCGACTTGCTCGGGTTGTTGAAAGCGTTGCCAGCTAATATTCCACTGAGTCTGGAAATTCCCACGGTGAAACTGCTGGAGCAAGGCGTGAGCGGGTTGCAGCGGGCGCAGATGGCGATTGATAGAACCCGGGAATTATTGGCGCGGCTGTAAGCGGTGCTGCGCACCTATTGCGGGCAAGCCCGTTCCCACAGGGGGAGGCAAGCCTGTCCGCGAAGCTTTTGATTTTTTATGGCAACACAAGGATATCCAATGACCGTCAGCACCCCGCTCTCCGGTGTAAACCAACCCTTCAAGGGCATCTTGCTGATCGTCGTGGCAACCTTCCTGTTCTCCAGCCATGACGCACTGTCGAAATATCTCTCCGGTTTCTATCCGATCGTGATGGTGGTGTGGGCGCGCTATCTGGTGCACACCTTATTGATGGCGGGGATTTTTCTGCCGCAGTCCGGGTTGCGCGTCCTACGCACCAAGAAGCCGTTATGGCAGTTGGTGCGGGCACTTTGCCTGCTCGGCACCAGCCTGTTTTTCACCACGGCGCTGCTGTACATCCCGTTGGCGGAAGCCACGGCAGTCAACTTTCTTGCGCCAGTGTTGGTGACCGCATTGTCGGTGCCGTTGCTCAAGGAGCGAGTGACCCGAGGCCAGTGGATCGCCGTCATCTGCGGCTTTATCGGCGTGCTGATCATCGTCCACCCGGGCGGTGAGTTGTTCACACCGGCAGTGTTGCTGCCGTTCTGCTCAGCGCTGTTTTTCTGCTTCTATCAACTGCTGACCCGCAAGCTCGCCGAAGTCGATAGCCCGACTACCAGCAACTTCTTCGCCGGGCTGTGCAACACGCTGGTGATGAGTGCGCTGGTGCCGTTCTTCTGGCAAGTGCCGACGCTGACCCATGCCGGGCTGATGCTGGCGCTGGGCAGTTGCGGGATGACCGCGCATCTGTTTCTGACCCAGGCGTTCCGTCATGCCGCACCGGCACTGCTGGCGCCGTTCGGTTATTGCCAGATCGTGTTTGCGGGGCTGTTGGGCTGGTTGCTGTTCAATCACACGCCGAGTCTGTTGACGATCATCGGCATTGCGGTGATCTGTTGCAGCGGGCTGGCGGCAGCGTGGCAGCAGAGCCGCCGCTGAAGGATACGCAAACCCCTGTGTAGGAGCTGACGAGTGAAACGAGGCTGCGATCTTTTGATCTTCAACATCAAGATCAAAAGATCGCAGCGTGCCGCAGCTCCTACAAGGGGAGGGTTGTAGGCAGGTTATTCGGTGATGGTAGGAATCTTGCGCGGGGCCATGAAGTACATCCACGTCAGCGCAATGAAATACATCGCCGGGATCAGGGTGAACAACACCGTGTAGTTGTTGTTGGTCACGGTCAGGATATGGCCGACGATCTGGGTCATGAACATCCCGCCAATCGCTGCGCACATGCCACCGAATCCGAACACCGTGCTCATCATGTGCTTGGGCGTGTAGTCCATCACCAGGCTCCAGATGTTCGCCGTCCAGGCCTGGTGTGCACCGATGGCCAGAGAGATCGCAGCCACTGCAACCCACAGATTCGCTGAGCCGGCCGCCATGACCACGCCGATGATGCAGCAGGCGAACAGGAACATCGACAGCAGCCGCGCCTTGATCGAGTTCATCCCGCGGCCGATCAGGAACGAAGACAGAATGCCGCCGCCGACGCTACCGAAGTCAGCCGTGACGTAGATGATGATCAGCGGAATACCCATCTGGGTGACGTTGATGCCCAGGTTGTATTGCTGATTGAGAAACGGCGGCAGCCAGTACAGGTAGAACCAGAACACCGGCGCGGTCAGCGCATAAGCGATGGCGAAGGCCCAAGTGCCGCGCATGCGCAGGATTCTCGAGAACGGTACGCGGGCCTGCTCCGGTTCGACTTCTTGCTGGATGTAGTCCAGTTCGGACTGTTTAACGCTCGGGTGATCTTCCGGGTTGAAATACTTCAAGCCCCAGAACAGCAGCCAGATCCCGCCCAGTGCCGACATGCACAGGAACGCCGCTTGCCAGCCCCACACGTGGAGAACCAGTGGCAGCAGCATCGGCGTGAACATCGCGCCGACGTTGGTGCCGGCGTTGAAGATGCCGGTGGCGACGGCACGCTCGCCGGCCGGGAACCACAGGCGCGTGGTTTTCACGCAGGCGGGGTAGTTCGCCGCTTCGGTGAGACCGAGGATGAATCGGCAGACCATGAAACCAACGGCCGAAGTCGCCAGGCCGTGGGCGCCGGTGGCCAGGCTCCACAGCAGCACGGCGCAGAAGAACACGCGTTTGACGCCGACCCGGTCGATCAAGCGGCCCTGCAGGACGAAACCGATTGCGTAACCGACCTGAAACCAGAAGTTGATATTGGCGTAATCCATCGCCGTCCAGCTCATTTCCTTGGCGAGGATCGGCTGCATGACGCCGAGGGCGGCGCGGTCGATGTAGTTCAGGGTGGTGGCGAAAAACACCAGCGCCAGCATGCCCCAACGGGTCTTGCCGACGGCCATGGCGCCGCGGATCTTGTCGCCGATGCCACCCGTGGCAGTGCTCATGGCCGGAGCCATGCGGGAAGTCTGTGAAGGAATCATGTGTTCCACCCGTTTTTGGATTTGTTATTTGGTGTGCTTTTTACTTTGCACGCTGCGACCGGTGGTTCAGATCCGGACTCAATGTGCGGTCGATGTTGGGCAGTGGACGAAAAATCGTCAATTCGCCAAACCGCCATTGTGTTCGATAATCGCACGCAAAACTAACCGGGTAGTACACTTTAAATTGCTGCCGCGATCGATGCAGCCAATAATTTCCCTACTATAAAAACCCATCCCATGTAGAAGCTGCCGCAGGCTGCGATCTTTTGATTTTGCTTTTCAGCAATAAAGATCAAACGATCGCAGCCTTCGGCAGCTCTTACAGTAAAGATAAAGCGGCGCCGTCCGGGAGTTGAATCATGCAGCGTTCCATTGCCACCGTTTCCTTGAGCGGCACCCTGCCGGAAAAACTCGAAGCCATCGCCGCCGCCGGGTTCGACGGGGTGGAGATTTTCGAAAACGACCTCCTGTACTACGACGGCAGCCCGCGGGAAATTAAACAGATGTGCGCCGATCTCGGCATCGCCATCACCCTGTTTCAGCCGTTCCGCGATTTCGAAGGCTGCCGCCGCGATCGTCTGGCGCGCAATCTGGAGCGCGCCGAACGCAAGTTCGATCTGATGCAGGAACTGGGCACCGATCTGGTGCTGGTCTGCAGTAACGCCTCGGCCGACAGCGTCGGCGATCAGCAAATTCTAGTCGATGACCTCCGGCTGCTGGCTGAACACGCCGGTGCGCGTGGTTTGCGCATTGGCTACGAAGCGCTGGCGTGGGGTCGTCATGTGAATACTTATCAACAGGTCTGGGATATCGTGCGCCAAGCCGATCACCCGAGCCTCGGCGTGTTGCTCGACAGCTTTCACACCTTGTCGCTGAAGGGCGATCCAAGCGCCATTGCCGACATTCCTGGCGACAAGATCTTCTTCGTGCAAATGGCTGACGCGCCGATCCTGCAAATGGATGTGCTGGAGTGGAGCCGGCATTTCCGCTGTTTCCCGGGGCAGGGTGAATTTGATCTGCCGGGTTTCCTCGCGCCGATCATCCAGAGCGGTTACACCGGGCCGCTGTCGCTGGAAATCTTCAACGACGGTTTCCGCGCCGCACCGCCACGGGCCAATGCCGCCGACGGTTTGCGTTCGCTGCTGTATCTGGAAGAGAAAACCCGCCAACGGCTGGAGCAGGAAACCCAATCTGTGGCCAACCGCGAAATTCTCTTCGAAACGCCGAAGGCCAGTGAGTACAACGGCATCGAGTTCCTTGAGTTTGCCGTTGATGAAAGCCTCGGCGCCAAGCTGTCGAACTGGCTGGAGCGCCTCGGTTTCGTCAAGGCCGGGCAGCATCGTTCCAAGAGTGTGAGCCTGCTGCGTCAGGGCGACATCAATCTGATCCTCAACTCCGAACCGTATTCGTTTGCTCACAGCTTTTTCGAGGCCCACGGCCCGTCGCTGTGCGCCACCGCCGTGCGGGTCAAGGACAGCGCCAGTGCGCTGGCCCGCGCCGTCGCCTACAAAGGTCAGCCCTATCGTGGACTGGTCGGCCCCAACGAACTCGAATTGGCGGCAGTGCGCGCGCCGGACGGCAGCCTGATTTATCTGGTCGATGAACAAGCCGATGTCTACGGCACCGATTTCAATCTGCTGGCCGACGCGCCGACCCGTGGCGGTCTCAAGCGTATCGACCACATGGCGATGGCGCTGCCCGCCGACAGCCTCGACAGTTGGGTGCTGTTCTACAAGAGCCTGCTGGATTTCGAAGCGGACGATGAAGTGGTGCTGCCCGACCCGTACGGTCTGGTGAAGAGCCGTGCACTGCGTAGTCGCGACAGCTCGATTCGTTTGCCGCTGAACATTTCCGAGAACCGCAACACCGCGATTTCCCACGCGCTGTCGAGTTATCGTGGTTCCGGTGTGCATCACATCGCCTTCGATTGTGACGACATCTTCGCCGAAGTCAGTCGCGCCAAAGAAGCCGGTGTACCGCTGCTGGATATCCCGCTCAACTATTACGACGACCTCGCCGCGCGTTTCGATTTCGACGACGAATTCCTCAGCGAACTGGCGTATTACAACGTCTTGTACGACCGTGATGCCCAGGGCGGTGAGCTGTTCCACGTCTACACCGAACCGTTCGAAGGGCGCTTCTTCTTCGAGATCATCCAGCGCAAGAATGGCTACGCCGGTTACGGCGCGGCGAACGTGGCGGTGCGACTGGCGGCTATGGCCAAGTCACGCAGTGGCGCCGTGCGCCAGGCGAAGTTGTAGGAAATTCGTAAACGCGGGATTAAACACAGGTCCCGCGGCTTCCTTCACTGTGCTGCGCGGCCCATAATCGCCGCCTGTGCAGTGATGGCCGTGAGCCCGCAATGACGATGAATACAGAACTTTCCGCAGCTACTGAAGTGTCCGCCGTAGAGCCGCGCAAGAGTCGCAAGAACAACCCGGAAAAAACCCGCGAGAACATCCTGCAGGAGGCGATCGTCGAGTTCGTCCAGCAAGGTTTGTCGGGTGCTCGCGTCGATGCGATCGCCGAGCGTATCCACACCTCCAAACGCATGATCTATTACTACTTCGGCAGTAAGGAGCAGTTGTACGTCGAGGTGCTGGAGAAGCTTTACGGCGATATCCGCAACACCGAAAATCGTCTGCACCTGGCCGAGTTGCCGCCGGTGGAGGCGATTCGTCGATTGGTCGAATTCACCTTCGATCACCACGACCGCAACGTCGATTTCGTGCGCATCGTCAGCATCGAAAACATCCACAACGCTGAATTCGTGAAGCGTTCCGATGCGATCAAGGCGATGAACAACACCATCCTCGATTCGCTGGGCGAGATTTTGCGTCGGGGCGCTGAAGTGGGGGCTTTCCGTAAGGGGCTGGATGCACTGGATGTGCATTTGCTGATCAGTTCATTCTGTTTCTATCGCGTGTCGAACCGGCACACGTTTGGCGAGATTTTCCAGATCGATCTGCCGGATGAAAGCATTAAACAGCGTCACCGCGAGATGATCTGCGAATCGGTGCTGCGCTACCTGCAAGCCTGACACAGAACCCCTGTAGGAGTGAGCCTGCTCGCGATAACGGTGTGTCAGGCAACGAATGTGTTGGCTGACACACCGTTATCGCGAGCAGGCTCACTCCTACAGTGTTAACCGTTCATGCTTTGAAAATGCGCCAGCATCCGCTGGGCATTCGGCGCTACACCGCTGAACAGTTCAAACGCCTTCACCGCCTGAAACACCGCCATGTTGCCGCCGTCCAGCGTCCGGCAACCCAGCGCGCGGGCGTTACGCAGCAGTTCGGTCTCCAGCGGGAAATACACGATCTCCGCGACCCACAAATCCTTACGCAGGAGTTCGACCGGCACAGGCATGCCCGGCAGTTTGGCCATGCCCATCGGCGTGGTATTCACCAGTCCGTCTGCCTGATTCAGCGTACTCGGCAGATCATGTCCGGCCACCGCACGACCAAAGCCGAAATGCTGATTGAGATTGTTCGCCAGACTCTCGGCGCGCTCACTGTCGACATCAAAAATGCTCAGTTGCTGTACGCCTTCGCTCAACAACGCGTGAGCCACTGCCGCGCCTGCACCACCTGCGCCCATCTGGACCACACGCTCACGGGCAGCGTCCTTCAAGCCCCGACGAAAACCCTCGGCGAAACCCAGACAGTCCGTGTTATGGCCGATGCGTTTGCCATCCTTCAGCACCACGGTGTTCACCGCGCCGATGCCTTTGGCTTCCGGTGACAATTCGTCGAGCAGCGGGATGATCGCCTGCTTGCACGGAAAGGTAATGTTCAGCCCGGTGTAGTTCATCCGCTCGGCCGCCAGCAGCAGATCGGGCAGGGCGCTGCTGTCCATTTTCAGCTGATCGAGATCGATCAAGCGATACAGATAACGCATGCCCTGCGCATCGCCTTCGTGCTCATGCAGCGCTGGCGTGCGCGAGGCCTGAATGCCGGCGCCGATCAGCCCGGCGAGTATTACGTTAGAGCGAGACATGCGCGTTACCCCTTCAACCGCTGGCTGAAATGTTCCAGTGCCAGGCGATAGCCATGACTGCCAAAACCGGCCATCACCGCTGTGGCAATCGCCGAGACAAACGAATGATGACGGAACGGTTCGCGGGCATGGACATTGGACAGGTGCACTTCGATCACCGGCAACTCACTGGCCACCAGTGCATCGCGAATCGCCACCGAAGTGTGCGTCCACGCTGCCGGGTTGATCACGATCCCGGCGCAACGACCGCGAGCCGCGTGAATCCAGTCGAGCAGTTCGCCTTCGTGATTGGTCTGGCGAAACTCTACGGCCAGGCCGAATTCTTCAGCCGCACGACCGCACAACGCAGAAATATCCGCCAGGGTTTCGTGACCGTAAGTCGCCGGCTCGCGGGTGCCGAGCAGGTTCAGGTTCGGGCCGTTGAGCACCAGAACGATAGGGGGCATGAGGGGTAACTCCACTTATTGTTTTTGGCTTTGGCCGAGGGTTTCAGCCTGTGGAGATAAAATGTACTAGATGGTTACCATGGTCAATTGAACAAAAATGGACGTGGCTTTTTATGTTCGGTGATCGCACAGAAGCAAATTTGATCGAGATATGACGACAGCTTTACTTACGTTTTTTACCGCAGATTGACCGACTCAAGCCCGTTCCGACGCTAGCCTCAAAAGCGGTGAAACGTCATGTGCTTGATCACCAGTCGTCGGATTTGAAAGGAATCTCGAATCCTGAAACTTTTTAACCTAACGGATGGGTTAGCATGAAGGTGTGCAGCTACAAAGGATTGTCGATTGTCATCATGCTGCGAGATGAACATTGCCCACCACACGTTCACGTGAATGCGGGCAGTTGGAGTGCCCGATTACAGTTCAGTTTCTGGCACAACGATATTGAGCTTTGGGACGTCGTGCCCCTTTCTCGTCGACCACCCTTGGCCGTGCTGGAAGGCTTGTGTCGATCCCTTGAGCAGCCTGCTCATCTGCGACGAGCACGCGGGATCTGGTGGTCGAAATTGCAAACTGTCTGTCTCGACAATCAATTGTGGGACAGCCATTCAAACGAAGTATTGGGGATGAAACTCGTCACTGACACGACATACAGAGTGGGATCGGCGCGTTATCTGCCAGACGAGGGCAAAACTCTTCTGACATTGATAGACGCATTGGAAGGAGTGGAAATCGATTTATGAAAGTCATCAAAGCTAAGCCATCCGCACGTCGTCCCCTCACGGAGGAGATGATCGACGTCGCCATCCAGCAAGGGCAAGCACGCCGAACGAATAGCTTGCAGGCTGTCTCCGTAACCTTTGAGAAACCATCCCTGATCATCCGTTTTGAAGACGGCAGCGGTGTGTTGCTACCGGTGGATCGTTATCCAGAGTTCGACGGATTCAATGCAGAGGATTATGAAAACCTGACAGTCGGCTTCGCGGGCACTGCACTTTGTCACGAGGGTAAAGACCTCGACGTTTCCATTTCCGGGATGATTTCGGCGAGCCCATCACTATTAGCCATGGCCGCTTCTGCCGTTGCTTCGCGCAACGGCCGTCAGAGCAGCGCGGCAAAGTCTGCAGCCGCGCGGGCGAATGGCAAAAAGGGCGGGCGTCCGCGTAAGGTCGATCCCGCTTAGTGAGCACCCACAAAAAAGCCGTCAATCACGACGGCTTTTTCGCATCAGCTCCCCGCAATCAACGCCGGGTCAGCAACACACCCGATTCCATGTGATGCGTCCACGGGAACTGGTCGAACAACGCGCATTTGGTAATACGGTGCGTGTCGTGCAACTGGGCGATGTTGGCCGCCAGGGTTTCCGGGTTGCAGGAGATGTACAGGATGTTGTCGAAACGCCGGGTCAGTTCGCAGGTGTCCGGGTCCATGCCGGCGCGTGGCGGGTCGACGAAGACGCTGCCGAACTCGTAGCTCTTCAGGTCGATGCCTTGCAGGCGGCGGAACGGGCGCACCTCGTTGAGCGCTTCGGTCAGCTCTTCGGCGGACAAACGCACCAGGGTGACGTTATCCACAGCGTTTTCGCTGAGGTTGCTCAGTGCCGCGTTGACCGAAGTCTTGCTGATCTCGGTGGCCAGCACTTTGCGCACACGGGTGGCGAGCGGCAGGGTGAAGTTGCCGTTGCCGCAGTACAGCTCCAGCAGATCATCGCTGCGATCGCCCAGCGCGTCGTACGCCCAGTTCAACATCTTCTGGTTCACCGTGCCGTTAGGCTGGGTGAACGCGCCTTCCGGCTGGCGGTAACTGAAGGTGCGACCGCCGACGTCGAGTTTCTCGACCACGTAATCGAGGCCGAGCACTTCGCGTTTGCCCTTCGAGCGACCGATGATGCTGGCGCCGAGATCCGCTGCCAGTTTGGTCGCCGCCGTGTGCCAGTGTTCGTCCAGCGGACGGTGATAGCACAGGGTGATCATCGCATCGCCGGACAGCGTGGTCAGGAACTCGACCTGAAACAGCTTGTGGCTCAGCGCCGAACTGGCCTGCCACGCCGCCTTCAGCTGCGGCATCAACTGGTTGATGCGCAGGCTGGCGATCGGGAATTCTTCGATCAGAATCGGTGTGCGTTTGTCGTCCTGAGCGAACATTGCGTAGTGCCGATCGCCGCCCTCGCGCCACAGGCGGAATTCGGCGCGCAGACGGAAGTTCTGCAGCGGCGAGTCGAACACGGTCGGCTCGGGGGCATCGAACGGCGCCAGCAGGTCACGCAGGCGCGTGACCTTGGCTTCAAGTTGCTCGGCGTAAGCCCGGGAATCAAATGTCATGCGTTGAACCAACCCAACTTGATCACGAACAGAATCGACAGAATCACCAGTGCCGGGTTCAGCTCACGGGCACGCCCCGACAGCAGCTTGATCACGGTCCAGGAGATGAAACCGAACGCGATGCCATTGGCAATCGAGTAAGTGAATGGCATGGCCAGCGCGGTCACGACAACCGGCGCGGCAACGGTGATGTCTTCCCAGTCTATTTCCGCCAGACCCGAAGTCATCAACACGGCGACGAACAGCAGTGCCGGTGCAGTGGCGAACGCCGGAACGCTGGCCGCCAAGGGCGAGAAGAACAGCGCCAGCAGGAACAGAATTGCCACGACGATGGCGGTCAAACCGGTACGGCCGCCTGCACTGACGCCGGCAGCGGATTCGATGTAACTGGTGGTGGTCGAGGTGCCCAGCAGCGAACCGGCCATGGCCGCGGTGCTGTCGGCGATCAGCGCACGACCCATTTTCGGCATGTGGCCGTCCTTGCCCATCAGGCCGGCGCGCTTGGCGACGCCGATCAGGGTGCCGGAGTTGTCGAACAGGTCGACGAACAGGAAAGCGAAGATCACGCTGACCAGACCGATGTCCAGTGCGCCTTTGATGTCCAGTTGCAGGAAAGTCGGAGCCAGCGAAGGTGGCATCGAGGTCACGCCGTTGAACGGAGTGAAGCCCATGGCGATGGACACGATGGTCACCGCGAGGATGCCGATCAGCACGGCGCCACGCACTTTCAGTGCTTCGAGGGCAACAATCAGGGCGAAACCGAGGGTGGCGAGAATCGGTGCTGGCTGTTTCAGGTCACCGAGGCCGACCATGGTCGCCGGGTTGCTCACCACGATACCGGCGTTGTGCAAGGCGATCAGCGCCAGGAACAGGCCGATACCGGCAGCAATCGCCGAGCGCAGCGGCAGCGGAATGCTGTTGATGATCCATTCACGGATGCGGAAGATCGACAGCAGGAAGAACAACACCGCCGAAATGAACACCGCACCCAGCGCCACTTGCCAGGTGTGGCCCATGTGCAGAACCACGGTGTAGGTAAAGAAGGCGTTCAGACCCATGCCCGGAGCAAGGGCAATCGGGTAGTTGGCGATCAGACCCATGATCGTCGAACCGATCGCGGCGGCCAGACAGGTGGCAACGAATACCGCACCCTTGTCCATGCCGGTCTCGCCGAGAATGCTCGGGTTGACGAACAGAATGTAGGCCATGGCCAAGAAAGTCGTGATGCCCGCCAGAATCTCGGTGCGCACGTTGGTGTTGTGTGCCTTGAGTTGAAACAGCCTTTCCAGCATGTCTGCTCCCCGTGGCGCGCGTGGCGCCGTGAATGTATCGACCTCAACAGCAAAGCACAGACCGTCGCAAGCGCCTGGAAAATTGTGGTGGGCCGGAAAAAGCCGCGCATCATACCAGCAGCGTGAGGAATATGGCGGTTGTTGGTGTCGATCGTCGGCGAAGTTTTGCCTTGAAGCCAACTGCGCCATACTGCGCGCTGATTTTTTCGGGGCGGGACGCGCATGAGCAGGTGCTGGATGAAGGTTTCGGGTTTGATTACCGCGCTGATGGCCGTGACGCCGGGAGCGCTGGCGGCCTCGGCGGAGCCGTTGACCCAAGTGAAAGTGATCAAGGTGCAATCGCCGGCCTGTGGTCTGGAAGATATTGGTGATGGGCAGACACAGACCCAATGCAATCACAACGGGCCGAGCATCAAAGTCTATGTACTGGAAGTCGGATACGGCCAGAGCCAGCCGCATGCCACGCTGGATGGTTTCGAAGTGAACGGCACCCGAGCGCCGGTATGTGCCTTTGATAATGGCAACCTGACCGAATGCACTCCCGGCAGTAAAACCGTCGGTTCTCTCTATACCTTCGATCTGGCGGGCAAGCAGGAAGGCACCTTCAGCTTCAGCAACACTTCCATCAACGCGCCACGCAACACGATGTCGACCCAGCTTTACATCAAGTAACGGCTGCTTCCGCGCGATCCGGGGGAAGCTGACTACGCTTTAAAGATCACCCAGCGGATAACGCCCATGACCTTTAGAGCCCTGATTACCCTCGCCGAGGGCATCGATGATCTGCAAAGTGTGACCCTGATTGACGTGTTGCGCCGCGCCGACATCGAAGTCGTCGCTGCCAGCATCGAAGGCCGGCGCATGCTCACCTGCGCGCGCGGCACGCGTCTGACTGCCGACGGCATGCTGGTCGATGTGCTGGCCCAGCATTTTGACCTGATCGTCTTGCCCGGCGGCGACGTTGGTTCGCAACACTTGGCAGCGCATCAACCATTGCAACAATTGCTCAAGGATCAATCCAGCGCCGGACGCCTGTTCGCCGCCATCGCCGAGTCCCCGGCCGTCGTCCTGCAAGCGGCTGGCGTGCTGCGCCAGCGGCGGATGACTTGTCTACCGAACGCCAGCCATCAACTCTCGGGCTGCACGTTTGTTGATCAACCGGTGGTGGTCGACGGCAATTGCATCACCGCGCAAGGCTCAAGCGCTGCGCTGGAATTTGCCTTGACGCTGGTCGAGCAACTCGGCGGCAAGGCCTTGCGGGCGAAAGTGGCGGGGGAGTTGTAGGTCTGGATCGCTTCAGACCTTCACCTCTTCCACCGGCACATGCATCCGATCCCGGTTAGCCAATGTCGGAAACAACTTGATCCATGTCCCCGTCACCACCAGCGTACCGATCCCGCCCATTACCACCGCCGGCACCGTGCCGAACCAGTGGGCGGTGACGCCGGATTCGAATTCGCCCAACTGGTTTGAAGCACCGATAAACAGGCCGTTCACTGCGCTGACCCGGCCGCGCATTTCGTCCGGGGTTTCCAGTTGTACGAAAGACGCGCGGATGACCATGCTGATCATGTCCGCTGCGCCGAGCACTACCAGCACCGCCAGGGAGAACCAGAACGAGGTCGACAGGCCAAAGGCGATGGTCGCGACGCCGAATATGCCCACCGCTGTGAACATCACCCGGCCAACATTGCGCTCCACGGCAAACCGCGCCAGGAACAGCGACATCCCCAGTGCGCCCACCGCCGGTGCCGAACGCAGCAACCCGAGGCCCCACGGTCCGGTCAGCAGGATGTCCTTGGCGAATACCGGCAGCAGCGCCGTTGCCCCACCGAGCAGCACCGCAAACAGATCCAGAGAAATCGCCCCGAGGATGTCCGGGCGGCTGCGAATGAAACGGATCCCTGCCAGCAACGAATCCAGCGTGGCCTTGCCTTTGTTCAGCGGCGTTTGCCGCGCGGGCAGGTTGAGCATCAAGGTGCAGGCAATGACGTAGAGCAGCACGGTCGGGCCATACACCCAGACGCTGCCGAATGCGTAGAGCAAGCCACCCAGCGCCGGGGCGACGATGGTCGCGGACTGTTGCGCTGACTGCGCCGCCGCGACGGCTCGGGGGAACAGTGTGCTGGGCACGATGCTCGGCAGCAGTGCCTGAGTGGTCGGCATCTCGAACGAACGCGCCGCGCCGAGCAGGAAGGCGAGGATGAAGATCATCTCGCGGGTCACGTGGTCGGTGGCGCTGCCGATGGCCAGTGCCAGCGCGATCAACGCCTGTAACGACTGGCAGATCGCCGCGACTTTGCGCCGGTCATAGCGGTCGGCGACATGCCCGGTGTGCAACATGAACAGCACGCGCGGCGCGAATTCGACCAGCCCGACCAGGCCCAGATCGAGGACGTTGCCGGTCAACTGATAGAGGTTCCAGCCGATCGCCACGGTGAGCATCTGAAAACCGCTGGCGGTGAAAATCCGCGCGAACCAGAAAGCGAGAAACGGGCGGTGATGACGTAACAGCAGGGGCTCTTGGCTGGGCATCTGAGGGCAGGTCTGGGTCGAGGGGAATGCCGAGGTTATCACCAGTCTGTAACAGGAAGTTGCTATGACAAAAAATTTAGTTAGGAGGACATCGAATTTTTTACGGTGCAGATGAATTCTGCTGTTCGGGGATTTGCGTCGCCTTCGCGATCTGTACTGTTTTCCCCGCTGCCAGCGCTCCGGGGATTTGTTGCAGGGCATTGCCACGGTTATGAGGCAACTTGTCACGCGGCAAACGACCACGCAGTTCATCGGCAAAAATGGGACTACTCTTTCAACGTTGCTTGATCCAGATCAAGACCCAAAAGGAATTGATCCGGTGGCCAGTTGGCCAGACTCCCTGCGTTGCGATGGTTGTTTAAAAAGAACGAATCAGAATTCGCCGCACTCCATATCCGTGGGGGCAGTGGGTGCAGGCCTCCGGGTCCGCAGCCGGTACTACCTGACAGAGGAAGCCATATGTTCGGTTTAGAGGCACTAGATCTCGCCCGAATTCAGTTCGCGTTCACCATCTCGTTCCACATCCTGTTCCCGGCCATCACCATCGGCCTGGCGAGTTACCTCGCGGTGCTCGAAGGCCTGTGGCTGAAAACCCGTAACGACACCTACCGTGACCTCTACCATTTCTGGTCGAAGATCTTCGCCGTCAACTTCGGTATGGGCGTGGTCTCCGGGTTGGTCATGGCCTACCAGTTCGGCACCAACTGGAGTCGCTTCTCGGACTTCGCCGGAGCCGTCACCGGGCCGTTGCTGACTTATGAAGTGCTCACGGCATTCTTCCTTGAGGCCGGTTTCCTCGGGGTGATGCTGTTCGGCTGGAACAAGGTCGGGCGCGGGCTGCACTTCTTCTCCACGGTGATGGTGGCCATCGGTACGCTGATTTCGACGTTCTGGATTCTCGCCTCCAATAGCTGGATGCAGACTCCGCAGGGCTTCGAGATCGTCAACGGCCAAGTGATTCCAACCGACTGGCTGGCGATCATCTTCAACCCTTCGTTCCCGTACCGCCTGATGCACATGGCAACGGCCGCGTTCGTCGCCACGGCATTCTTCGTCGGCTCCTCGGCGGCCTGGCACTTGCTGCGCGGCAAGGACAACCCGGCCATCCGCACCATGCTGTCGATGGCGATGTGGATGGCGCTGATTGTCGCGCCGATCCAGGCAGTCATCGGCGACTTCCATGGTCTGAATACGCTCAAGCACCAACCGGCAAAAATCGCTGCGATCGAAGGTCACTGGGAAAACCACGGTGATGAAGCGACGCCGCTGATCCTGTTCGGCTGGCCGGACATGAAAGAAGAGAAGACCAAGTTCGCCGTGGAGATCCCGTACCTCGGCAGCCTGATTCTCACTCACTCGCTGGACAAACAGGTACCGGCGCTCAAGGAATTCCCGCCAGAAGACCGGCCGAATTCGACCATCGTGTTCTGGTCGTTCCGGATCATGGTCGGCCTCGGCTTCCTGATGATCTTCACCGGTCTGTGGAGCCTGTGGCTGCGTAAGCGCGACACGCTCTACACCTCGCGGCCGTTCCTGTATCTGGCGTTGTGGATGGGACCGTCCGGCCTGATCGCGATTCTCGCGGGCTGGTTCACCACTGAAATCGGCCGTCAGCCGTGGGTGGTCTACGGGCTGATGCGCACGGCGGATGCGTCTTCCAACCACAGCTTCATGCAGATGAGCATCACCCTGATCATGTTTGTGGTGGTGTATTTCGCGCTGTTCGGTGCAGGTCTGGGCTACATGATGCGTCTGGTGCGCAAAGGGCCGAAGATCAGCGAGGGCGCGGAAACGCCGGACGGTGGTCCTGGCAAGAAACGCACACCGGCCCGTCCGTTGTCCGCTGCCGACGATTCGGCCGATGCCGATCACGGCGACGACGACCTTCGCGTGACCAAGGAGATTTGACTCATGGGTATTGATCTTCCGCTGAT
The DNA here is from genome assembly GCF_002979955.1 of Pseudomonas sp. MYb2. Taxonomy (NCBI): domain Bacteria; kingdom Pseudomonadati; phylum Pseudomonadota; class Gammaproteobacteria; order Pseudomonadales; family Pseudomonadaceae; genus Pseudomonas; species Pseudomonas sp. MYb2. The sequence goes on from NZ_PCQC01000012.1 coordinate 94,628, forward strand.
CTGGGCCGTGATCATCATCTTCGGCATCATGATGTACGTGGTCATGGACGGCTTCGACCTGGGGATCGGGATTCTCTTCCCGTTCATCCCCGGCAAAGTTGATCGTGACGTAATGATGAACACCGTCGCCCCGGTCTGGGACGGCAACGAAACCTGGCTGGTACTGGGCGGCGCGGCGTTGTTCGGCGCGTTTCCGCTGGCCTATTCGGTGGTGCTGTCGGCGCTGTACCTGCCGCTGATTTTCATGCTGATCGGCCTGATTTTCCGTGGCGTGGCGTTCGAGTTCCGCTTCAAGGCCAAGGACGACAAGCGTCACCTGTGGGACAAGGCGTTTATCGGTGGCTCGGTGGCGGCGACGTTCTTTCAGGGGGTGGCGCTGGGTGCATTCATCGACGGTTTGCCGGTGGTCAATCGGCAGTTCGCCGGCGGTTCACTGGACTGGCTGACGCCGTTCACAATGTTCTGCGGCGCCGCGCTGGTGGTGGCCTATGCCTTGCTCGGCTGCACCTGGTTGATCATGAAAACCGAAGGCAAGCTCCAGGAACAGATGCATGACCTGGCACGGCCATTGGCTTTCGTACTGCTGGCCGTGATCGGTATTGTCAGTATCTGGACGCCGCTGGCTCATCCGGATATTGCCACCCGCTGGTTCAGCATGCCCAACCTGTTCTGGTTCATGCCGGTGCCGATTCTGGTGCTGGTGACGATGTACGGTTTGATCCGAGCAGTCGCGCGCAATGCCAACTACATGCCGTTCCTGCTGACCCTGGTGTTGATCTTCCTCGGCTACAGCGGTCTGGGCATCAGCCTGTGGCCGAACATCGTACCGCCGTCGATTTCGATCTGGGACGCCGCCGCACCGCCGCAAAGCCAGGGCTTCATGCTGGTGGGCACGTTGTTCATTATCCCGTTTATCCTGGGTTACACCTTCTGGAGCTACTACGTGTTCCGCGGCAAGGTCACCCATGAAGACGGCTATCACTAATCCTGTGGGAGCGGGCTTGCCCGCGATGGCGTCGGTAGCGGCGCCATCGATCTGACTGAGGATCGCAACAATGACCGGCAAACATTCCCTGCACGACATTGAAGAAGCCGAAAAAAAACCGCTGTGGCAGCGGCTCGGCTGGCTGGCCCTGATCTGGGTCGGTAGCGTTGGCGTGCTGTTCATCGCCGCCAGCCTGATGCGCATGTTCATGAATGCCGCAGGCCTGACCACGCACTGAATCATCCCCGTCCCGGCGCCTTCGGGTACGGCTTTGCAACCCTCCTTGCGGAGGGTTTTTTTTGCCTGGCGGTTTACTTGCGGGCTTTGAGGATCACGAACTTCGGTGTCGCTGCTACTTGCTCGACGCCCCGGAACAACCGGGCCAGTTTGCTGTGATAGCCCAGATGGCGGTTGCCAACGATGTACAGCGCACCACCCACTACCAGCGCTTCGCGCGCCTGCTGGAACATGCGCCAGGCGAGGAAGTCACCGACGACTTGCTGCTGATGGAATGGCGGATTGCACAGCACCGCATCCAGTGATTGTGCCTCCTGTCCGGCCAGACCATCGCCTGCACGCACTACGACCTCGCGATCACCCAGCGCCGCGCGCCAGTTTTCAGCGGCCGATTGCACCGCCATGTACGACTCGTCGACCAGTGTGTAATGCGCATCCGGATTGCGCAGGGCGCTGGCAATCGCCAATACGCCATTACCGCAGCCAAGGTCGGCTACCCTTGCACTGCCGAGGTTTTGCGGCAGATGCGGCAGAAAGGCGCGAGTACCGATATCGAGGCCTTCGCGGCAAAACACGTTGGCGTGGTTGAGCAGTTCGATTGCTGGCTCATCAAGGCGATAACGCGACGGGTAGGGCGAGATCGCCGGGGCCTTTGCCTGCGGCGTCGCGATCAGTAGCCGGGCTTTCTTTACGGCCAGTGAGGCTTGCACGGGGCCGATGTAACGCTCCAGCAAATCACCGGCCGCGCGTGGCAGGTGTTTGACCATCGCCGCGGCGACGACCTCAGCACCCGGCGCCAGTTGCCCTTGCAAGCGGATCAGTTGTTCTTCGAGCAGGGCCAGAGTCTTCGGTACGCGGATCAACACACGGTCGAACGGGCCGATCAACGGCTCGCTGGCCGGGATTGGGCGAATCGCGTCGAATGCCTGACCATTGCGCAGCAAGTTCTTTTCCAGCCCAAGGAATCCGAGAAACGAATCACCGCTGCTGCTCACTGCGACTTTGCCCAGGAGGCTGGCAGCCAGCGCGCCGAAGCTGTCATTGAGCACCAGTACCCGTGTGGTCGCTGCAGGCTGTTGCGCGGCAAGATGATTGAGCAGGTATTCGTCGGCCGCATCGAAGGCTTGCAGTGGTTCATTCTGCTGCTCGGGCTGGCGAATCAGATCAAGTTGGGCGAAGGGCGTGTCGAGCAAAGGCATGGGGCGGGACTCTGGGTAATCAACGGGTGTCCCGCGGCCCAGGGGATCGTGCGGCGGAACCGTCCGAGTGTAATGCGACGTGCAAGTATGGCGTCATCACTCAGGAAGGTTGCAAATGGTACTTTTTTTTCCGTTGGAATACCCGCGGGTTTTCGTCGTGGCGGGGATGTCTCGTCAGATGATGCCGATCCGCGTGGCTGCAATGACGGCAGAAATCTTGTTGCAGACGTTGAGTTTCAGAATCACGTTTTGCACGTGATAGTTCACAGTCCGCTCGCTGAGGAACAGAATCCTCGAAATTTCATACGCGGTCTTGCCCACAGCTGAGAGTTTCAACACTTCCAGCTCCCGCGGCGACAGGTGTGGTTGCGCGGCCTTGAGCGCCTGTTTGGGCAGCGTCCTGGCGAACAGTTCACTCAGGTGGCTGGTCGCGTAGAACATATAGCCAAAATGCTCGTACAGTTCGAGGGGGCTCAAGGGTCCATGCTCTCTGGCCAGGCTGAGAATGCTGCACAAACCGCTTTCCTCGTGCAGAAATGACTGCGACCAGCCGTGGCGCAAGCCACTATCCTGCTGCGCTTGCCATAAGTGCGGGGTCGAGGAAAACAGGTGCTCGCTCCAGACAACAGGCAACATTGAGTGGTTGCAGTGTGCTATTGCCGGGTCGACTTTACTGTAGCGTTCCTTTTCATATTGCTGGCTGAATTGTCGGGGGTAATTATTGATTTGCAAGGCGTTAAAATCGGCATTCCGATTGTTTGATGTCAAATAGATGGCGCAAAACTTGAACCCGATATTTTCAGCAAATTTCAGCAGGATTGGATAAGCAACATCAATCTCCCTGGCGAGAGTCAGCTGCTTCAACTGAGACTCCTTCCACATTTCCATCACTAACTCTCCATGAGTTCTTCGCGGGGGTGCTTTTTTGGATCCAAAGGATCAGCACGAAAACGAAGTGTAGGACGATTCTTACAAAAGCTTCTGGAATATTTTGTTATTGGAGTTCGGCGTTGTTTAAAAAAAAGATATTAGTAAGCGGCTTTTTTCATATGGTGTGTGGCATCTGATCGATCGGTAGTATGCGAACGTTGGATGTTTGCCACTCCTTAAAGATCTTGTTTGTGAGGGCTTGGCGCTAATGCCATTACAAACCACCGGTGTTTAATCGCAGAGGATTGCGCGAAACTGCGCGTACCGGTTCGATGGAGTACCCCATGACTGCCAGCACTGAGAAGTTCACCCGACAGGCCTTGCTCGATGTCCAGCCTGTTACGGCCAATCTGTTCACGCTGCGTACCACGCGCGATGCCGGGTTCAGGTTTCGCGCCGGCCAGTTCGCCCGCCTGGGAGTGACCAAGGCTGATGGCAGTACGGTATGGCGGGCTTATTCGATGGTGTCGTCGCCGTTCGATGAGTTTCTCGAGTTCTTTTCCATCGTGGTGCCAGGAGGGGAGTTCACCAGCGAGCTGAGCCGATTGCAGGTGGGCGATACCTTGCTGGTGGAGCGCCAGGCGTTTGGATACCTGACCCTTGATCGTTTCGTCGATGGTCGCGACCTGTGGTTGTTGTCCACGGGTACCGGGGTCGCGCCGTTTCTATCGATCCTGCAGGACTTCGAGGTCTGGGAAAAATTCGAGCGCATCATTCTCGTCTATAGCGTGCGCGAGGCGCGCGAGCTGGCTTATCAATCGTTGATCGCCGAACTGACGCAACGGGAATACCTGCAAGAGTACGCCCACAAATTTCGGTTCATCCCGACGGTTACGCGTGAGGAACATCCCGGGGCGCTGAATGGGCGCATCACCCTGCTGATCGAGAATGGTGAGCTGGAGCGCAGGGCTGGCGTCAGCCTGACGCCCGAACATTCGCGGGTCATGCTGTGCGGCAATCCGCAGATGATCGGCGATACCCGCGCCCTGCTGAAACGGCGCGGTATGAGCCTGAGCCTTAGCCGCAGGCCCGGTCAGGTGGCGGTGGAAAACTACTGGTAAAAAAACGGCACCTCACCGGTGCCGTTTTCGTTCATGCCAGCGTGCTCAGGGGCGAGTGTTCTGCGCCTTGAGCAAGTCGCGGATCTCGCCCAGCAATTCCTCTTCTTTGGTCGGAACCGGCGGCAGAGTCGGGGCGACGGCCTCTTCACGCTTCAGGCGGTTGATGGCTTTGACGCCCATGAAAATCGCGAAGGCGACGATGACGAAGTCCAGAATCGTCTGGAGGAACTTGCCGTACGCCATGACCACCGCAGGGGCATTGCCCTCGGCAGCTTTCAGCGTAATTGCCAGATCACTGAAGTCCACACCTCCGATCAGCAGGCCGATTGGCGGCATGATGACGTCGCCGACAAACGACGAAACAATCTTGCCGAAGGCCGCGCCGATGATGATACCGACGGCCATGTCGACCACATTGCCTTTGACCGCGAAGGCCTTGAACTCACTTAGCACGCCCATAGGTTATTTCCTTGTTACAGATGAGGTTGGTGTACGCAGTGTAAATCAGCAAAACGCGTCCTGCGCGAAACACCTTCTTACAATGCCCGTTTTTATCGACACATTAATTGGTAAATAGTTTGCAAAATGCCACTAATCGCGCGCGAAATACGCCTTAACTCGCTGATCAGGAAGCTATTTTTTTCAATCGTGAAGTTGTGAAGATTCTATTTATGTTCCCGCGCCATGCCCTCTAGCCTCTGGTTGGCGCACCCGGATGCGCCCAAAAAAACCAGAGGAACCTGATATGACTTCATCGCTTGGCTCAGGGGCTTTTCCCCGTCGCCGTACCCTTGGCGTACTCACCGCCAGCCTGCTGACGTTCTCCGTGAATGCCGCGCCCCTGACGCGCGATAACGGCGCTGCGGTCGGTGACAACCAGAACTCGCAAACCGCCGGCGCCAATGGCCCGGTGCTGCTGCAGGATGTGCAACTGATTCAGAAACTGCAGCGTTTCGACCGTGAACGCATCCCTGAACGCGTGGTGCACGCCCGCGGTACCGGTGCGCATGGCACCTTCACCGTGACCAATGACCTGAGCGACCTGAGCAAGGCCAAGGTATTTGCTGCCGGCCAGACGACGCCCGTCTTCGTGCGGTTTTCCGCTGTGGTACATGGCAACCACTCCCCGGAAACCCTGCGTGACCCCCGTGGTTTCGCCACCAAGTTCTATACCGCTGATGGCAATTGGGACCTGGTTGGCAATAACTTCCCGACCTTTTTCATCCGTGATGCAATCAAGTTCCCGGATATGGTGCATGCATTCAAACCGGATCCGCGCACTAATCTGGACGACGATTCACGTCGTTTCGATTTCTTTTCCCATGTGCCGGAAGCCACTCGAACGCTGACCGAGTTGTATTCCAATTCGGGAACGCCCGCGAGTTATCGGGAAATGGATGGCAATGGTGTACATGCCTATAAACTGATTAACGCGAAAGGTGAAGTTCACTACGTAAAGTTTCACTGGAAAAGTTTGCAGGGGATTAAAAACCTCACGCCTGGAGAAGTAAGCAAAGTTCAAGGTCAAGATTACAGTCATATGACCAATGATCTTGTCACTCATATCAACAAGGGTGATTTCCCGAAGTGGGACTTGTACATTCAAGTGCTAAAACCACAAGATTTGTCTAAGTTTGATTTCGATCCATTGGACGCTACCAAGATCTGGCCAGGTATTCCTGAGCGAAAAGTTGGACAGATGGTTTTGAACCGAAATCCGCAAAACGTATTTCAGGAGACCGAACAAGTGGCCATGGCGCCAGCCAATGTAGTTCCGGGTATCGAGCCATCGGAAGATCGTTTGTTGCAAGGTCGAGTGTTCTCTTATGCCGATACGCAGATGTATCGTCTCGGCGCCAACGCTTTGCAACTGCCGATCAACGCACCGAAGGTTGCGGTGAATAACGGCAATCAGGATGGCGCAATGAACATCGGCGCGAGCAACTCCGGGGTGAATTATCAGCCAAGCCGTTTGCAGCCGCGTGAAGAAGCAAATAGTGCGCGCTACAGCCAGTCGGCGCTGTCCGGCAACACTCAGCAGGCGAAAATTACACGAGAGCAGAACTTCAAACAGGCCGGTGATCTGTATCGCTCATTCAGCCAGAAGGAACGTCGTGACCTGATCGAGAGCTTTGGCGGCTCGCTGGCGACCACCGATGACGAGAGCAAGCACATCATCCTGTCTTTCCTTTATAAGGCTGATCCGGAATACGGCAGCGGTGTGACGGCAGTGGCCAAGGGTGACCTGAGTCGAGTCAAGGCGTTGGCGGCCAAGCTGGTCGACTGATTTCGACGCAATGCCATGCGGGGCCTGAATCAGGCCCCGTTCTGTTCAAGGAGGTGGTTTATGCGTGTTCTTCTATTCTTGCTGCTCGGCTGCCAGTCCTTTGCTGCGCTGGCCGAACAGAACCCTGAGGCGATCAAGGCCCAACTGCAGGACTACTATTTCGACGCCGCCCGGCGCGGTGATGTACCGATGCTCGAGACCTTCATCGAGTCCGGCTATTCCCTCGATACCCGTGACGGCAAGGGTTACACCGCATTGATTCTGGCGGCCTATCACGGTCAGGCGCCGGCGGTGGAGCGTTTGCTCGCGGCCGGGGCCGACGCCTGTGCGCAGGATCAACGCGGCAATACCGCGCTGATGGGGGCGATCTTCAAAGGCGAGTTGCAGATCGCCCGACGCCTGATGGCTACCCATTGCAGCCCTGACCAACGCAATGGCGCCGGGCAGACGGCTGCCATGTACGCCGGGTTGTTCAAACGCCTGGAATTGCTCGATGCACTGAAAACCAGGGGCGCCGATCTGAATGCCGAGGATCCGTTGGGCAATAGCGCCACACGTCTGGCCAACGGGGAAATCCGTACCAGCGCGCCGCGCTGATCGACGACAGCTGCGTTATCATCGCCGTTTTTGCCGGGGGATCGAGATGGCCAAGGCCAAGCGCATGTACGGCTGCACCGAGTGCGGCGCAACCTTTCCCAAGTGGGCCGGGCAGTGTGGGGAGTGTGGTGCCTGGAACACCCTGACCGAAACCATGATCGAAAGTGGCGGCGCCACAGCACCCACCGGTCGCACCGGCTGGGCCGGGCAGCAGGCACAGATCAAGACCCTGGCCGAAGTCAGCATTGAAGAGATTCCGCGCTTCTCCACCGCTTCCGGTGAACTGGATCGCGTGCTCGGCGGCGGTCTGGTCGACGGTTCTGTGGTGTTGATCGGCGGCGATCCCGGGATCGGCAAGTCAACCATTCTGTTGCAGACCCTGTGCAACCTCGCAAAGAGCATGCCGGCCCTTTACGTCACTGGCGAAGAATCTCAGCAACAAGTGGCGATGCGCGCCCGCCGTCTCGGCTTGCCGCAGGATCAACTGCGAGTCATGACCGAAACCTGCATCGAAACCATAATTGCCACAGCTCGCCAGGAAAAGCCCAAGGTGATGGTGATCGACTCGATTCAGACGATCTTCACCGAACAACTGCAATCGGCGCCCGGCGGCGTATCCCAGGTGCGCGAGAGCGCGGCGCTGCTGGTGCGTTACGCCAAGCAGAGCGGCACGGCGATTTTCCTCGTCGGCCACGTGACCAAGGAAGGCGCGCTGGCCGGTCCGCGTGTGCTCGAGCATATGGTCGACACCGTGCTGTACTTCGAAGGTGAGTCCGATGGTCGTCTGCGTTTGCTGCGCGCGGTGAAAAACCGTTTCGGCGCGGTCAACGAGTTAGGCGTGTTCGGCATGACCGACAAGGGCTTGAAAGAAGTCTCCAACCCGTCGGCGATTTTTCTCACCCGCGCGCAGGAAGAAGTTCCAGGCAGTGTGGTCATGGCGACGTGGGAAGGCACGCGGCCGATGCTGGTGGAAGTGCAGGCGCTGGTCGATGACAGCCATCTGGCCAATCCGCGTCGGGTGACGCTGGGCCTGGATCAGAACCGTTTGGCGATGTTGCTCGCGGTTTTGCATCGCCATGGCGGGATTCCGACTCACGATCAGGATGTATTTCTCAACGTCGTCGGTGGGGTGAAGGTGCTGGAAACGGCGTCTGACCTGGCGTTGATGGCTGCGGTGATGTCGAGTTTGCGCAACCGACCGTTGCCGCATGATCTGTTGGTGTTCGGTGAGGTCGGCCTGTCCGGCGAAGTGCGCCCAGTGCCGAGTGGTCAAGAGCGGTTGAAGGAAGCGGCGAAGCATGGCTTCAAACGGGCGATCGTGCCGAAGGGCAATGCGCCGAAGGAGTCGCCTCCAGGTTTGCAGATCATCGCCGTGACCCGCCTCGAACAGGCGCTCGACGCACTTTTCGAATAAACCACCGACCTCTGTAGGAGTGAGCCTGCTCGCGATAGCGGTACATCAGCCAACTGAAGTGTTGAATGTAAAAACGCTATCGCGAGCAGGCTCACTCCTACATTTGATCTGTGGTGGATTCTAGATTTCGATCAGGGCACCCAACTCGCGCTCCAGTTCGGCCTCATCCGCCAGATTCAACTCGATCAACCGTCGCAAGCGCTGGATCGATTCGAGGCTGATATGTCGGCAGACAAAGCCCAACTGGCCGTTCTCTTCATGGGCCAAGTGCACATCCATCTCGATATCGACGTCTTCGCTCAGATGAATATCGACGAAGAAATCCTTCTGCGCGTCCCCCAGCCACGGCTCCGGTCGCTCGATCAACAGCCCTTTGAGCGAGAGGTCGATCAACTTGACGGGCCAGATGTACTCGGCCTGACTCAGCTCGGTTCTGGCATCGAACGCAATACGTTTGAAGCGACGACGGTTGGCTGGGTGCTCGCTCATGGCGCAATCCTCCGAAGGTTCGCTGACTATAGACCCGCATTGTTCGCGCGTGCCAGCGCAAACGGGCCAGATAGACCAATGTCGGGGTATGGCCTTTGGCGCCGTTAGCGCTAAACTCGGGGTGGCTGTCTTTCTTGTCCACCCTGGCTGGAATAATAAAATGAAAAATAATAATAGCCTGCTACGCCACTTACCCTGGCTAGTGCTGGCAATCGTAGGAGCGTGCGCCCTGGGCGTAGTGGCATTGCGCCGCGGCGAGGCGATCAACGCCTTGTGGATCGTGGTCGCTGCCGTGGCCATTTATCTGGTTGCGTACCGTTACTACAGTCTGTTCATCGCCAACAACGTGATGCAACTGGATCCGCGTCGGGCCACCCCCGCCGTGCTCAACAACGATGGTCTGGACTATGTGCCGACCAACAAACACATTCTTTTCGGTCACCACTTCGCTGCCATCGCTGGCGCGGGGCCTCTGGTCGGCCCGGTATTGGCGGCGCAGATGGGCTACTTGCCCGGCACACTCTGGCTGATTGCCGGTGTGGTGCTGGCGGGCGCAGTGCAGGACTTCATGGTTCTGTTCATGTCGACCCGGCGCAACGGCCGCTCCCTTGGCGACATGGTGCGTGAAGAAATGGGCCGCATTCCCGGCACCATTGCACTGTTCGGCTGCTTCCTGATCATGATCATCATCCTCGCGGTGCTGGCGTTGATCGTGGTGAAAGCACTGGCGGAGAGCCCGTGGGGTATCTTCACCGTGATGGCGACCATCCCGATTGCGATGTTCATGGGCATTTACATGCGCTACATCCGTCCGGGCCGCATCGGCGAAATCTCCGTGGTCGGCGTATTGCTGTTGCTCGGTTCGATCTGGCTCGGTGGGCAGATTGCTGCTGATCCGGTGTGGGCCAAGGCGTTCACCTTCACCGGCGTGCAGATCACCTGGATGCTGGTCGGTTACGGTTTCGTCGCGGCATCGCTGCCGGTGTGGCTGATTCTGGCACCGCGCGACTACCTCTCCACGTTCCTCAAGATCGGCACCATCGTCGCCCTGGCGATCGGCATTCTGATCACCATGCCCGAGCTGAAAATGCCGGCGCTGACCCAGTTCGTCGACGGCACTGGCCCGGTGTGGAAGGGCGGTCTGTTCCCGTTCCTGTTCATCACCATCGCTTGCGGTGCGGTTTCCGGTTTCCACGCGCTGATTTCTTCGGGCACCACGCCGAAGCTGCTGGATAACGAAACCAACGCCCGTTACATCGGTTACGGCGGCATGCTGATGGAGTCGTTCGTCGCCATCATGGCCATGGTCGCCGCGTCGGTGATCGAGCCTGGCGTGTACTTCGCGATGAACAGCCCGGCCGCCGTGGTTGGCAGTGATGTCGCATCGGTTGCGCAAGTGGTTTCCAGCTGGGGCTTTGCGATCACGCCGGAAGCGCTGCAAGCCGTGGCGCATGACATTGGCGAAACCACCATCCTGGCCCGTGCCGGTGGTGCGCCAACCCTGGCGGTCGGTATCGCACAGATCCTGCACAGTGTTCTGCCGGGTGAAAACACCATGGCATTCTGGTACCACTTCGCGATCCTGTTCGAGGCACTGTTCATCCTGACCGCGGTTGACGCCGGTACTCGTGCCGGGCGCTTCATGCTGCAGGATCTGCTGGGCTCCTTCGTTCCGGCGCTGAAGCGTACCGAATCGTGGACTGCCAACCTGATCGCCACCGCCGGTTGTGTGGCAATGTGGGGCTGGCTGCTGTACCAAGGCGTGATCGATCCACTGGGCGGCATCAACACCTTGTGGCCACTGTTCGGTATCTCCAACCAGATGCTGGCGGGTATCGCGCTGATGCTCGGCACTGTGGTTCTGATCAAAATGAAGCGTCAGCGTTACATTTGGGTCACCCTGCTGCCAGCCACCTGGCTGCTGATCTGCACCACGACTGCAGGCTTCATCAAGTTGTTCGACGCCAACCCGGCGATCGGCTTCCTGTCGCTGGCCAAGAAGTACAGCGATGCGCTGGCCAACGGTCAGGTGCTGGCCCCGGCAAAAAGCGTCGAGCAGATGCAGCACGTGATCTTCAACGCCTACACCAACGCAACGCTCACCGCGCTGTTCCTGTTCGTGGTCTTCAGCATCCTGTTCTATGCGCTCAAGGTCGGTATCGCCGCCTGGGGCAAAAAAGAGCGTACGGATAAAGAATCGCCATTCCAGGCCCTGCCGGACGCGTAACCAGAGGATTGCACCATGTTCAATGACCTGAGTCGCCTCGGTAAATACCTCGGTCAGGCCGCGCGCCTGATGGTCGGCATGCCCGACTACGACACCTACGTCGAGCATATGCAAACCAAGCACCCGGACAAACCGGTGATGAGCTACGAGATGTTCTTCCGCGAACGTCAGGAGGCCCGTTACGGTGGCAAGGGTGGGCCGAAGTGCTGTTGAGCTGACAGCGCAGAGGTTGAGGTAATCCCCTGTGGGAGCTAGCCCTGCTGGCGATTGCGGAGTGTCATTCGACAGTCATGTCGACTGATACACCCTCATCGCCAGCAGGCTGGCTCCCACATTTGTTTTGTGTTTCTTTTCAGGAGATCGAGTTTTGTCCTCTCCCATCCCGGTCACGGTACTCAGCGGTTTCCTCGGTGCCGGCAAGACCACTTTGCTGCGCCATATTTTGAAAGCCGAGCACGGCCTGAAAATCGCCGTGATCGAAAACGAATTCAGCGACGCCGGCATCGATAGCCAATTGCTCGGTGATGAACCCGTCCAGGTCATGACCTTGGCCAACGGCTGCGTCTGCTGCACCATCCACACCGACCTGACCAAAGCCCTGTACCTGCTGCTCGAACGGCTGGACAGCGGCGAGATCGCCTTCGATCGCCTAGTGATCGAATGCACCGGTCTGGCCGATCCAGCGCCGGTCGCGCAGACCTTTTTCATCGATGAAGAGCTGCGTGAGCGATACCTGCTCGACGGCATCATTACCCTGGTCGATGCCGCGCATGCCGACGTGCACCTGACTCAGACCATCGCCCAGGCGCAGATCGGTTTCGCCGACCGCTTGCTGGTGAGCAAGACCGATCTGGTCGACGAAGCCACGTTCAACGCGTTGAGCGAACGCCTGACACGGATCAACCGGCGTGCGCCGGTTCGTGTGGTTGAGCACGGCAATATTGATCTGGCTGAACTGCTCGATGTGCGCGGCTTTAATCTCAACGCCGACCTCGGCGGCGGATTGAGCCTGCGTCCGGTCACCAAGGCACCGTCGATTGATCGCATTTCCAGTCTGGTGCTGCGCACCGATCAACCGCTGGATATTGATCAGCTCAGCGAGTTCATGAATGAATTGCTCGAAGAGCACGGCAAACAATTGCTGCGTTACAAAGGCGTGCTGAGCATTGCTGGCGAAGATCGCCGCCTGGTTTTTCAGGGTGTGCTGAAACTCTATGGTTTCGACTGGGACACCGAATGGGCCGAGGGAGAGGCGCGGGATAGCGTGATTGTGTTTATTGCTGATGATTTGCCGGAAGAGAAGATTCGGGCGGGGTTTGCCAGGGTGGTTTCTGCCTGATGGATCTTGGTTGTCAGTGATGGCCTCTTCGCGAGCAGGCTCACTCCTACAGTTGCAATGCGTTCCCCTGTAGGAGTGAGCCTGCTCGCGATAGCAATCTAACCTGCAACACAATGCTCAAGATCTGAACCCAGCAGCGTCTGCTCAAGATGATCCAGATGCCGATTCATCAACATCGCGGCCTTGGAAATATCGCCTCGCTCGACGGCCTCAACCAGCGCCAAATGTTCCCGCCAGGCGCAACAGCTGTGCGTCAGAGACGAACTTCGCGCAATCGCCAATGATGTCAACGGCACCAGACTGCCCAAAAAATGCGCCAACGGCGCATTTCCCGCCATCTGCGCCAAGTGCAGATGAAACTCCCCCGACAAGCGAATTGCCGTCCCGCGCCGATCCTGCTCGACAGCCTGACGCTCGCGCTCGATCAACCCGCGCAAGCGTTTCAATCCGTCAGCCTGCGGGCACTGGCAGGCCAAACGTACCAACGTACTTTCAGTCAGCCGTCGTGCGTGCAAAGTCTGCCGTGTCTGCTCGCGATCAGGGGCCGCCACACGCGGGCGATGGTTGGCGCGCAGGACAATGACTTGCTCAAGCGACAACTGCGTCAGCACCCGGCGCACATCCGCACGACTGACACTGAACATCTCTTTCAAACTGTCCTCGGTGAATCGGCTGTCCGGATCAATGCGCTGTTCCAGAATCGCATCGAACAGTCGCGGATACAGATCGTCCGTCGGCGCCCTTACGCGGGAAAAGGGCAGGGGCGCAGTAGTCGGGTGGGTGTGCGACGGTGAGGCGAAACTGTTCATAGCCTGTCTCCAATAGGAATCAGCGACTCAGGTTGTCATCCGGAATATTCAGCTCGATGCCCATGCGTTGACCTTCGCGCAGAATGTGCCGGCGCATTTCGGCACTGGCCTGGGCGCTGTTCTTGCTGCGGATTGCGCGCACCACGGCTTCGTTTTCTTCCAGGCGTTCGGCCAAATGTTCCGGGGAGTTACGCAGCACTTCGGCACTCTGCTTGAGCGCATTGCTGGTTTGCTGCACCACGCTCTGGAAAATCGGGTTCGAGGTCAGGGTGAACAGTTCTTCGTGGAAGGCGATGTAGGCGCTGACCCCGGCCTCACTGTCACCGGCCTCAAGGGCTTCGCGCATGTCCATCAGGGTCAGGCGCAACTGGCCGACTTCCTTGCTGCTGATCGACTGCGCCACCAGGCCAACAATGAACGGCTCAAGGGTGTAGCGCAGTTGCAGCACATCTTCGAGGCTGGCACCGGCGACTGCACTGTCGTGGCTTTGACTGTCGCTGAATTGCGCGTCGAGTACGATCACGCCTTTGCCCGGCATCGAGCGGACGAGGCCGAGGGTTTCCAGGACGATCACTGCTTCGCGCAGGCTCGGACGACTGATGCCCAGCTGTTCGGCGAGTTCGCGCTGGCCCGGCAGCATGTCGCCGGAGCGCCACTGGCCACGGGCCAATGCGGCCCGCAGTTTTTCTACGACTGAGTTGACGACGGTTGATGTGGTGATCACTTGTCTTGCTCCATGTGCCTAAAGGGGCGCCGCAAACCAGATCAAAAGATCGCAGCCTGCGGCCACTCCTGCAGGGTTAAATCAGAACTCCTGCTGGTGCGCCGGAGTTGCTGCTTTACGCGGTTGAAAGGTGTAGCCCTGCTGACCGCTGAGTACTTTGTTGGCGCGTTGTACGTCGATGTCCTTTTCCCAACGGGCGATCGCTACCGTGGCAACGCAGTTGCCGATCAGGTTGGTCAACGCCCGACCGATGCCCATGAACCAGTCCACTGCGAGCACGAGCACCAGACCGACCACCGGGATCGCCGGAATCGCCGTCAACGTTGCCGCCAGAATCACCAGTGCCGAACCGGGAATGCCGTGGGCACCTTTGGAGGTAATCAGCGACACCAGCAGAATGGTCAGCAAGTCGGTCATCGCCAGTGGTGTACCGGTGGCATTGGCGATGAACACAATGGCCAAAGTCAGGTAGATGGAGAAGCCGTCGAGATTGAACGAGTACCCGGTCGGAATCACCAGACCCACGGTCGAACTGCCGATGCCGAGGTGTTCGAGTTTGCGCATGATCTGTGGCAGCACGGCGTCGGACGAGGCGGTGCCCATGACGATCAGCAGTTCTTCACGCAGATACTTCAACAGCGGCCACATGCGCAGGCCAGAGGCACGCATCACCAGACCGAGAATCACGCTGACGAACGCGATGCAGGTCAGGTAGAACAAACCGACGAGGCTACCCAGATGTTGCAGGGAGTCGAGGCCATATTTGCTGGTGGTGAAAGCGATGGCGCCGAACACGCCGATCGGTGCCAGACGCACGATCATGCCCATGATCCGGAAGATCACATGGCTCAGTTCGTTGATCAGTCGCGAGATTCCGGAAGCGGCTTCACCGACCAGATTCAACGCACTGCCGAACAGCACCGAGAACAGTAGAACCTGCAGAATGTTGTTGTCAGCGAAGGCACCGATCACCGACGTCGGGATCAGGTCCATCAGGAACTGCGTGGTGGTGTGCATGTGCTGGCCGCGTTCGGCGAGATCGCCCATGTCGGCGGTGGACAGCTGCTCCAGATGAATATTCGCGCCGCTGCCGATGCCAGTGCTGAAGGCGAAGACCAGGCCGATCACCAAAGCGATGGTGGTCAGCACTTCAAAGTAGATCACCGACTTGAGGCCGATGCGCCCGACCTTCTTCAGATCGCCCGCGCCACTGATACCGCTGACCACCACGCAGAACACGATCAGGCCGATGAGCATCTTGATCAGTTTGATGAAACCGTCGCCGAGCGGTTTGAGCTGGGCCGAGTATTCGGGGAGGGTCAGCCCGCAGACGATGCCGAGCATCAGTCCGAGAACCACTTGGAGAAAGATTGAACGCGAGCACCATCTGAGCATGGGAGGAATCCTGGTCGGTGTCCTGGCTGCCGTGTGCGGAGCACATCAGATTCAGGACTTAATTATTGTGGTCTTACCGGTATGTCCAGTGCAGGCGCAGTCTACGCTCGGTTTTTTCAGTAATACAAGGGGGAAGCACAAAATTGGCATGACCGGTCTGACCAGTGGCGCGCAATGCTGTTGTGGCGGGCGGCGTTCGAGAGGCGATGCCCGGTCATGACTGGCCGGGCGCGGTGTTGGGATCCTGCTCAGTAAGGCACGTTACGCTGGAGGATGTTCAACTTGAAGTCGATAACACCTGCACTGCGATTGTGGTTGGTGCGCACGAAAGTACCCACTTTCGGATCGTATTTACTGCGACTTTGCCCTGCGCAGAGCAGAGCACCGCCTCGGGTCCGTATTCTGACGGTGGGAGTGTCCGTGTCGATTTCATCGAGGGTGATGATGTTGCCTTTGGCGTTCAGCAAGTTGAAGGTGGTCTGATCGCCATCTTCGGTTGCATAGGCATTCAAGAAGTCTTTTTCTTCTCGACTGATGGTTCTGTAGTAATACTCGCCCGGCGTGAAAATGTAGATTGTGTAGTAGTCGTCGAGGCACCGGAAATAAAAGGTCAAAGCGTCGGGGGCTACATCGGGCTTGAGAAAAAGATAGTTTGAAACATCTATCTGGTAGGAGAAGGTAAAGGCCTCGTAATCCGGACGCGGAGTGCTGATTGCCCTGCCATAAGTCAACTTCGGAAAGTGAGGTTGACCAAAGCGAGTGCTAATGGTTGCAGTAAACGATTTTTCTTGGTCGGTACTCATAAGTGTCTTCTTTTTTAATGCGAATAGATAAGTCACTTGGCCGCAAGTGGGCGCAAGCATGCAAATGTTTGTGTTGTCAGATTTCGTCTGGATCACTGATGAACGAGGCATTGCGCTCAATGATTCGCAGTGTGAACGGGATGCCGTCGTTATCAGTCCCGGCCAGGTAGCTGTAGGGGGCGCCTCGGCGGCGAACGGCGCTGATGTGTCCGGAGTTGCGGGCCTTGAGCCGAACCCGCTGAGTATCACGTCCCATGTCGTCAAGGGTGATGGTTCGATTATCCAGACTCAGTAGGTTGAACGAGGTGGTGTCACCGCCTGCCGGCAGGAAGGCACCCAGCACGCCGGCGACATCCTTGCTGATGCAATGGCCGGTATGAGTGGCGTGGGAACGGATGTAGAGGTGGTAATAGTCATCGGTGCAGCGAAAGTAAATGTTCATGGGCGACGCATTTTTTACTTCCCCGTGCGGACGGCGGCCCAGTAGATGAGCATCATTGAGTTTGATGGAGGCTCCGGTATAAAAGCCGCCCGAAAAGGATTTATCAATGCGCAGGGTCGGTGTTTCATATAATGCCCCGAGGATATCGAGGTGATGCTGGTCAAGTTCCAGTGTTGCTATAAAGGATTTCTGCCTGTTGGTACTCATGAACTCTTCCTTGAGTTATTGATACTGTGATTTTTAGCGATTGTTAAAAACCTTTTCCACGACTTTTTCAGTTGTTATTGGGTTATTGGTTTACCTCGGCTAAACACTATCAGCTAAGTTTTATTGGTGGGTGTGTTTTTACTTAAGTTGTTGTTTCAGTGTTCAAGCGCCGAAAGTAATGAGCCCAAAGGAGGGAGACGATATCGCTTTCCTGCAGACGAAAAAAAACCGGCCAATCACTTGGCCGGTTTTTCATGCTGCGGGTTTGACGTCGCGATTACGCGCCGTATACCGGCAGTTTCTTGCAAATGGCTTTGACTTTCTCACGAACGGCGTCGATCACCGCTTCGTTGTTCAGGTCAGCCAGGATGTCGCAGATCCAGCCGGCCAGTTCTTTGCACTCGGCTTGCTTGAAGCCGCGAGTGGTCACAGCCGGGGTACCGAAGCGCAGGCCGGAAGTGACGAACGGCGAGCGTGGATCGTTTGGCACCGAGTTCTTGTTCACGGTGATGAACGCTTTGCCCAGAGCGGCGTCGGCGTCTTTACCGGAGATGTCCTGCTTGATCAGCGACAGCAGGAACAGGTGGTTCTTGGTACCGCCCGAAACCACGTCGAAACCGCGCTCGATGAACACTTCGGCCATGGCCTGGGCGTTCAGTACCACTTGTTCCTGGTAGGCCTTGAACTCAGGCTGCAGTGCTTCCTTGAAGCAGATCGCCTTGGCAGCAATCACGTGCTCCAGCGGGCCACCCTGGGCGCCCGGGAATACCGCGGAGTTCAGCTTCTTCTCGATGTCGGCGTTGGCGCGCGCCAGGATCAGGCCGCCACGTGGACCGCGCAGGGTCTTGTGCGTGGTGGTGGTCACGACGTCAGCGAATGGCACCGGGTTCGGGTAAACACCAGCGGCAACCAGACCGGCCACGTGAGCCATGTCGACGAACAGGTAAGCACCAACCTTGTCCGCGATGGCGCGGAAGCGTGGGAAGTCGAGGATCTGCGAGTAGGCAGAGAAACCGGCGACGATCATTTTCGGCTTGTGCTCAACGGCCAGGCGCTCGACTTCGTCGTAGTCGATCAGGCCATTGGCGTCGATGCCGTACTGCACGGCGTTGTACAGCTTGCCGGAGGAGGAAACGCTGGCGCCGTGGGTCAGGTGACCACCGTGGGCCAGGCTCATGCCCAGAATGGTGTCGCCACCTTGCAGCAGGGCCAGGTAAACAGCCGCGTTGGCTTGCGAACCGGCGTGTGGCTGAACGTTGGCGTAATCGGCGCCGAACAGCTCTTTGGCGCGGTCGATGGCCAGTTGCTCAACGATGTCGACGTACTCGCAACCACCGTAGTAGCGCTTGCCTGGGTAGCCTTCAGCGTACTTGTTGGTCAGGACCGAGCCTTGAGCTTCCATCACCGCTGGGCTGGTGTAGTTTTCCGAAGCGATCAGCTCAATGTGTTCTTCCTGGCGCTGAGCTTCTTGCTCCATGGCGGCAAAAAGGTCGGCGTCGTACTTGGCAATAGTCAAATCACGGCTGAACATGGCGGTCCTCAAGGATCGGGGGCAGAAAAGGGGGGCATTCTAACCCAATGGGTTTTGGATGGCATATGAAACGACATCATGTCGCAGACAAGTGGCGTTCATGCGCAGATCAGTGGTGTTTCTGCCGACCCAATCGCGAGCAGGCTCACTCCTACAGTATCCGAGGTGAGCTTAAAACTTGTGATCGACATCAATCCCCTTGTAGGAGTGAGCCTGCTCGCGATGGCTGCACCACAAATCTTCAGTCGAACATGAACAACGCGTCATTGCTGAACTGCGCTTCAAAGCGGCTCGCCGGCATCGGTCGCCCGAACAGATACCCCTGAACCTCATCGCAACCATGCTCACGCAGGAAGTCCAGTTGTTCATGGGTCTCCACACCCTCGGCGATCACCGCCAGATTCAGGCTGTGCGCCATCGCGATGATCGCCCGGGCAATCTGCGCGTCCTGCTCGCCCGACGGTAAGCCGTCAACAAACGTACGGTCGATCTTCAGCACGTCGATCGGGAATTGCTTGAGGTAGTTCAGCGATGAATACCCGGTGCCGAAGTCGTCGACCGCAATGCTCAGGCCGAGGTTTTTCAGCCCGGCGAGAATCTGCATCGCCTCGCTGACTTCGCGCATCAGGATACTTTCGGTCAGCTCCAGCTCCAGACACGCCGGCGGCAGGCCGGTTTCGCGCAGGATCGTGGCGATCCGCGTGCCGAGCTGGCCGTCGGAGAACTGCCGCGCCGAGATGTTCACCGAAACCTTCGGCACGCGTACACGATTCTGGTGCCAGGTCTTCAGTTGGCGGCAAGCCTCGCTGATCACCCAGTCGCCAACGTCCACCACCAGACCGAGTTCTTCCAGCACCGGAATGAAATCCCCCGGCGGCACCAGTCCACGACGTGGATGGCGCCAGCGCAACAGTGCTTCGGCACCGGTCAGACGCTTGCCATCGCCGCTGAACTGCGGTTGGTAATACAGGACGAATTCGTTCTGCTCCAGGGCGTGGCGCAAGTCGCTTTCCAGTTCCAGTCGCTCCAGCGCACTGGCGTTCATGTCGGCCTGATAGAACTGGAAGTTGTTCTTGCCACGTTCCTTGGCGTGGTACATCGCGGTGTCCGCGTTCTTCATCAACTGGCTGAGTTCGTTGCCGTCCTGCGGACTCAGGGCGATGCCGATACTGGCGGTGACGAAGAACTCGCGGCCCTCGAGCACGAATGGCCGCACCAGGCTGCCGAGAATCTGTTCGGCGACATGAATCGCCCGGTTCAGCGCCATTTCGCGGCTGGAACGGTGTTGCAGCAGCAAGGTGAATTCGTCGCCGCCCATGCGCGCCACGGTGTCGTCATCGTCGACGCAGGCCAGCAGGCGCGTGGCCATGTCTTTCAACATGCGGTCGCCGGCAGCGTGACCGAGGGAGTCGTTGATCGGTTTGAAACGGTCGAGGTCGAGGAACATCAGCACCACCCACGACTTCTGCCGTTCGGCCGATTGCAGCGCGGTGTGCAGGCGATCCTGGAACAGCGTGCGGTTCGGCAAATGGGTCAGGGCGTCGTAATAGGCGAGGCGGTGAATGCGTTGCTCGCTGGCCTTGCGCTCGCTGATGTCGCTGAAGAAACACACGTAACTGGCCAGATCACCCTCGTCGTCGAGCACCGCGGTGATGCCGACCCACGCCGGATAGTGCTCGCCGTTACGGCGCTTCATCCAGACTTCGCCTTCCCACGTGCTGTGTTCGTGCAGTTGCTTGAGCACGTAGCGCAAGTGTGCGTCCTGCTGCTCGTCGACGGTTAGCATGTTCGGTAACTGGTCGAGCACTTCGCTCACCGCGTAGCCACTGACACGGCTGAACGCTTCGTTGGCCTGAACGATGTAGCCGGCCGGGTCGGTGATCAGAATCGCCGAGGTCGAGTGTTCGAAAACCGTCGCGGCCATGCGCAGGTCTTTTTCCGCGCGGCGCTGCTGGCTGATGTCGCGACCGACACCGAGCACACCTTCGAACGCGCCGTGCTCGTCCCACACCAGCACCAGACGCAGCTCGATCGGGATCTTGCGGCCATCGGCGCGCAGGCAGTCGAACAGGAACATTTGCGTCTGCACCTGGCTGCGCAACAGCGCCAGTTGCTCGGGTTTATCGAGGGCTTTGCTGACCCGGTCCATCAGCGTGTAGATGCCGCTCAGTTGCTGCGGGTTGGCAATGGTCGATTGCCAGCCGTTCTGGAAAATCCACTCGGCGTCATACCCCAGCACCGCCTGTACCGACGGGCTGACGTAGTTCAGCGAGAGCTTGCTGTCGGTGGAGAAGATCACGTCGCTGATGCTTTCGGCGAGCATGCGGTAGCGCTGTTCGCTGTCGCGCAGCGATTCGCTGGCTTCGATCTGCTCGGTGATGTCCTTGGCCACGCCGATGATCCGCGTGACTTGATCGTGCTTGTCGCGTGCCAGCGCCTGCTCGCGAATATCGAAGCGCCGCCATTTGCCGTCGCGATGGCGGAAGCGCAACTGGCACTGCAGCAACTGGCTGTAACCGGCGTGACGCTGCATCTGCCGCGAGCGATGGTAATAGTCGGCGTCTTCGGGGTGCAGCAGGATTTCCCAGAAATACTCGCCCATCTGGTGCAGTTCGGTACGGTTGTAACCGAGCGTCTGGCCCAGGTGATGGTTGCTGAAAATCATCCGCTGGCTGATGACGTCCTGCACATACAGATGATCCGGCACGGTGCGCACCACGTCCGACCAGAAACCTTCGCGTTCGAGCAACGACAGTTCGATCAGCTTGCGGCTGGTGATGTCGTTGATGCTCAGGATCACCGCTTTGTAGTCGTGCTGCTCGGTCGGCAGGCGCAGCACCATCCACAGGTGCTGGTCGCGGCCATTGATGTCCGGCAGCTTGATTTCCAGCTCCAGCTGATCCTGTTGCTGCAATACGGCATCGAGTATCTGATTGCCAATGGCGCACTGGCGGTGTGGATGGCCGTCGATCAACAGCTGCCAGGCGTGCTCGCAGGAATTGACGTTGAGCAGTTGCAGCGCCACCTGATTGACCTCGGTGACACGCAGTTCCTGGAGCAATTGCTGGCGCTGCTGCGGCTGGTCGAGCCAGGCCTTGAGCTGATCGCTGGTCTGGATCCGGGCCTTGTCGAAAACCTGCTTGAGACCGGAAAGATCCAGTACGCACAGGGCGACGCCAGTGCCTTCGAAAATATCCTGATAACGTCGACGACCTTCATGCAACTGGCGCTGACGACGGCGCATGTTCAACAGCGCGATCACCGGCAGCATCGAGAACGCCAGGCCCAACAGGCATTTGCCGATGAACGCGGGCAGCAATTCTTCGAGCACACGCTGGCGGTCGAACAGGCCGCGCAATTGCCAGTCGCTGCTGCTCAGCGGCACGGTCAGCACGGTGTTGGCCAGATCGTCAGGGGTCAGCACGCCGGGATTGGCCGACGGCAGCGCTTCGTCGCGGCTGATGATCTGATGGTTGATGCGGTTCTCCACCAGCCACAGCGGGCGTGCGCCAGTCTCGCCCTGCTTGGTCAGTGAATTGAAAAACGTTGGCGTCAGGCGCAAGGCCCAGTAACCGCGTGTGCTGCCGCTGGCCTGATGCAGTAGCAAATGCACCACTGAGCCGTCGTCGGCATTGCTGAAATAGTGCGCCTGGGCACGGCTGCGCCGGACCAGTTCGGTCAGGTAGTCGGCGTCCGAATTATCGGCCGCGCTGTCGCTGATGATCCGCCCGGACGGGCTGAGCAACGCCATGCTGCGCAGATCGGGCAACGACTGCTGAAGTTTGCGCAGCAGGACCTGCTGTTCGTCGGCGGTTTGCGGTTGCTCGACGATCGGTAGCAGGTTGAGGGCGATTTGCGCGTTCAGCGCCATGTTCAGACTGACCTGCGAAGCGAGGTCGGCGGTGTAGTCGATGGTGTACTGGCGCTGGTTCTTCTGGGTTTCGCGCAATTGATCGAGCAGTTGCCAGAACAGCAATGCCAACAGCAACAGCACCAGTGTCGCCAGCGCGCCCTTTAATGTTCCGCGCAGGGGCGAGCCGGTCGCCGGATTGGACGCGCTCACAGAAGCTGGCGGAGTGACATTGGACAAGCTGTAATCCTGCGGTCTGGCTGGACTGGCGCGACGTGCACTATATGCCGGACGCCCAGAGGGCGGCTAGCATGCCTTGAGTTGTGGCGAAGTGCCAGCCCCGCTCGGCTGGACTGCCACCGGTCATTAAGGTAGCTTTGCCGGTTACGCGGGAGCGTTCCAGCTCCTAGACTCAGACTTTTTCAGCGCGCACGCATTGATAACCATCAAGTGAACGACGCGCATGGTCTGGCCGGGCATCGCCTGCGCTGCAATCATTCATCTGTCACTGACCCAAGGTTCTCCATGGCTCAATACGTCTTCACCATGCATCGGCTGGGCAAAGTTGTTCCGCCGAAGCGGGAAATTCTCAAAAACATTTCGCTGTCGTTCTTCCCCGGCGCCAAGATCGGCGTACTCGGCCTCAACGGTTCGGGTAAGTCCACGCTGCTGAAAATCATGGCCGGCGTCGACACCGAGTTCGAGGGCGAAGCCCGTCCGATGCCGGAACTGAACATCGGTTATCTGCCGCAAGAGCCGCAACTTGACCCAACCAAGACCGTGCGTGAAGTGGTCGAGGAAGCGGTCAGCGTGATCAAGAACGCCCAGGCCCGCCTGGACGAGGTCTACGCGGCTTACGCTGAAGAAGATGCCGACTTCGACAAACTGGCTGCCGAACAGGCCAAGCTCGAAGCGATCCTGCAAGCCAGCGACGGTCACAACCTTGATCGCCAACTGGAAGTCGCCGCCGACGCACTGCGTCTGCCGGCCTGGGACGCCAAGGTCGAATTCCTCTCCGGTGGTGAAAAGCGTCGTGTGGCCCTGTGCCGTCTGCTGCTGTCCGCGCCGGACATGCTGCTGCTCGACGAACCGACCAACCACTTGGACGCCGATTCCGTGGCGTGGCTGGAGCACTTCCTGCACGACTTCCCGGGCACCGTGGTAGCGATCACGCACGACCGGTACTTCCTTGACAATGTCGCCGGCTGGATTCTGGAACTCGACCGCGGCGCGGGCATTCCGTACGAAGGCAACTACTCGGGTTGGCTCGAAGCCAAGTCCGATCGTCTGGCCGCTGAATCCAAGCAGCAGTCGGCGCACGAAAAAGCCATGAAGGAAGAACTGGAGTGGGTGCGCAAAGGCGCCAAGGCCCGCCAGTCGAAATCCAAGGCACGTCTGCAACGCTTCGAAGAAATGCAATCGCAGGAATTCCAGAAGCGCAGCGAAACCAACGAGATCTACATCCCGGCCGGTCCGCGCCTGGGCGACAAGGTCATCGAATTCAAGAACGTCACCAAGGGCTACGGCGATCGCGTGCTGATCGACAACCTGTCGTTCTCGATGCCGAAGGGCGCCATTGTTGGCGTGATCGGCGGTAACGGTGCCGGTAAATCGACCCTGTTCCGCATGCTGATGGGCAAGGAAACACCGGATTCGGGCAGCATCGAAGTCGGTGAAACCGTGCAACTGGCGTGTGTCGATCAGAGCCGCGACGACCTGGATGGCAGCAAGACTGTGTTCCAGCAAATCTCCGACGGTTCCGACCAGATCCGCATCGGCAACTACGAGATCCCGTCGCGCACCTACGTCGGTCGCTTCAACTTCAAGGGCGGCGATCAGCAGAAGTTCGTCAAGGATCTGTCCGGTGGTGAGCGCGGTCGTCTGCATCTGGCGCTGACCCTGAAGGAGGGCGGTAACGTCCTGCTGCTCGACGAACCGTCCAACGACCTCGACGTTGAAACCCTGCGTTCGCTGGAAGAAGCCCTGCTGGACTTCCCGGGCGCTGCGATTGTGATCTCTCACGATCGGTGGTTCCTTGACCGCGTGGCGACCCACATCCTCGCGTACGAAGACGACTCGCAAGCGATCTTCTTCGAAGGCAACTACACCGAGTACGAAGCGGATCGCAAGAAACGCCTCGGCGAAGCGGCTGCCCAGCCACACCGGGTACGTCACAAGAAACTGGCCTGATTCGGGTTGGTTGCATAAAAAAGCGGAGCCTTCGGGTTCCGTTTTTTTTTGCCCGGGTTTTGTCAGCGGCACCGAGGTGCAGCCATCGCGAGCAGGCTCACTCCTACATTTGAAATGCGTTCCCCTGTAGGAGTGAGCCTGCTCCGGGCGGCGATCCGACGATGGCGGTGTAACTGTTGGTGCATCAATCAGATTTGATCTCCCCATTCAGGTGCAAATCAGCGCCAAAAACCGGCCGGATTTATATCCTGTGCACCATTTAATTTCATAACTGCGACATTTTGCTCTGTTCCTGTGCGCATTTCGTTTGTTACAGTCCGGCCCAATCTCTTCCAACGACAATAAATTTGCCGAGACTTTTGCCATGATCGAATCCGTCGAATCCTTCCTTGCCCGCCTGAAAAAACGCGACCCGGATCAACCCGAATTTCATCAGGCTGTCGAAGAAGTGCTGCGCAGTCTGTGGCCGTTTCTCGAAGCCAATCCGCATTACCTGAGCTCGGGGATTCTGGAACGCATCTGCGAGCCGGAGCGTGCCGTGGTGTTCCGCGTGTCATGGGTCGACGATCAGGGCAAAGTGCAGGTCAATCGCGGTTTCCGCATCCAGATGAACAGCGCCATCGGCCCGTACAAGGGCGGCTTGCGCTTTCATCCTTCGGTGAACATGGGCGTGCTGAAATTCCTCGCCTTCGAACAGACCTTCAAGAATTCCCTGACCTCGTTGCCCATGGGCGGCGGCAAGGGCGGTTCCGACTTCGATCCGAAGGGCAAGAGCGACGCCGAAGTCATGCGTTTCTGCCAGGCGTTCATGAGCGAGTTGTATCGCCACATTGGCGCCGACGTTGACGTACCGGCGGGTGACATCGGCGTTGGTGCGCGCGAGATCGGTTTCCTCTTCGGCCAGTACAAACGCCTGAGCAACCAGTTCACCAGCGTCCTCACCGGCAAAGGCATGACCTACGGCGGCAGCCTGATTCGTCCGGAAGCCACCGGTTTCGGCTGCGTGTATTTCGCCGAAGAAATGCTCAAGCGCCGCGAACAGACCGTGGAAGGCAAACGCGTGGCGATCTCCGGTTCCGGCAACGTGGCGCAATACGCGGCGCGCAAGGTCATGGATCTGGGCGGCAAAGTGATTTCCTTGTCCGACTCCGAAGGCACGCTGTATTGCGAAGCTGGCTTGAGCGAAGAGCAGTGGCTGGCGCTGCTGGAGCTGAAAAACGTCAAGCGTGGACGCATCAGTGAACTGGCGGCAGCCTTCGGTCTGGAATTCCGCGCCGGCCAGTTGCCGTGGTCGCTGCCGTGCGACATTGCGCTGCCGTGCGCTACGCAGAACGAACTCGACGTCGAAGCCGCGCGCACGCTGCTGCGCAATGGCTGCGTGTGCGTGGCCGAAGGCGCGAACATGCCGACGACGCTTGCGGCTGTGGATATCTTTATCGAGGCTGGCATTCTCTTCGCCCCGGGCAAGGCATCCAATGCCGGCGGCGTCGCGGTGAGTGGTCTGGAGATGTCGCAGAACGCCATGCGTCTGCTGTGGACGGCGGGCGAGGTCGATAGCAAGTTGCACAGCATCATGCAATCGATCCACCACGCGTGTGTGCATTACGGCGAAGAGAACGGGCGGATCAACTACGTCAAAGGCGCGAACATCGCTGGCTTCGTCAAAGTTGCCGACGCGATGTTGGCGCAAGGCGTGGTTTAAGCCGGTTCGATGCGGATCACTTCAATGATTTGATCGCCGGCGGGGCGCTGCCACAGCACCTCGTCGTTGAGTCGGGCACCGAGCAGGGCGCGGCCCAGCGGTGAACCCCAATTGATCAGGCCTTTGCCGGCATCGGCCTGATCTTCGCCGACCAGTTGCACGCGGCTTTCGGTGTCGTGTTCGTCGGCGTAGGTCACCCAACTGCCGATCTGCACCTTGTCGGTGGATGTGGCGGCAACCGCGACTTGTGCGCTGCTCAGGCGCTGATTGAAGTAACGCAAATCCCTTTGCAGATCCGCCAACCGTTGTTTGTCGGCCTGCTCACCTTTGGCTGATTGTTCGGCATGCAAGGTTTGCAGCTCGGCGACTTTTGCCTGCAACTGCGCCAGGCCCTGCGCGGTGACGTAATTGGGCTGCGCGCTGACCTGCCGTTCGACCGGCTGATCGGCTTGCGCGGCGGCGTGGTCTTCGTTGACGAATGCGCGACTCATGGTGTCCTCCTCGTATGAGGTTTGGGCCATGCTCGCAGGCATTTGGTTTCACTGGATGTCTGGGAGCGACCTATGGCGAACGATAAGCCCGCCCGGCGTCTTGATCCTTCTGCTGCTGCCAGGCGCGTTCGCGTTCGTCCCAGTGTTCGTTGCGATACTCTTCGCGGCCCTTGTTTTCCAGCATGGCCTGACACTGGCGGAAACCGTCCGTCCAGCCGTCGGCGTATTGCTTGTCCTTGAGATAGCGCGGCACGTTCTTGCGGAATTCGCCGCTGATCGAGCCGGCGGCTTGCCGACCGCTGACACAACCGTCATCGAAGCCGTCGGCGAAGGCCGGTGGATAACCTTTGACGATCAAATCTTCATGGGTGGTCTGGCAACCGCCCAGCAACAGCACAACACCCAGCAAACCCGCACACCGCCACATTGCATTCTCCCGCGCCGGTTCTCGGCTTATGGGGAAAGTCTAGAAGGGGATTCGTCGGGCGTTGGTGAAAGGCGTGTGAGTAATTCGTTGAGCACCACGAATCTCTTGTAGGAGTGAGCCTGCTCGCGATAGCGGTGTGTCAGTCACCGCAACAGTGACTGAGGAATTGCTATCGCGAGCAGGCTCACTCCTACAGGGGGCCAGGCTCGGGATCAGTAGTGATACCACTTCACTTCAAGCATGACCTCGGTTTCCGGCGTGGCGAGATGGCTGAACTCACGCTGCGCACTCAGGCGCAAACCGAGGTTGCGCGACAACTCCCACTGCTGATTCAAACTCAGGCTGCGGCGCACTTCGCCATTGAAGAAGTAATCGCCCTTGGCCTCCAGGCTCATATTCCCCAACGGGTTTTTCCACAACACGCCGGTATTGAAACCGCCGGCCGGGGAGACAAACTCGGCGAAATCATTGTTGTGCTCAACGCGCACGGTGCCGAGGGCAAAACCCAGCACATCATCACCCAGCGCCCACGTGCCGCCACCACCACCGTTGACGTGGCTGACCAGCGTCTCGTCATCATGCTTGCCCGGGACACGCTCAAGACCGCCAGTGACCTGCCACGACAGTGGCTGTAGCAGCTCATTGCGCGGCGTCAGCGAACGAATTGTCGCCAGATCCAGTTGCTGGAATTGCCAGTGATTGCCTTCGTACTGACGCAACTTCATCTGCAGGATCTCGATCTGCGCGCCGAGCGGGAAGCTTTCGGCGTTGTCGTTGAGATCGTGATAGGCCATGCGCAAGCCGTACTCACCGAACGCACGGTCGCCACGGGTGCCGAGACCGGCCTGCCAGGTGCGCGATTCGTGGCCGTCTTCCGGCAAGCCCGGTTGCGGAATTTCCAGCTCGGGTGCGGGGTTCTTGTTGATCGCCCGCAGCAATTCGAAACTGCGCTGCGCCCGTTGCGGATCACGCTCCTGACCGTTGGCGCGGTAGCGCTCGAGGCGATACGCCGCGTCGATGATCAACGCTTGACGGTCGCGGGACAGGGCTTTGAAGGTCGGATCCTGCAACACTTGCTGGTCGGCGCTGACTTTCAGCACCCATTGCTGTTCTTCACTGTTGAGCGGCTCGGCTCGGCTTAGCAACTCACGTTCGCGGGACGGGCGATATTCGATGCTTTCCACTAGTCCGGCTTCTTTCACCGCTTTGACGGTGTCGGTGGGGATCGCGGTCAGCGGGAATTGCTCGGTCAGGCGCAGGCTCGGCCGTGCGACTTGCAGCAGCTCCAGTAAACGATACGAGCAGTTTTCATCGAAGAAGAAATAGTCGAACTGAATCTGCTTCAACTCCCACACATGTTCAACCATGCGTGCGGTTTCTTCTTGCGTCAGATTCAGTCGGTATTCCCACAGATCGCGGTTTTCCAGGCTGCGGTATTCGGAGAGTTTTTCCTGGTACGGCACCAGTGCGAACAGCCCCGGATAGCCGCCCATCAAACCTTTCCAGGCGTAGAGAATGCTGTTGTCCGAGCCTTCGATGTAGGCGCCGAAGTTGATCGCGTAACTGAGCAGCGAAGTCTTGTCGGCCTGCACATCGGCCTGATCGATACGCAGCAGGGTGTGGCCGAACATCGATGACGGACTGTTCAAGTAAGCCGCCGGGAAGATCATCACCGCGCTGTGCGGCGAGACATCCTTGAACCATTTTTTGTACTCGGCGCACTCGGGCGTCGGCAGATCGGTCAGGTTGAGCTGCGCTTTCAACCAGCGAGTGCGTGCTGGATAAACGCATTGCGCATGTTGCTCGCCAAGACTGGCCGGGGCGTACAACGCCTGTACGGTGGCCGCCAGTTCGCGGTCGGGATGTTCGTTGCCATCGGGTGCGAGAAAGAATTTCTTGTCGCTGACATAGCTGCGCCAGCCACCAAGCTTGGCGGTTTCGTAGTGACCGAGGGAAATCCAGAAACGGTCGTTGGCCAGTTGCTGCAAACGTTGAGGGTCGATGTGGGGCGCGGCGGACAGCGGGGCGCAGACACAGAGCGCCAGCCAGGCAAGGCGTTTGAGCATAGTCGGCAACTTGAACAGGAAAGAAATAAAGACCCAAGGAGGGCGGGCCGAAAAAACAAAACCCGCTTCCCGAAGGAAGCGGGTGGGGTCGAGCTTAAGCTTGAGTCGCGTACTTGGCCAGACGAGGATCCGATTTCAGTACGGCCAGGGTGTTGGTATGCACATCTTCAGCGGTCACGTCAGCTTTGCTGAAGATCTGCTGGAAGTGCTCGTGAGTCACAGCAGCGAAGTGCGCACGGTCTTCCGGCGCCACGCCCAGTACCACGGCATAAGTCGTCAGCGCTTCGCCGTTGCCTTTGGCCATGTCTTCGGACAGCTCGTTCATCATGCCATTCATGGCAAACCAGGATTTGCCGCCGTAGGTCAGCGATGCATTGGTCGAGCAACCGTTGGTGCCGGACGTCATCCCGAAGGTGGCGTTACCGGAAGTACCGTTGGTGGTGGAAGCGAGGAAGTGAGCAGGGGTGCCACGCTGACCTTCGAACAGCATGTTGCCCCAACCGCAATCCGGGCCGCCTGGAGCTTGCGCCATTGCGTTGATGGATACAGCGGTGAAGAGAGTACCGAGAAGAATCCGTTTCATAGCTTTGTTCTCTTTGTGTGCATACCAATGGACAGGGTTCTGGCCCCCCAAGCTCTGTACGAGACAGATCAAAACGAAGCCAGTGGGCCGGTATTAGTTCCAGCCGCGCAGTTTGGAGTTTAGGCACGTTCCAGGGGTTCCGTGGTTTTTTGCAAAATATTTGGAATAAACCCCGGTTTCCGGGGGCGCGCCGCAGGGTTGGCCGGTTGTCTATGCTTTGTCACATGGCGCGCCTTGCCAGTGGGGCACGGGCAGCGCCAGAATGCCGCTATCTGCCCCGCCTGATTGTTAAGGAAGCCCGATGCCTGATCCTGTTGCTGCCAGCTTGCGTCTTGCGCCCGAAGCGCTGACCCGTCCGTTTTCCGCTGAACAGTTCAGCTTCACTACCACCAATGATCTGGAGCCCTTTCGCGGTGTGCTCGGCCAGGAACGCGCGGTCGAAGCCTTGCAGTTCGGTGTGGCCATGCCACGCCCCGGTTACAACGTCTTTGTCATGGGCGAGCCCGGCACCGGCCGCTTCTCGTTCGTCAAACGCTACCTGAAGGCCGAAGGCAAACGCCTGCAGACCCCGGCGGACTGGGTCTACGTGAATAATTTCGATGAGCCGCGTGAACCGCGTGCACTGGAACTGCCTTCGGGCACTGCCGGCGCGTTCATCGGTGACATCAACGGCTTGATCGATAACCTGTTGGCGACGTTTCCGGCGGTGTTCGAGCACCCGTCCTACCAGCAAAAGAAAAGCGCCATCGACCGCGCCTTCAACCAGCGCTACGACAAGGCCCTCGACATCATCGAGCGGCTGGCCCTGGAAAAAGACGTCGCCCTGTACCGCGACAGCAGCAATATCGCCTTCACGCCGATGCTCGACGGCAAAGCGCTGGACGAAGCCGAATTCGCCCAATTGCCGGAAGCCGATCGCGAACGTTTCCACGAAGACATTTCCGGCCTCGAAGAACGCCTGAACGAAGAACTCGCCAGCCTGCCGCAGTGGAAGCGCGAATCGAACAATCAACTGCGTTCGCTCAACGAAGAAACCATCACCCTGGCCTTGCAGCCGCTGCTCTCGCCGTTGTCGGAAAAGTACGCCGAGAACGCTGCGGTCTGCGGTTACCTGCAAGCGATGCAGGTCTATCTGCTGAAAACCGTGGTCGAGCAACTGGTCGATGACAGCAAGACCGACGCCGTCGCGCGCAAATTGCTGGAGGAGCAATACGCGCCTAGCCTGGTGGTCGGCCATCCGGCCAGCGGCGGTGCGCCGGTAGTATTCGAGCCGCACCCGACGTATGAAAACCTGTTCGGTCGTATCGAATACACCACCGATCAGGGCGCGCTCTACACCACCTATCGTCAGTTGCGCCCGGGTGCTCTGCACCGCGCCAACGGCGGCTTCCTGATCCTTGAAGCGGAAAAAATGCTCAGCGAGCCATTCGTGTGGGATGCGCTGAAACGCGCCCTGCAATCGCGCAAGCTGAAAATGGAATCGCCGCTCGGCGAGATGGGCCGTTTCGCCACCGTGACCCTTAACCCGCAGCACATTCCGCTGCAGGTCAAAGTCATCATCATCGGTGCGCGGTCGCTGTACTACACGCTGCAAGACCTCGATCCGGACTTCCAGGAGATGTTCCGCGTTCTGGTGGATTTCGACGAAGACATCCCGATGGTCGACGAGAGCCTCGAGCAGTTCGCCCAGCTGTTGAAAACCCGTACCTCGGAAGAAGGCATGGCGCCGCTGACTGCCGATGCGGTGGCGCGTCTGGCGACTTACAGCGCACGACTGGCCGAGCATCAGGGGCGTTTGTCGGCGCGTATCGGTGATCTGTTTCAACTGGTCAGTGAGGCGGATTTTATTCGTCATCTGGCCGGCGATGAAATGACTGATGCCGGGCACATCGAGCGTGCGCTGAAAGCCAAGGCCACCCGCACCGGTCGAGTGTCGGCGCGGATTCTCGACGACATGCTCGCCGGGATCATTCTCATCGACACCGATGGTGCCGCGGTCGGCAAGTGCAACGGGCTGACCGTGCTCGAAGTCGGCGACTCGGCGTTCGGTGTGCCGGCGCGGATTTCCGCCACGGTGTACCCGGGCGGTAGCGGCATCGTCGACATCGAGCGTGAGGTTAATCTCGGTCAGCCGATTCACTCCAAAGGCGTGATGATCCTCACCGGGTATCTGGGCAGCCGTTACGCGCAGGAATTCCCGTTGGCGATTTCCGCGAGCATCGCGCTGGAGCAATCCTACGGTTACGTTGATGGCGACAGTGCATCGCTGGGCGAGGCGTGCACGCTGATTTCGGCGCTGTCGAAAACCCCGCTCAAGCAGTGCTTCGCGATTACCGGTTCGATCAACCAGTTCGGTGAAGTGCAGGCAGTGGGCGGGGTCAACGAGAAGATCGAAGGCTTCTTCCGTCTCTGCGAAGCACGCGGGCTGACCGGCGAGCAGGGCGCAATCATTCCGCAGGCCAACGTCGCCACGCTGATGCTCGATGAGAAAGTGCTGGCGGCGGTGCGTGCCGGGCAGTTCCACGTTTACGCGGTGCGTCAGGCGGATGAAGCGTTGAGCCTGCTGGTCGGCGAACCGGCGGGTGAGCCGAACGCCGACGGCGAATTCCCGGAAGGCAGCATCAACGCACGGGTAGTGGAGCGCTTGCGCGACATCGCCGAAATGATCAGCGAAGAAGACCTCAAGGAAGCCGAGAAGGAGTTGGCACAAGAGGCGCTGGCCGAAGCCAAACCGGCTTAAGCCTGGCGCGGTCAAACTGTAGGAGTGAGCCTGCTCGCGATAGCGGAGTGTCAGTCGGCGAATAAGTTGCCTGGCTCACTGCTATCGCGAGCAGGCTCACTCCTACATTTGTTTCGCGGGGATCTTCCGGAAATTCGCCACAACTCTGGCGCCAATATTCACACAATGACCATTCGGCGCCTGCTGGTTCTATCCGGCTTGCGCAGCGGACTTTTCTTCTATTCTCAGCTCAAGGATATCGACAGTATCACTGGATCGAGCCAGTCCTCCCGTGGGGGCTGAATACCGGCTTCACCGAGGGTCGCCGCCATGTCGCGCAACCTCTGCCTCACCCGTCAATGCCTGGGTCTTGTGACCCGAATCGAATGCGCCATCAAGCCGTTGGCCGGCGATAACGGCATGTGGACGCTGCTCTTCGCCGCCGGTATGGCCGGCGAACAACCTTCCGCCATCAAAGCCCAGGGGCCGTTTCACGGACCGATCGCCGCCGAGTCGATTCTCGATACCATCGTTGAGAGTCTGACGCTGCACGGCTACGAGCTGGCCGATGATCCGCAGATATGGAGCCTGCACCTGCAAGCCCAGCTTCGGCAGATCAACGGTGGCCGCAGCCGCAGCCTCAATTGACCCCTGCTCATGCAGGAGCTGCCGTAGGCTGCATCTTTTGATCTTGCTTTTCAGGGCGCCGAGTTGGCCGCCTGCGTCTTGTCGAGTTTGACCTCAAAGCCGTATTGCACGGTGGCGAGGTCGGTTCGTTGATAGGTTTCCACGTGTGTCGGATGGCCGTAAAAGTAGTGCACGCCAAACAATGGCGGGCCGTCGGCCTTCGCGTCGTGGCTGACCGAAAGAATCTGCTTCAAATAGTTGCCGCTGTCGTCCTTGACGAAGAAGCGCCATTCGTTGGCTGGAAACAATTTCAGATCCACCACCAGTGTGTTGTTCTTGATCTCCAGGCCTTTGGGCAGGGACTTGGAGTCATACGTTTGTCTGGCCACCGTAGCGAGGAACAGCGGCATCGAGCCGACCGCGATTGCCGGAGTTTCCGGGAACAGATTCAAGTCGTAGGTAATCGTCGCTTGTAGCGGATCGACCTGATAAGCCTCGGGCGGCAATTCGATCGGCTCATCGAGTTTGCCGTTGTGTTTTTCAGTAAAGAATGTCACCGGGCTTGCACCGGGGCTGAAGTCGTTGCCGAGCAACTCATCGTTGAACGTGCGGCGATGGGAAAACTCGATACGTGCAGCGCTCGGGTCTTCTACCGACTGATGAATACGGATACCGGCTTTCAGCTGTTCTTCCGTCAGGCTCGCGCCTTTGAGCCAGTTCGCGGCCTGATCGTCGTAGACCACCACCGGCAGATCCAGCGGCTGTATGGCTTTTTCGGTGGTGTGCTGGTTGAAGGCGCGGATCGGCAGATCCAGTGTCTTATGGGTCACCGTAGCCGACGAGAAGTCGAGGACACTGACTTCCAGGGTCTCGATCGGGCCGTTGAAGTAGACCTTGTTGTAGCGTCGCGGATGTTGTTGTTCGAAGGTCTGCTGATCGTTGGTCAGCTGTGTTTCCAGCGCTTCGCTCCAGCTCTTCTGCTGTTGCAGGTGCGCCAGTTGTTTTTCGTAGAAGGCCACTTGCTCCGGACTCTCGTTGATCGAGCCGGCGCGCACCAGGTATTGCCCGGTGTTGTCGCGGGCCTGCACGATCAGCGGATTGAGTGGAGTGCTGGCCACTTCCGCAGCCAGGGGCAGGCTGTTGCTGACCTCGACTTCGGCGTAATTCTTTTCAAGCTTGAGCAGTTTGACGCTGAGATTGTCGTTGGTGCGGGTCTGACCGAGATCCTTTTTCGTCAGGTCGAAACTGTACAGGCGCCGCGGTGCGATGACTTCGACTTGACCTTGCAGGCTGACCGGTTGCGGCTGGGTCTTCTTGTCGACATCCAGGCCCTCGATGAACGGGTATGTCACGGTCAGGTCATCGGGGTTGGTGACGTTGGAGCTGGACGGACTGAGCTGAATGCCGGGATCGGTTTCCGACCATTCCGGCTGCCAGGCAATCACGCGTTTGTTGCTCAGCGTCACTGATCGCCATTCCACGCCATGCGGGAACAGGAAGCCGCCGGGTGTATTGAGAATGAACGGAAATACCGGTTGCAAGTCGGTGAGGTAATCAGAGCTGGCATCCTTGTGCAGGACAAACAGGCCGTTGATAAACGTGTCGACCAGCGCCTGCGGGGTAGGGTAGTGCTTGAGTACGCCAAGGGCGTCTTCGCCGTACTCGATACGCATCGCAATGCCGTCGAGTTTCTGTTGTGCACGTTCGAGCAACAGCAGCGAGCCACCGAGTTCGCTGACGGCGTCCTTGAGCTTTGGATCGCTGATGGTGTCGAGCGACTGTTCAAACTTTGCAGTCTTTTCTTCGAGATTCAGCGCGTGCTTCTCTTCACCCGGAGAGCAACCGCCGAGCAGCATGGCCAAGCAAATTCCGATAGTCGTTAACGGCAATCGCACATCCATTTCCACACGTCCTGTCCACTGTCGCTGGGCTGTCAATGGTTTGGACACTAGCAGAAAAAAAATGACACACACACGCAGGTGACGGATTTGCGGGCGGTTTCTGGCTGTCATCGGTGGCTGGTATACTCGCCGCCATTTCCAGCCCCCTGTGTGAGAATCAATGGAACGCTTTATCGAAAACGCAATGTACGCCTCGCGCTGGCTGCTGGCGCCGATCTATATCGGGCTGTCCCTCGGGCTGCTGGCGCTGGCACTGAAATTTTTCCAGGAAATCATTCATATTCTGCCCAACGTATTCGCGATGGCCGAGTCGGAACTGATTCTGGTGCTGCTGTCGTTGATCGATATGGCGCTGGTCGGCGGCCTGCTGGTAATGGTGATGATTTCCGGCTACGAGAACTTCGTCTCTGAACTGAACATCGATGAAGGCAAGGAAAAGCTCAGCTGGCTCGGCACCATGGACTCTTCGTCACTGAAGATGAAAGTAGCCGCCTCGATCGTGGCGATCTCCTCGATCCACTTGCTGCGCATCTTCATGGATGCCAAAAACGTCGATCCCGAGCATTTGATGTGGTACGTGATCATCCACATGACCTTCGTCGTTTCGGCGTTCGCCATGGGTTACCTGGACAAGGTCACCAAGCACTGATCAACCGTTGATCGTCGCAAAAACACCGCCCGTCTGTTGTGAAACAGACGGGCGGTGTCGTTTGTGGCTTGTGCTTTAACGCGCGCGGGCATATCCCTGTAGACGTCCTGACTCGTCACTGCACGAGGTGCGTTCATGAACCTGCAAGAGCTGAATGTGTTTGCCATCGCCAGGAAGGTCGATGAGTTGAATCTGATTTCCATGGAAGGCGGGATCTATCTGCTCGAAGCGCGGATGCACGGGGCGGCGTATCCGTTGAGTGATCTCAAGGGCAATATGCTCACGCTGCGTTCGGTGGAGCATGCGCGGGATTTGCTGCATAACTTTCCGGTGCTGCCATTCAACCTCGTACACACCTCGGTACACGATGAAATGTGTGGCCTGGGCCCGAGCAGCGAGGAAAGCCTGAAAGTGCCGCTGGCCTGGCGCTCGGCCCTGTAGTCCTTGCGCTCCATCGCCTGGGCATCTGTGCTAGTCTGCTCGCCCTTTTGGTTCCGGGCGCGCCGGGACGCGCTGTGCACGCACGGCAAGTCTTGTGGCCGTCCGCACAGCGGAGCAGTGTCATGTCCGAAGTAAATCTGTCCACCGACGAAACCCGCGTCAGCTACGGTATCGGCCGTCAGCTGGGTGATCAGCTGCGCGACAACCCGCCACCTGGCGTTAGCCTGGACGCGATCCTGGCTGGCCTGACCGACGCGTTCGCCGGTAAGGAAAGCCGTGTTGGCCAGGAAGAAATGTCCGCCAGCTTCAAGGTTATCCGCGAAATCATGCAAGCCGAAGCCGCTGCCAAAGCTGAAGCCGCTGCTGGCGAAGGCCTGGCCTTCCTGGCTGAAAACGCCAAGCGTGACGGCATCACCACCTTGGCTTCCGGCCTGCAATTCGAAGTGCTGACTCAGGGCGAAGGCGCCAAGCCGACCCGTGAAGATCAAGTACGTACTCACTACCACGGCACCCTGATCGACGGCACTGTGTTCGACAGCTCCTACGAGCGTGGCCAGCCTGCAGAATTCCCGGTTGGCGGCGTGATCGCTGGCTGGACCGAAGCCCTGCAACTGATGAATGCCGGCAGCAAATGGCGCCTGTACGTGCCGAGCGAACTGGCTTACGGCGCTCAAGGCGTTGGCAGCATCCCGCCGCACAGCGTTCTGGTATTCGACGTCGAGCTGCTGGACGTTCTGTAAGACCGGGCCTGCCTTGATGGCGGGCTAATGTAGGAGTGAGCCTGCTCCGGGCGGCGATCCGACGATGGCGGTGTAACAGACAACAAATGTGTTGGATGTTAATCAGTCTTCGCGAGCAGGCTCACTCCTACAGTTTTTACCGAGTTTCATATTTCTATCTTGTGATGCAGTTCACTGGTCGGGCGCAAGGCCCGGGCATAGCAGAACAGGAACAGATTGCGCACCAGCTCCTTGAGCACCAATGGCTCGCTGGAATTCAGGCTGCTGACGTCCAGATCCCCTTGATCCTGCAGTTCATGCAAGGCTTCTTCTTCAAGCACCGCACAGACTTCACCGGTCTCCCGATGGAGGATTCTGAGGTAAGGGTGTGGGCGATCCAGCCAGGCGTCGATCAGATAAGTCATGGTTCTCATCTCCATTGAATGTGTTTGATGAGAATAATTCTTATTATCTAAATAGCAAGTGCCTATTGGCAGATACTGAATTTTTCCGGGTAAAGATTGCGTAAGGTCAAGACGGCTGGCGTTTGGCTATTGCGCGGTTTTATTGAGGCAGAGCGGAGAGGGTGAAGCACCATCCCACGGCTGGCGCGGGATGGATGACAACAGATTCAGACCTTTCTGACGAACTCGGATTTGAGCTTCATCGGGCCGATGCCGTCGATCTTGCAATCAATGTCGTGGTCGCCATCGCACAGGCGGATGTTCTTGACCTTGGTGCCGACCTTGACCACCAGCGAGGTGCCCTTGACCTTGAGGTCCTTGATCACGGTGATGGTGTCGCCGTCCTGCAGGACGTTGCCGACCGAATCTTTCTTCACGGCATCATCGGACGCCACTTCGGCTTCGCCATTGGCGGACCACTCGTGGGCGCACTCCGGGCACACCAGTTGGCTACCGTCTTCATAGGTGAATTCGGAATTGCATTTCGGGCAGGGTGGCAACGTGCTCACTAAGGCTCCTTGGGATGTGGATCGCTAAAAGTCGCACATTGTATAGGGTTTTAGCTTTTCAGGCAGTCAAAAGCAAAAATCGCAGCCCCGACAGCCCCTGTAGGAGCTGCCGAAGGCTGCGATCTTTTGATCTTGCTATAGCGATATCAGTGCGTACGGGCGACCGCAAACTCACTCAGTTCAACCAGCGCATCCCGATATTCACTAGCCGGCAGTGCCTCAAGGCACTTGATCGCACGGGCCACGTAATCACGGGCCAGTTGCGCGGTGTACTCCAGCGAACCGGAGGCTTCCACAGCAATGCGGATGCTTTCCAGGTCTTCGATGCCGCCTTTCTGAATCGCCTGACGCACCAGTGCAGCCTGTTCGGCCGTACCTTCGCGCATGGTGTAGATCAACGGCAGGGTCGGCTTGCCTTCGGCCAGATCGTCGCCGACGTTCTTGCCCAGGGTTTCCGCATCGCCCTTGTAGTCGAGCAAGTCGTCGACCAGTTGGAACGCCACGCCCAGGTGATCGCCAAAGGTGCGCAGGGCTTCAGCCTGTTCCGGCGTTGCCTGGCACAGGGCTGCGGCGCTGTGGGTCGAAGCCTCGAAGAGCATCGCGGTCTTGCCGCGGATGACTTCCATATAGGT
Source organism: Pseudomonas sp. MYb2 (assembly GCF_002979955.1). NCBI lineage: Bacteria > Pseudomonadati > Pseudomonadota > Gammaproteobacteria > Pseudomonadales > Pseudomonadaceae > Pseudomonas > Pseudomonas sp. MYb2. The sequence goes on from NZ_PCQC01000012.1 coordinate 133,274, forward strand.
TTCTTCGGTGGTGCTGGCGTCACGTACCTTGGACAGCTGCAACACTTCGCCTTCGGCGATGATGCGCGTGGCCTGGGACAGGATCTTCATCACCGGCATCGAGCCCAGTTCGACCATCATTTCGAACGAGCGCGAGTACAGGAAGTCGCCGACCAGCACGCTTGGAGCATTGCCCCACATGGCGTTGGCGGTCGAGCGGCCTCGGCGCATGCCGGACATGTCGACCACATCGTCATGCAGCAAGGTTGCGGTGTGCAGGAATTCGATGGTCGCGGCGAGCAGACGCAGATCGTCGCCTTCACGACCCAGAGCCTTGCCACACAGCAACACTAATAAAGGACGCAGGCGTTTGCCGCCGGCCGACGTGATGTAATCGCCGATTTTCGATACCAGCGGCACTCGGGAAGTCAGCTGCTTCTTGATGATGCCGTCGACGGCGCTAAAATCGTCCGCCACCGCGCGGTAGAAAGCTTGGGGTTGCATCAGCGAGAGTCGCTCCAGAAGGGTTGCGCGGCATGCTAGGACCCACATCCAGACCTGTCAAGGCGCGATGGACGGCTACTTGCGTGACTGTCGTGGCTTGCGTACAATCGCGCACCCTGAACTTCCTGGGCAGCACCTGCCTTACGCAATTGCAAGCGGGCCTTCCAGCCCCATGCAGCCATGCCAGCCAATACCTCTTCTTATAAAGAGCTGGGTGAGCAGGATTATCGGAGAAATACCATGTCTTATGCAGTAATCGTTACTGGCGGCAAGCAGTACAAAGTCGCCCCAGGTGAATACCTGAAGATCGAAAAACTGGAAATCGCTACCGGCGAATCCGTTACCTTTGATCGCGTTCTGTTGGTTGCCAATGGCGACGACGTGAACATCGGCGCTCCAGTTGTTGCTGGCGCTACTGTTGTGGCTGAAGTGATCTCCCAAGGTCGTCACGATAAAGTCCGCATCATCAAGTTCCGTCGTCGTAAGCACCACATGAAGCGTATGGGCCACCGCCAGTGGTACACCGAGATCAAAATCACCGGTATTCAGGCTTAATTTCAGCCTAATTCCTCACTAGGAGAATTGAACTCATGGCACACAAAAAAGCTGGTGGTAGTACCCGTAACGGTCGCGACTCAGAAGCCAAACGCCTTGGCGTCAAGATGTATGGCGGCCAGAAAATCATTCCGGGCAACATCATCGTGCGTCAGCGCGGCACCCAATTCCACGCCGGTTACGGTGTTGGCATGGGTAAAGATCACACCCTCTTCGCTAAAATCGAAGGCGTGATCAAGTTTGAAGTAAAAGGCGCGTTCAACCGCCGTTACGTGAGCGTTGTCGCAGCTTAATTGCGCAATCGCTGGAAAAGCCCTGTCTCGCGACGGGGCTTTTTCGTTTGTGGGGTGAGTCTCTTGCAAAACTGTTTGTATGGGCTGTCGGCGTACGATGTAGGTCGTGGATGGGGTCGCTGCGCTCATTTTTGCAAGAGTCTTATGTCTTGATTGTTTTTCGGCTCGTCCGTACGGCGAGAGGCGTTGGTTATGAAGTTTGTTGATGAAGTATCGATTCGCGTAAAGGCTGGTGATGGCGGCAATGGCGCCATGAGTTTCCGTCGGGAAAAATTCATCGAAAATGGTGGCCCGAACGGTGGTGATGGCGGTGACGGCGGTTCCATCTACATGATGGCTGACGAAAACCTCAACACCCTGGTCGACTACCGTTACACCCGGCATTTCGATGCCGAGCGTGGCTCCAACGGTGGCAGCACCGACTGCACTGGCAAGAAAGGTGAAGACCTGATCCTGCGTGTGCCGGTGGGCACCACGGTGATCGACTCCGCTACCCAGGAAGTCATCGGCGACCTGACCAAGGCTGGTCAGAAACTGATGGTTGTACAGGGTGGCTGGCACGGTCTGGGTAACACCCGATTCAAATCCAGTACCAACCGTGCGCCGCGTCAGACCACTCCGGGTAAGCCGGGTGAGCAGCGCGATCTGAAACTGGAAATGAAAGTGCTGGCTGACGTCGGTCTGCTGGGCTTGCCGAACGCTGGTAAAAGTACCTTTATCCGTTCGGTATCGGCCGCCAAGCCGAAAGTCGCTGACTACCCGTTCACCACGCTGGTGCCGAACCTCGGTGTGGTCAGCGTCGATCGCTGGAAGAGTTTCGTCGTCGCGGATATCCCGGGTCTGATCGAAGGCGCTTCCGACGGTGCCGGCCTTGGCATTCGCTTCCTCAAGCACTTGGCGCGTACGCGTCTGCTGCTGCACCTCGTCGACATGGCGCCGCTGGATGATTCCAGTGCGCCTGATGCTGCCGAAGTGATCGTCAACGAGCTGATCAAATTCAGCCCGTCCCTGGCGGAGCGTGATCGCTGGCTGGTGCTGAACAAGTGCGACCAGATCCTCGAAGAGGACCACGAAGAGCGCGTCAAGGAAATCGTTGATCGCCTGGAGTGGACGGGTCCGGTCTACGTGATCTCGGCCATCGCCAAGATTGGTACCGAGCGTCTGTGCCACGACATCATGCGTTATATGGAGGATCGTGCCGATCGCCTGGCCGCAGATCCTGCGTACAAGGAAGAGCTGGCTGACCTCGATCAGCGCATCGAAGACGAAGCTCGCGCGCAGCTGCAGGCGCTGGATGACAAGCGTGCCCTGCGTCGCAGTGGCGTGAAGTCGGTCCATGACATCGGTGACGATGACTGGGACGAAGAAGATGTGGATGACGAAGACGGTCCGGAAATCATTTACGTGCGTGACTGATCTGTTGCGATAAACTTGAACGCCGCTCAATCGAGCGGCGTTTTAGTATCTGGAAATCGATCGTTGGTCGGCAATAGTCAAGAATAACGTCACGGGCGGCGCTGGGTCGCGCAGCCCTCAAGCTAAGGTTGAAGATGATGCGGAGCAAGGTGACAGGTGCGCAGCGTTGGGTCGTGAAGATCGGCAGCGCTTTGCTGACGGCTGACGGCAAAGGGCTGGATCGTGCGGCAATGAGTGTCTGGGTCGAGCAGATGGTGGCCCTGCATGAGGCGGGCGTCGAGTTGGTGCTGGTGTCCTCGGGGGCAGTGGCGGCCGGCATGAGCCGTTTGGGTTGGACCGCACGACCCAGTGCGATGCATGAGCTCCAGGCGGCTGCGGCAATTGGTCAGATGGGCTTGGTGCAGGCGTGGGAATCGAGCTTCGCCGAGCATGGCCGGCACACTGCACAGATTCTCCTGACCCACGACGACTTGTCCGACCGCAAGCGCTACCTGAATGCTCGCAGCACTCTGCGCGCACTGGTCGAGCTGAAAGTCATCCCGGTGATCAACGAAAACGACACCGTAGTCACCGACGAAATCCGATTCGGCGACAACGATACGCTGGCGGCGCTGGTGGCCAACCTGGTCGAGGCTGATCTGCTGGTGATCCTTACTGATCGCGACGGCATGTTCGACGCTGATCCGCGTAATAACCCCGATGCGCAGATGATTTACGAAGCGCGCGCCGATGATCCTGCGCTCGACGCGGTGGCGGGCGGTACGGGTGGTGCGCTGGGGCGTGGCGGCATGCAGACCAAATTGCGCGCGGCGCGGCTGGCGGCGCGTTCCGGTGCGCACACGATTATTGTCGGTGGGCGTCTTGAGCGTGTGCTTGATCGCCTGAAGGCGGGTGAGCGCATTGGCACATTGTTGTCGCCTGAGCGCGGCATGCTCGCGGCGCGCAAGCAATGGCTGGCCGGGCATCTGCAAACCCGTGGCACGCTGGTGTTGGATGAGGGTGCTGTTTCGGCATTGTCCAAGGGCAACAAAAGTCTGCTGCCTGTAGGCGTCAAACTGGTTCAGGGCAGCTTCCGTCGCGGCGAAATGGTGGTCTGCGTGGCGCCGGATGGTCGTGAGATCGCGCGTGGCCTGGCCAATTACAGCGCGCTGGAAGCGCAGAAAATTATCGGTCAGTCGTCGGATGCGATTGTCGGTGTGCTCGGTTACATGGCGGAGCCGGAACTGGTTCACCGTGACAACCTGATTCTCGTTTAAGGAAAACTCGATGCGTTTAGCGAAAGGATTGTTGGGCTTGCTGATGGCGATGCCATTGCTGGCTTCGGCCGAAGAGATCGGTCAGGTGTCGACGGTGTTCAAGTTTGTCGGGCCGAATGACCGTATTGTCGTTGAGGCTTTCGATGATCCTAAAGTCGAAGGCGTGACCTGCTACCTGTCGCGCGCCAAGACTGGCGGAGTGAAGGGCGGTCTGGGCCTGGCCGAGGATCGTGCCGAAGCCTCGATCGCTTGCCGTCAGGTCGGCCCGATCAAGTTCAAGGGCGAGCTGAAGGATGGTGATGAGGTGTTCAAGGAGCGCACTTCGCTGGTATTCAAAACCATGCAGGTGGTGCGTTTCCTCGACAAGAAACGCAACACGCTGGTGTATCTGGTCTACAGCGACCGCTTGATCGAAGGCAGTCCGCAGAATGCCGTGACCGCCATCCCGATCCTGCCATGGGTACCCGTCCAGCAATAACACTGCAAATCCAACTGTAGGAGTGAGCCTGCTCGCGATGGCGGTATGTCAGTCAATATTGCATCGACTGACACGCCGCCATCGCGAGCAGGCTCACTCCTACATTTTTTTGCGCTGGATTTGTTAAATCACAGGCAATAAAAAACCGACCCTAAGGTCGGTTTTTTAATGACTACGTCGATTAAGCAGCTTCTTTCAGCGCTTTAACGTGGCCATTCAGACGGCTCTTATGACGAGCAGCCTTGTTCTTGTGGATGATGCCTTTATCGGCCATACGGTCGATAACTGGCACAGCCAGAACGTATGCAGCTTGAGCTTTTTCAGCGTCTTTTGCGTCGATGGCTTTAACTACATTCTTGATGTAGGTGCGAACCATGGAACGCAGGCTGGCGTTGTGGCTGCGACGCTTCTCAGCCTGTTTTGCACGTTTTTTGGCGGAAGGTGAGTTGGCCACCGTCGAGCTCCTCGAAAGACTTTTTAGGAAATAGCAAACAAAATAGGCCGCGAATCATGCCGATGAAGAGAAGTCTTGTCAAGGGCACTTGAAACGTTCCGCTAAGTGGTAGGTATAAAGAGGCGGGATATTTATTTCCGGCGCTTGACCTGTAAACTCGCGAGCTTTGGCTCTGTGCTGCTGCGGCGCGGAGTATCGCACAAGTAGGCGCTTTGTTCGCCTGCTGTTTATCGACAGGCACAAATTCCCTCAATGAATCTGCTCAAATCGTTGGCCGCCGTCAGCTCTATCACGATGCTTTCCCGGGTTCTGGGGTTTGTTCGTGACACGCTGATTGCTCGTACATTTGGTGCCGGGATGGCGACGGACGCCTTCTTTATCGCCTTCAAGTTGCCCAATCTGCTGCGAAGAATCTTTGCCGAGGGCGCTTTCTCCCAAGCATTTGTGCCGATTCTTGCGGAATACAAAAGTCAGCAGGGTGAGGAAGCGACGCGTACGTTCATTGCTTACGTGTCAGGTTTGCTGACGCTGGTATTGGCGGTGGTGACCGCGCTGGGCATGATCGCCGCACCTTGGGTGATCTGGGCAACGGCTCCGGGCTTTACCGATACGCCGGAAAAATTCCAGCTCACCTCGGACCTGCTGCGGGTGACCTTCCCCTATATATTGCTCATCTCGCTGTCCTCGCTAGCGGGCGCGATTCTCAATACCTGGAACCGTTTCTCGGTGCCGGCCTTCGTGCCGACCCTGCTCAACGTCAGCATGATCGTATTTGCGCTGTTCCTCACGCCGTACTTCGATCCACCGGTCATGGCCCTCGGCTGGGCGGTGTTGGTCGGTGGCCTGGCGCAATTGCTCTATCAACTGCCGCACCTGAAAAAGATCGGCATGCTGGTGCTGCCACGTCTTAACCTGCGTGATACCGGCGTGTGGCGCGTGATGAAGCAAATGCTGCCGGCGATTCTTGGTGTGTCGGTCAGCCAGATTTCCCTGATCATCAACACCATCTTCGCCTCGTTTCTGGTCGCAGGCTCGGTATCGTGGATGTATTACGCCGACCGTTTGATGGAATTGCCTTCCGGGGTGTTGGGCGTGGCGTTGGGCACGATTCTGCTGCCTACGCTGGCGAAAACCTATGCGAGCAAGGATCGTCACGAGTATTCGCGGATTCTCGATTGGGGCCTGCGTCTGTGCTTTGTGCTGGTGCTGCCGTGTGCGCTGGCGCTGGGGATTCTCGCCGAGCCGCTGACCGTTTCACTGTTTCAGTACGGTCAGTTCAGTGGCTTCGATGCCGAAATGACTCAGCGCGCGCTGATTGCCTATTCTGTCGGGCTACTCGGCATTATCGTGATCAAAGTGTTGGCGCCGGGCTTTTATGCGCAACAGAACATCCGAACCCCGGTGAAAATCGCAATCTTCACGCTGGTGGTTACTCAGTTGTTCAACCTGGTGCTGATCGGTCCGCTGGCTCACGCCGGTCTGGCCCTGGCAATCAGTGCCGGTGCCTGCCTGAACGCCGGATTGCTGTTCTATCAACTGCGCAAGCAGCAGATGTATCAGCCGCAGCCGGGCTGGGCCAAATTCGGCTTCAAACTGGTGGTCGCAGTGGCGGTGATGTCGGCAGTGCTGCTGATCGGCATGCATTTCATGCCCGCGTGGGATCAAGGGCACATGCTTGAGCGCTTCCTGCGTCTGGGCGCACTGGTCGCGGCGGGCGTGGTGGCTTATTTCGGTATGTTGCTGCTGCTTGGTTTCCGCCTGCGCGACTTCAATCGCAAGGCCTTGAGCTAAGGTTTTTGCCTTTATAAACGGGCGCGGGCCGGCAGTTTTGTCGGCTCGATCACTTTGCGTTACGGTGTTGCCTGTCGTCGACCGTCGGGTGTGGTTATAATCGACCACTTTATGAGCAAGAAGCGCGTTATGCAGCTGGTTCGAGGCCTCCACAACTTGCGCCCCCAGCATCGGGGCTGCGTCGCCACTATTGGCAACTTTGACGGTGTTCACCGTGGTCACCAGGCTATCCTGGCCCGACTGCGTGAGCGTGCGCTCGAGTTGGGCGTACCCAGCTGCGTGGTGATTTTCGAGCCGCAGCCACGGGAATTCTTTGCCCCCGAGACTGCGCCGGCGCGTCTGGCACGGTTGCGCGACAAACTGCAACTGCTGGCCGCCGAAGGCGTTGACCGGGTGTTGTGCCTGGCCTTCAACCAGCGCCTGAGCAAGCTCAGCGCCAGTGAATTCGTCGATACCATTCTCGTTGATGGTCTTGGCGTGCAGCATCTTGAGGTTGGTGACGATTTCCGTTTTGGCTGCGACCGCCTCGGCGATTTCGACTTCCTGTTGCAGGCCGGGCAGATGCGCGGTTTTACCGTTGAAGCGGCACAAACCGTCGAGCTGGACGGCATTCGCGTCAGCAGCACACAAGTGCGTAACGCCTTGGCCGCTGCCGACTTTGCCTTGGCCGAACGTTTGCTCGGCCGCCCGTACCGGATCGCCGGTCGCGTGCTGCACGGCCAGAAGCTGGCCCGGCAACTGGGTACGCCCACTGCCAATATTCAACTCAAGCGTCGTCGCGTGCCGTTCACCGGGGTCTATCTGGTGGATGTCGATATCGACGGCAAGACCTGGCCCGGCGTCGCCAATATCGGCGTACGGCCCACGGTGCAAGGTGATGGCAAGGCCCACCTTGAAGTTCATCTTCTAGATTTTGCCGGCGATCTGTATGACCGGCGTTTGACGGTGGTTTTCCACCAAAAGCTGCGTGAAGAGCAGCGCTTCGCCTCCCTGGAGGCATTGAAAACGGCGATCAATGCGGATGTCGCCACCGCCCGTGCACTAGCCGCACCTAGCGCCCATCGCTAATGAAGAGCCTTAAATGACCGACTATAAAGCCACGCTTAACCTTCCGGACACCGCCTTCCCAATGAAGGCCGGCCTGCCACAGCGCGAACCGCAGATTCTGCAGCGCTGGGACAGTATTGGCCTGTACGGAAAGTTGCGCGAGATTGGCAAGGATCGTCCGAAGTTCGTTCTGCATGACGGCCCTCCGTATGCCAACGGCACGATCCACATCGGTCACGCACTGAACAAGATTCTCAAGGACATGATCATCCGCTCGAAGACCCTGTCGGGCTTCGACGCGCCGTATGTTCCGGGTTGGGACTGCCACGGCCTGCCGATCGAGCACAAGGTTGAAGTGACCCATGGCAAAAACCTCGGCGCGGATAAAACCCGCGAACTGTGCCGTGCCTACGCCACCGAGCAGATCGAAGGGCAGAAGTCCGAGTTCATCCGTCTCGGCGTGTTGGGTGACTGGGCCAACCCGTACAAGACCATGGATTTCAAGAACGAGGCCGGTGAAATTCGCGCCCTCGCTGAAATCGTCAAGGGCGGTTTCGTGTTCAAGGGCCTCAAGCCGGTGAACTGGTGCTTCGACTGCGGTTCGGCCTTGGCTGAAGCGGAAGTCGAGTACGAGAACAAAAAGTCCTCGACCATCGACGTAGCATTCCCGATCGCTGACGAAGCCAAACTGGCTGCCGCGTTCGGTCTGCCGTCGCTGAGCAAGCCTGCCTCGATCGTGATCTGGACCACCACCCCGTGGACCATCCCGGCCAACCAGGCGCTGAACGTGCACCCGGAATTCAACTACGCGCTGGTCGATGTCGGTGACAAGCTGCTGGTACTGGCCGAAGAGCTGGTCGAAGCCTGCCTGGCGCGCTACGGCGTTGAAGGCTCGGTCATTGCCACCACCACCGGTAAAGAACTTGAGCTGATCAACTTCCGTCACCCGTTCTACGACCGTCTGTCGCCGGTGTACCTGGCTGACTACGTCGAACTGGGCGCTGGCACTGGCGTGGTTCACTCCGCTCCGGCCTACGGCGTGGACGACTTCGTGACCTGCAAGAAATACGGCATGGTCAACGACGACATCCTCAATCCGGTGCAGAGCAACGGCGTATACGTGCCGTCGCTGGAATTCTTCGGCGGCCAGTTCATCTGGAAGGCCAACCCGGCCATCGTCGACAAACTGACCGAAGTCGGTGCGCTGATGCACACCACCGTCATCGAACACAGCTACATGCACTGCTGGCGCCACAAGACCCCGCTGATCTACCGCGCCACCGCGCAGTGGTTCATCGGCATGGACAAAGAGCCAACCAGCGGCGACACCCTGCGTGTGCGCTCGCTCAAAGCCATCGAAGACACCCAGTTCGTGCCGGCCTGGGGCCAGGCGCGTCTGCATTCGATGATCGCCAACCGTCCGGACTGGTGCATCTCGCGTCAGCGCAACTGGGGCGTGCCGATCCCGTTCTTCCTCAACAAGGAAAGCGGCGAGCTGCACCCACGCACCGTTGAACTGATGGAAGAAGTCGCCAAGCGCGTTGAAGTCGAAGGCATCGAAGCCTGGTTCAAGATGGACGCTGCCGAACTGCTCGGCGACGAAGCGCCGCTGTACGACAAGATCAGCGACACCCTCGACGTCTGGTTCGATTCGGGTACCACGCACTGGCACGTCCTGCGCGGTTCGCACCCGATGGGTCACGAAAGCGGCCCGCGTGCCGACCTGTACCTGGAAGGTTCCGACCAACACCGTGGCTGGTTCCACTCGTCGTTGCTGACCGGTTGCGCCATCGACAATCACGCGCCGTACCGCGAACTGCTGACCCACGGTTTCACCGTCGACGAAGCCGGCCGCAAGATGTCCAAGTCTTTGGGCAACGTAATCGCGCCGCAGAAAGTCAACGACACCCTGGGCGCTGACATCATGCGTCTGTGGGTCGCTTCGACCGACTACTCCGGTGAGATGGCGGTTTCCGACCAGATTCTGCAGCGCAGTGCGGACGCCTATCGTCGTATCCGTAACACCGCGCGCTTCCTGCTCTCGAACCTGACCGGTTTCAACCCGGCCACCGACATCCTGCCGGCTGAAGAAATGCTCGCGCTGGATCGTTGGGCGGTCGACCGCACCTTGCTGCTGCAACGCGAACTGCAAGAGCACTACGGCGAATACCGTTTCTGGAACGTCTACTCGAAGATCCACAACTTCTGCGTGCAGGAGCTGGGCGGTTTCTACCTCGACATCATCAAGGACCGTCAGTACACCACTGGCGCCAACAGCAAGGCCCGCCGTTCGGCGCAAACCGCGCTGTTCCACATCTCTGAAGCGCTGGTGCGCTGGATCGCGCCGATCCTCGCTTTCACTGCCGATGAACTGTGGGAATACCTGCCGGGCGAGCGTAACGAATCGGTCATGCTCAACACCTGGTACGAAGGTCTGACCGAACTGCCGGCCGACGTTGAACTGGGTCGCGACTACTGGGAGCGCGTAATGGCGGTCAAAGTAGCGGTCAACAAAGAAATGGAAATCCAGCGCGCGGCGAAAGCCGTCGGTGGCAACCTGCAAGCCGAAGTGACGCTGTACGCCGAAGACGCCCTGAGCGCCGATCTGGCCAAGCTGAGCAACGAACTGCGCTTTGTCCTGATCACTTCGACCGCAAGCGTTGCGCCGTTCGTTCAGGCTCCGGCCGATGCGGTTGTGACTGAAGTCAGCGGCCTGAAGCTGAAGATCGTCAAATCGGCCTTCCCGAAATGCGCCCGTTGCTGGCACTGCCGTGAAGACGTCGGCGTAAACCCGGAACATCCGGAAATCTGCGGTCGTTGCGTCGACAACATCAGCGGCGCTGGCGAGGTTCGTCACTATGCCTAATGCCGTTGGCCGTTTCGGACGGTTGAGCTGGCTCTGGTTGAGTTTGCTGGTTCTGGTCATCGACCAGGCCAGCAAGTTCTACTTCGAAGGCAAGCTCGAAATGTATCAACAGATTGTGGTGATCCCTGATTACTTCAGCTGGACCTTGGCCTACAACACCGGCGCTGCCTTCAGCTTCCTGGCCGACAGCTCCGGCTGGCAGCGCTGGCTGTTTGCCCTGATCGCAATTGTGGTCAGCGCCGTGCTGGTGGTCTGGCTCAAGCGCCTGGGCCGCAACGAAACCTGGCTGGCCGTCGCTTTGGCGTTGGTGCTGGGTGGCGCGCTGGGCAATCTGTACGACCGCATTGCCCTCGGCCATGTGATCGATTTCATTCTGGTGCACTGGCAGAACCGCCATCATTTCCCGGCGTTCAACTTCGCCGACAGCGCGATTACCGTTGGCGCGATAATGCTGGCACTGGATATGTTCAAAACCAAGAAAACCGAAGAGGCCGTTCATGACTGATCAGGTATTGGCTGAGCAACGCATTGGCCAGAACACGGAAGTCACTTTGCACTTTGCATTGCGCCTGGAGAACGGCGACACCGTCGACAGTACGTTCGACAAAGCCCCGGCGACCTTCAAGGTCGGCGACGGCAACCTGCTGCCAGGTTTCGAAGCGGCGCTGTTCGGCTTCAAGGCCGGCGACAAGCGCACGCTGACCGTCGAGCCGGAAAACGCCTTCGGCCAGCCGAACCCGCAGAACGTGCAGATCATTCCACGTTCGCAGTTCGTCGATATGGAGTTGTCGCCGGGTTTGCTGGTGATCTTCAACGATGCGGCCAATACTGAGCTGCCGGGTGTGGTGAAAGAGTTCGACGACACGCAAGTGACCATCGACTTCAACCACCCGCTGTCGGGCAAGACGCTGACCTTTGACGTCGAGATCATCAACGTTAAAGCGATCTAACTGACTCTATAGAGTCAAATGTGGGAGCGAGCCTGCTCGCGAATGCTGACTGACATTCAACATAGATGTTGTCTGACACACCGCTTTCGCGAGCAGGCTCGCTCCCACAATGTTTTCCACCGTTTTCGCTATTTCTTGCGCGCAAGACACGAGGCACAGCATGCAAATCAAACTCGCCAACCCCCGTGGCTTCTGCGCCGGCGTGGACCGGGCGATCGAAATCGTTAACCGTGCCCTGGAAGTCTTCGGGCCGCCGATCTACGTGCGCCATGAAGTGGTGCACAACAAGTTCGTCGTCGAAGACCTGCGCAGTCGTGGCGCGATCTTCGTCGAAGAGTTGGATCAGGTGCCGGATGACGTCATCGTCATTTTCAGTGCTCACGGCGTTTCCCAGGCTGTGCGTACTGAAGCCGCTGGCCGAGGCCTGAAAGTATTCGACGCCACCTGCCCACTGGTTACCAAGGTGCACATCGAAGTGGCGAAATACAGCCGCGACGGTCGTGAGTGCATCCTGATCGGCCACGCCGGTCACCCGGAAGTCGAAGGCACCATGGGCCAGTACGACGGCAGCAATGGCGGCGCGATTTATCTCGTTGAAGACGAGAAAGACGTTGCCGAGTTGCAGGTGCACAATCCGGAAAAACTGGCTTTCGTTACTCAGACCACGCTGTCGATGGACGACACCAGTCGCGTCATCGATGCCTTGCGCACGCGCTTCCCGGCCATCGGCGGTCCGCGCAAGGACGACATTTGCTATGCCACGCAAAACCGTCAGGACGCGGTCAAGCAATTGGCCGACGAGTGTGACGTCGTGCTGGTAGTCGGCAGCCCGAACAGCTCCAACTCCAACCGCTTGCGTGAGCTGGCTGAACGCATGGCCACGCCGGCCTACCTGATCGACGGCGCCGAAGACCTGCAAAAGAGCTGGTTCGACGGTGTCGAGCGTATCGGCATTACCGCTGGTGCTTCGGCACCGGAAGTGTTGGTGCGTGGCGTGATCCAGCAATTGCAGGCTTGGGGCGCCACCGGTGCCGACGAACTGGCCGGGCGTGAAGAGAACATTACCTTCTCGATGCCTAAAGAGCTGCGCGTGCGTTCGATCTGACGCTTTTGGCTTTCTGACACAACGCCTGTTCAGCGCTTTTGCTGCTCAGGCGCACGCGACCGGTCGCTGCCAGCACTATCTGCTGCCGGCTGACCGGTTCGTCAGCCGAACAGATATGTAATGTCCCTGCCTGAAAGGCCCGACCGGGCATCAGTGGTTGTCCCAGACTGCTGAATCTGATGTAACGACTGACCAGCCAGTTGCCGACAACCGGCACCTTCGCCTCGCTCGCGTGCTCTACCAGCAGCGGATTGCTGCTGTCTTTCGGCCCGTTGCCGCTGATATCCAGAATGATCCGCCAGCCTTGGCTCCAGTCGCCATCGATGCCATGAATCACCACGCTCTGATTACGGGTAATGGCCAGTGTTCGCGCGTTGCGGATACCGTCGAGCAGCGACTGCGCGGCCTGATCCCGCAGGTTCGATTCGCGCAGTGCCGCAAATGACGGACTGACCAGCAGCAGAACAATTGCGCCGATCGCCAGTCCCATAAGCAGTTCTACCAGGCTGAAACCTTGTTGCGGCATGCAAACTCCCTCCGTGGAGTGTGATGAGCGGCGCGATCCTTGCGCCGCGCAGGGCAAATCAACCGACATGGGCCGGTTGAATGTTCTAGCGTGTAAAGCAGGTATAGCCGACGGCAACGGAGGGCATCGATGGATCTTCGTACAAAAGGTTTCACGCTGATCGAGTTGCTGGTCGCATTGGCGATATTTGTCATCCTGATTACTTTGGCAATACCGTCGTTTACTCGAACCATACAAAGCAGCAGGGCCGATACCGAAATGGGCGACCTGCGACGTGCGATCAATTACGCCAGGCTCGAAGCCATTGATCGCGGCACCACCCTGCGCCTGCGGCCAAGCGCCGGCGGCAGCGTGTGGACCGGCGAATTGGCGGTCTATGACAGTACTGGCACTTCGGCCAATGTATTGCGGGTTGTTCCAGCGATGAGCAGCGGCGCCACTCTGACGCTAACCTCTGGAGTGACCGCGCTGGATTTCAACAACCTCGGCGGTCTGGCGGTGCCGTCCACAGCGGTGGTCATCAGTTACACGCTGGGAACGCAAAGCAGGACGCTGAACGTGTGTTTGAACGGACGAATACAATTGGGTGGAAGTTGCGGATGAGGGCAGGGAGTCAACATATACAGCAGGGTATGACGCTGATCGAGGTGCTGGTCGCGTTGCTGATTCTGACGGTCGGGCTGCTGGGCGCGGCGGCGGTGCAACTGAATGCGCTGAAGTACACCGACAGTTCGCGGATGACCAGCCAGGCCAGTTTCATCGCCTACGACATGATGGACCGCATCCGCGCCAACTCCGGCGCCGACTACACCATTACGCCTCCGACCTCGGGCAATCTCAGCGTTGCGCGGGATCAGGATCTCTACGATTTCACCACCAATATCATCAATTTCGGCGGGCCGACGGCGACCGGCAGCATCGCGCTCAATCAGCGGGTCTACACCATCACCATCAACTGGAGTGACGCACGGGCAGCCAACACCGCCAGTGCTCAACGCAGTTTTGTGCTGACTAGCCGTGCAGCAGTTGATCCGGTGGCTACGCCATGAAGCGGCGAAACCGTGGATTCGGTCTGATCGAATTACTCATCGCTTTGGCATTGGGGCTGATCGTGGTGCTGGGCGTGGTGCAGATATTCATCGCGGCAAAAAACACCTATGTCAGCCAGAACACTGCCGCGGCGATGCAGGAAGACGCCCGGTTTGTGTTGAGCAAAATGATTCAGGAAATTCGCATGGTCGGGATGTTCGGCTGTCTTGGCACCATCACCGATTCGAGCAGCGCAGGTGATTTCAACGCCTCGCAGGTCACACCGATCAGTTGGGACAATGCCAACCTCAAACTGACGCTGGTCACTGCCGATATTGGCAGCGGCGGCGGCACGCCAACCTGGACAGTGGTTTCCGATTGCCGCAACAGCGCCACGGCGTACACGGGTTTACGAGCGGCGGCGAGCGGGCAGATCGCGTTCCCGATCCGGCGTCTGATCTACAGCTTCAGCAACAATCAGATTCTCATGGGCACCGGCAGCGGCACACCGACCCAGCAGGTGCTGGTGAACAACGTCAGTGCTTTCAACGTCACGTTCGGTCTGGCCAGTTCGGCGACGGATGTGGCGGCCTCGACCTACAGCGCCAACCCCGCCGATCCGGCACGCATTCGCAGCGTGCGGCTGAGCCTGACCCTCAACGATCCGAGCAATCGGGTGCGCAATCAAACCTTCAACGTGGTTGCCGCTTTGCGCAACCGCTTGCAGTGAGGGGCGCGGCGATGAGGATGACTCTCCACACCCGTCAGGCGCAGCGCGGCATGGTCTTGCTGGTCAGTCTGGTATTCCTGTTGTTGCTGACCCTGATTGGTCTGTCGTCGATGCAGAGCGCCAACCTGCAGGAAAAAATGGCCGGCAGCGTGAGTCTGCGTAATCAGTCGTTTCAGACTGCCGAGGCGGCGTTGCGCATTGGCGAAAGTGCGGTGCAACTGGACAGTTATTCGCTGGCTGTGTGCAGCGGTACCACGCAATGCGCGCCGCCGGCGGAGTCGTCGGTGGTCAGCGCGGCGGGGCTCAACTCGACTTCCGGGGTGACCTGGATTGCGGCCGGCAATGGATTCTATGGAGTACAGAACATCGGTACGACTCTCACGGCCGTGAACGTACCGAGCAACACCTCGGCGACGTTGTATCGGGTTACAGCGGTCGGCATCGCCGGCACTTCGCGTAGCGTGGTGGAGAGTGTTTATGCGAAGTATTGAGCGCTGCATGTCACTGTTGATCGGCATGCTGCTGAGCTTTTATCTGGCCGCGCCGGCGTATGCGTTCACGCCTTCCGATTCGCCGCTGTTGAGTGCGGCAGCGGTGCCACCCAACGTCATGCTGCTGATCGACGATTCGGGGAGTATGAACAGCATCATTTATGCGGCCGGCTTCGATCCGACGGCTGATCGCACGCCGGCCCGGCAATGTAACGCCTTGCTGGGCTTGTGCCTGAGTTCGACGACAATCAGCGGTGACACGATCTTTCTGTCGAGCCTGCCGACATCAGGCTGTTCCGGCGGGGCCTATGCGTTCTACAACAACAGCCTGGCGCCGTTGTGTCTGAAACTGCCGGATCCGGTGGGCAGCGGCAACACGCGTTATTCCGGGGACTACATTGCCTATGTAGTCGGGCTGGCCATCAACAATGGCACACGCGATTTCACCACTGGGGCGATTCCCGGCGACTACCGCATCAACGTAGCGCGCAACGTCTCCACAGCTTTGGTCAGCAGCAACCGCACGTTGCGTATCGGCCTGTCGACATTCAATCCGGCCACCAGCAACAATTCCGGCAATGGCGGTTTCATTGCCCGTGCGATCAGCGATTTGTCGCCGGTGTCCGGCAGCGTGACTCAAGCCCAGGCCGACACCAATTACAACGCACTGATTTCTTCCATCAACGGCTTGAGCGCCGTGGCCAACACGCCGTTGGCAGAAACCTATTACGAAATCACTCGCTACATGCGCGGCATGGCGCCGTACTACAACAGCACACCGACCACCTACACCAGCCCGATTCAGTACCGCTGCCAGAAAAACTATGGTGTGGTGATCACCGACGGCTTGCCGACCTTCGACCGTACTTTCCCCACCAATGACCCACTGGGCGGCAGCCGTTTGCCGAACTGGGATGGCGTCAACAATGACGGCATCAATCTCAACGGTGACGGTGAAGGGGACACGCTGTATCTGGATGACATCGCCAAGTTTGCCTTTGACATCGATATGCGTTCGACCGGCACCGACGCCGCGGGCAAGAGCTGGAACGCGGTGGATTTTCCCAAGCAGAACATGAACACCTACACAGTGGGCTTCACCGCCGACAATGACATGCTGTCGGACGCGGCCAGTTACGGACAAGGCAGGTATTACCAGGCGACCGACAGTACCGGGCTCAACGCCGCCTTGTCCTCGGCGCTGAGCGACATCACGTCCAAGGCCGGCTCCGGCGGCGCGGGGGTCACCAGCGGCACCACACTGACCTCCAGCAGCAGTTTTTATCAAACCACTTATGACCCCAGGGATTGGCGCGGCACGATCAAGTCGTTCGGCTTCACCTCGGCCGGGACGGTCAATACCTCGGTGGCGCAGTGGACGACCGATACCACCATCGTGCCAGCCGCCACCGCCGCGACCTTTCAGTCGTGGAACACTCTGAGCAACGCAGCGGTAACCCTGGCCTACGGCAACTTTTCCCCGGCCCAGCAGACCACGCTGAGTCAGGGTTTGCCCACCGGCATCAGCGGCGTTGATCTGGTGGAGTGGAGCAAGGGAACCAACAAGGCCGGGCTGAAAGTGCGCAGTGTGCTGCTCGGCGACATCATCAATTCGCCGCTGGTGCTGGCGTCGCCAGCAGACAAAACCGCCGCCGATCTTTCCGGGGACACCAGCTACAGCACTTACCTGGCCACCAAGGCTGCAAACATGAGCGCCAGTCTGCTGGTCAACGCCAACGACGGTTTCGTCAACGTGATCAATTCGGCGAACGGCACTCGCCGCTACGCCTACATGCCGTCCAGTGTGCTGCCGTCGTTGCGGCTGATTGCCGACACCAACTACGTCAACGGCGTGAGCCACAAGTTTTTGGTCGACGGTCAGGTCGGGGTGTTCGACGCCCAGTCCGGCGCGGCGTGGAAAACCCTGGCCATTGGCGGCACCGGTGCCGGCGGCAAAACCTTCTACGGGCTGCAACTGTTTGATGCGTCTGCGGGCAATGTGATCAAGGCCTTGTGGGAGGTCAGTGCGCCGGCCACCGCCAGTACGGCGAACGCATTCAATGATCTGGGTTACGCCTATGCCCGTCCGGAAGTGGCACGCTTGGCCAATGGTCGCTGGGCGACTTTCATCGCCAATGGTTACGGCAGCAATTCGGGCGTTGCAGCTTTGTATGTACTGGATGCGCTGGACGGTTCGCTGATCAAAAAAATCGTTATCGACAGCACCGAAACCAGCAACGGTTTGTCGTCGGTGAAACTCAAGGTCAACTCTTCGAATGTGGTGCAGGCCGCTTACGGCGGCGACTTGAAAGGGCGGTTATGGAAGTTCGACCTGAGTGCCACTTCTCCCGACAGTTGGGGCGTGGCGTTTTCCGGCAAACCGTTGTTCACCACGGCGGGCGGCGCGGCGCAACCGATCACCGCGCAGCCGTTACTGGCGGATAATGCGCTGGGCGGCAAACAGGTCTTCGTCGGTACCGGCAAGTTCAACGAAACGGCGGACAAGACCAACAAGGATTTGCAGGCGTTTTATTCCGTGTGGGACGCCGATGGTGGTTCTGGTCAGTTGACCGTCAGCAGCTTGCAGCCGCAGGCGATCACGGGATCATTCTCCGGCAGCTCCGGGCAGTTTTTGACCACAACACAGAATGACACGACGTATCCGGCGCAGAAGGGTTGGTATCTTCCGCTGGTGTACAACAACGTGCTGACCGGCGAGCGGGTGATCAATCAGGCGAGTATCGTGCTGGGCCGTGTTGTCTTTACCACGGCGAGTGTTGATACCACTGATCCCTGTGCGAGTTTTGGTACTGGCAAACTGGTCGAACTGGATGCGTTCAGCGGTAAGATGCTCAATTACGCCGTGCTGGACACCAATTCTGACGGTTTGGTCGACAGCAATGACACGATCTCCAGCGGCGTGATATTCACCGGTGGCATTCCGACCCTGAACTTCATCTCCAGCGATGGCAAGCGCAAGGGTACGACCGACACCAGTGGCACCATCACGATCATTGTGGAAAAGGGCGGCGGCGGTAGCCGTCGTATCATGTGGCGACAAATCCAGTAAGCGAGAGTTTGAGGCATGCGTAGATCCAACCGTGGTTTCACCCTGATCGAAATCATGATCGTGATTGCGATCATCGGGATCGTCATCACCATCGCCGCACCGAGCTATACCGAGTACCTGAAAAAAGGCCGTCGCGCCGAAGTGGTGTCGCTGCTCTCGGAACAGGCGCAAACCCTCGAGCGCTTCTACACCAAGAACAATGTCTATACCGGCATCACCGGACTCAGCACGGGCAATGATTTCTACACCATCACCCCGACCATTGCTGACCAGACCTTCCTGCTGACCGCGACCCGCAAGACGGGCACGTCCATGGCCACCGACAAGTGTGGGGATTTCACCCTGACCAACACCGGCGTCCGTAACATGAACAATGCGACTACCGGGCTGACCACCAAGGATTGCTGGGGCCGCTGAGGCGCTTTCTTTCGGGTGCCTTTTGCGCCCACTGTCTTCTTTACGGTTGGATCAAACATGACCAGGCAACAGCAAGTGGTGATTGTCGGTGGCGGGGTAATTGGCCTGCTGACCGCCTACAACCTCGCCTCCGAAGTGCGCAGCGTGGTGCTGCTGGATCGTTCGAACCTCGGTCAGGAATCGTCCTGGGCGGGTGGCGGTATCGTTTCGCCGTTGTATCCGTGGCGCTATAGCCCGGCGGTTACCGCGCTGGCGCATTGGTCGCAGGACTTTTATCCACAGCTCGGCGAGCGTCTGTTTACCGACACCGGGGTCGATCCGGAAGTGCACACCACTGGCCTGTACTGGCTGGATCTGGACGACGAAGGCGAGGCACTGGCTTGGGCCGAGCGAGAAAATCGCCCGCTACGGGCTGTGGATATCTCGGCGGCGCATGATGCGGTGCCAGTGCTCGGCGGCGGGTTCTCCCGAGCGATCTACATGGCGGATGTCGCCAACGTACGCAATCCGCGTCTGGTGAAATCACTGAAAGCGGCACTGCAGGCATTACCGAACGTGACCATTCACGAACAATGCGAAGTCAGCGGGTTTGTCCGCGAGGGTGAGCAGGTTGTTGGCGTCGAGACGTCGAAGGGTGTGATCAAGGGCGATCAGATCGTGCTGACCGCTGGGGCGTGGAGCGGTGATCTGCTCAAAACGCTGGACCTGACACTGCCGGTCGAACCGGTCAAAGGCCAGATGATTCTCTACAAGTGTGCGGCGGATTTTTTGCCGAGCATGGTATTGGCCAAGGGCCGTTATGCGATTCCCCGCCGCGACGGGCATATTCTGATCGGCAGCACGCTGGAGCACGAAGGTTACGACAAGACGCCGACCGATGTCGCGCTGGAAAGTCTCAAGGCTTCAGCGGTGGATCTGCTGCCGGCGCTGGCGAATGCCGAGGTGGTCGGGCACTGGGCGGGGTTGCGTCCGGGTTCGCCGGAAGGAATTCCGTACATTGGCCGGGTGCCGGGGTTTGCGGGGTTGTGGCTGAACTGCGGGCATTACCGCAACGGGCTGGTGCTGGCGCCGGCGTCGTGTCAGTTGTTTGCCGATGTGATGCTCGGCCGCACGCCGATCATTGATCCGGCGCCGTATGCGCCTGAGGGTCGCATTTAAAGCAAGATCAAAAGATCGCAGCCTTCGGTAGCTCCTACATTGGAATGCGTTTCCTGTAGGAGCTGCCGAAGGCTGCGATCTTTTAGGATTTAATCCAGACCGAGTTTTTTCAGTCTGTAGCGCATCGACCTGAACGAAAGACTCAACCGCTGCGCCGCCGCCGTACGATTCCAGCGCGTCTCCTCCAGCGCCTGCAAAATCAGCTTTCGCTCAACGTTCTCCAGATAATCCTCAAGATTATCGATCTGGGTCAGATCGGCAATCCCGCCATCCGCCGCGCAGTTGCCTTCGCTCAGACGTAAATCTTCAGCCTCGATCGTGCGGTTTTCACATAAGGTGTGTGCGCGCTCGAGCACGTTCTCCAGCTCCCGCACATTCCCCGGAAACCGGTAATTCTTCAACGCTTCCAGCGCCTGTGGATGAAGGCGCGCAACGGGCTGAGCACTGTCCCTGGCCAAACGCTTGAGCATATTGGCCGCGAGCACTTCAATGTCATCACGGCGCTCACGCAGCGACGGCACGCGCAGTTCGATCACGTTCAAGCGGTAATAAAGGTCCTGACGAAAGCGTTCGGCCGCGACTTCGGCATCAAGATCCTTGTGCGTGGCGCAAAGAATCCGCACATCGACCACGCTTTCCTGCTGGCCACCGATACTGCGCACGGCTTTTTCCTGGATCGCGCGCAGCAGTTTTACCTGCATCGACAGCGGCAAGTCCGCCACTTCATCGAGGAACAAGGTGCCGCCATTGGCCGCCTGAAACAGTCCGGGTTTATCCTCGACCGCGCCGGTAAAACTGCCTTTGCGATGGCCGAAAAACTCGCTTTCCATCAGCTCCGACGGAATCGCCCCGCAGTTCACCGGCACAAACGGCTGAGTGGCGCGCGGCCCCTGTTCGTGGATCAGCCGTGCCACCAGTTCCTTGCCGCTGCCCGACTCGCCACTGATATATACCGGCGCCTGACTGCGGGCGAGTTTGTCGATTTGCTTGCGCAGATTGCGCATCGGCGGGGAATCGCCGAGCAAGCGTCGATCAATGGAGGTAAAACTGCTTCCAGCCGCCGGCATGCGCAGGGCCGTGGCGACCAGCTCGCGCAAGCGGGTGAGATCCACCGGTTTGGTGAGAAAGTCGAAAGCGCCGGCTTTCAAGGCGTTGATCGCCGTTTCAAGGCTGCCATATGCGGTGATCATCGCTACTGGCAGTTGCGGATAACGTTGCTGAATATGCTGCACCAGTTCCAGCCCCGTGCCGTCGGGCAGGCGCATGTCGGTCAGGCACAAGTCGAAACTCTCGCGGTTCAGTAGCGCTTGGGCTTCAGCCAGATTGCGCGCGCTGTAGGTGTCGAGTTTCATCCGTCCCAGGGTGATTTCCAGGAGTTCGCGGATATCCGGTTCGTCGTCGACGATAAGAATTTTTTGCCGTGGGCTCGTGTTCAACTTTGTTTCCGTCCGTGAGCAAAGGTGATGCGAAAGCAGCCGCCGCCTTGGCGTGATTGAAAGTCTAGGCGCGCTTGGTTGCTTTCGCACAGCTCACGGGACAGATAAAGCCCAAGGCCGGTGCCCTGGCTGCTGGTGGTGAAAAAAGGTTCGAACAGATGTGTCTGTTCATCGGCGGGGACGCCGGGGCCGTTGTCCTGTACTTCGAGGATCGCCAATTGGCTGTCGGGATCGATAAACAGGGCCAGCCAGACTTGCGCCTGATCGTGCAGCAGGGCGCTGTGGCGCCAACCGTTGCGTAACAGATTATCGAGAATCTGCGTGAGCTGATCGGGGTCCATCAGCGTGATGAACTCCCCGGAGTTGATCCGCAGATGAATCTGCTGGTGCTCGCTGGCTTGTTCGCGGCTTTCGGCGACGAAGTTTTCCAGCCACGGCTTGAGGTCCAGCCGTTGCGGCGCGCTCTGCTGGCGGCGGGACAGTTGCAGGACGTTTTCGATGACTCGGTTCATGCGCTGGGAGTGGTCTTGAATGATCTGTGTCAGACGCCGATCGGCGCCGTCGAGTTCCTCGGACTCACCCAATAGCTGCGCAGCATGACTGATGGCACCGAGTGGATTGCGGATTTCATGGGAGATGCCGGCGGTCAGGCGACCGAGCGCGGCGAGCTTCAGTTGCTGAGCCTGCTGGGCGATTTGCGCGAGGTCTTCGAGAAACACCAGTGTTTGCTGGTTCGGGCTTTGTTCCAGAGCGATGAAGCTCGGTTGCAGTTCCAGACCGTTACCGGGGATTTTCAGGCTCTGTGGGCGTAAGGTCGGGTTGTTCATCCACAGTTGCAGGCGGTCGACCAGGGCTGGCGAATAATCGTCGATCAGATGGCCCTGCAAGTGTGACTGCGCGAGCAAGGTCTGGGCGCTGTGATTGGCCAGTTGCACCCGGCGCTCCTCGTCGAGCACCAGAATGCCGGTGCGCATGCGTTGCAGGATCAGCGCATTGAGCGCTTCGAGGCCGACGACTTCGCTGGCGCGTTGTTCGGCCAGCGTTTCACTGACCTCCAGCCGCCGAATCAGTCCCTGCACCAGCAACGAGGCGGCAAAGCACAGGGCGCCGAGCGTGCCGGCTTGCAGGTATTCATTCGCGCTCAGGGGATGATCGAAGCTCAGCAGGACACTCGAGCCGATGATACCCAGCGCGCCGATCGCGGCGATCAACAGGCCGATGCGCCGTCGTAGCAAGGTGTTGCTGATTGCCACCGAGACAATCAGCAAATTGCCCAGCGCGCTGCCAACGCCGCCGGCAGCAAAGAACAAACCGCATAAAAGCAGGACATCGACGAGGGCCAGACTGAACAGTTGCGCCGGCCGTCGTGTGTTCTCGAGGAATACCACCAACAGAATATTGAGAATCAGGTACAGCCAACTGCCGCCGCGCAGCAACCCGTCGTTGGCCGACGTCAGCAGGCGGTTGTCCATGTTGCTGGAGATCAGCAACACCAGGGTGATGCCGACGCTTAAACGGTAGAGATGGTAAAGGCGCAGCAGGCGCTGCGCCTGTTTGCTGTCGGCGTGGTTGGCCTCAGCGATCACTGGCACCCGGGCCTTGCTCAAGGTGAGCCTGGCTGCAATACCACTGTTGTTGCACGCTCAGCGCACGGTCGCGCGGCAGATGCACGCCGCAATGGGCGCAACGCACCATCGGCGCGGCGTCCTGCTCGCGTGATGTGCGATTGGATTGAGAGGACGCGGCAGGGGCCTTGAATTTCCGCCACAGCCAGATGGCGGCGAAAATCACGACGATCCAGAACAATAAACGAAGCATGATGAGCGGCTTTTCGACTGATGATCCGGCAGTTTAGCCAAGGACCTGACAAGCGCACAGCGGATTAAAGCGCAGAAACGAAAAAGGGAGATCCGCAGATCTCCCTTTCTTGTCCATCCGGTGTGATCAGTCGAACACGCCGAAAGTCATGTAGCTGAACCACGAACGGTCAGTGTTGCTCGACTCGGGCTCTGGCTCTTCGATCACGTCACCGTTCTCGTCTTTAGGCTTGAGCTCGTTCGGGATCGCGTCTTTCGCGTCCTGGAACTGCTTCTGCACGTCCTGGTTGGCGCGGGTCTCACCCGGCGGCAGCGGAGGACGCGACTCGATCAGACCCAATGTTGCCTTGCTCAGGAACGAACGGTTGTCGGCTTCGGCAACCCGTGGCACGAACTGGCCGTCTTGCAGGCTCGGGTGATTCGGGTAGTTGAGCTTCAGGGTTTCCAGGCTGGTGTTGGCCAGTTCGTCCAGGTGCAGACGCTGGTAAGCCTCGGTCATCACCGCCAGGCCGTCGCCGACCGATGGGGTTTCCTGGAAGTTTTCCACTACATAGCGGCCACGGTTGGCGGCGGCTACATAGGCCTGACGGGTCAGGTAGTAGTCGGCCACGTGGATTTCGTAGGCGGCCAGCAGGTTGCGCAGATAAATCATGCGCTGCTTGGCGTCTGGCGCGTAGCGGCTGTTCGGGTAGCGGCTGGTCAACTGGGCGAACTCGTTGTACGAGTCGCGCGCGGCGCCCGGGTCACGCTTGGTCATGTCCAGCGGCAGGAAGCGCGCCAGCAGGCCGACGTCCTGGTCGAACGAGGTCAGACCCTTCAGGTAGTACGCGTAATCCACGTTCGGGTGCTGCGGATGCAAACGAATGAAACGCTCGGCGGCGGATTTTGCAGCTTCCGGCTCGGCGTTCTTATAGTTGGCGTAGATCAGCTCCAGCTGTGCCTGATCGGCGTAGCGACCGAACGGATAACGCGACTCCAGAGCCTTCAGCTTGGCTGTGGCGCTGGTGTAGCTATTATTGTCCAGGTCAGTCTGAGCCTGCTGATACAGCTCGGCTTCGCTGAGGTTTTCGTCTACGACTTCCTTCGATGAGCAAGCAGCGGTCAATGCGAGGATGGCGATCAGCAGCAGGTGTTTCACTTGCATGGCGGCTTGCGTCCCTATGACGGCCGCTGTCTTGGGCGGGGCCGTCCTGTTATGATGAGCGCCCCGTTGAAAAGCCTCGGGGCAAAAGACGCCGTATTTAACCACAAGCGCGCAGCCGAAACCAAAAGCTGTGCCGACGCACAGTCAGAGCATGTCCGATAAAATTGAACTTCGCGCAGAGGTGCCGTCCGAATTGGGCGGCCAACGCCTCGATCAAGTCGCTGCCCAACTCTTCGCTGAGCACTCTCGCTCGCGCCTTTCCGCCTGGATCAAAGAAGGTCGCCTGACTGTGGACGGGGCGGTCATCCGCCCTCGCGACATCGTGCATGGCGGTGCCATCCTTGAGCTGACTGCCGAGCAGGAAGCCCAGGGCGAATGGATCGCCCAGGACATCGAACTCGACATCGTCTATGAAGACGACGACATTCTGGTGATCAACAAGCCTGCGGGCCTGGTGGTGCACCCGGCTGCCGGTCACGCCGATGGCACCTTGCTCAACGCTTTGCTGCACCACGTGCCGGACATCATCAATGTCCCGCGCGCCGGTATCGTGCATCGTCTGGACAAGGACACCACCGGTCTGATGGTGGTGGCCAAGACCATTCAGGCGCAGACCAAGCTCGTTACTCAGTTGCAGAGTCGCAGTGTCAGCCGCATCTATGAGTGCATCGTGATTGGTGTCGTGACCGCCGGGGGCAAGATCAACGCCCCGATCGGTCGTCACGGCCAGCAGCGCCAGCGCATGGCGGTGATGGAGGGCGGCAAGCCTGCCGTCAGCCACTATCGCGTGCTGGAGCGTTTCCGTTCCCACACCCACGTGCGGGTGAAACTGGAAACCGGCCGTACGCACCAGATTCGCGTGCACATGTCGCACATCAACTTTCCGTTGGTCGGCGATCCGGCGTACGGCGGTCGTTTCCGCATTCCGCCAGCCGCCAACCCGACGATGGTGGAATCGCTCAAGCATTTCCCGCGTCAGGCCCTGCACGCGCGCTTCCTTGAACTGGATCATCCGACGACCGGTATACGCATGAGCTGGGAATCGCCGCTGCCAGAAGATTTCGTCTGGCTGCTGACCTTGCTCAAGCAGGATCGCGAGGCCTTCATCGGATGAACTGGCTGACGCCGGACTGGCCCGCGCCGGCCAGCGTCAAAGCCTGCGTCACCACCCGCGAGGGCGGTGTCAGCGAGGCGCCGTTCGACAGCCTCAATCTGGGCGATCATGTCGATGATCGTCCTGAGGCTGTTGCCGAGAACCGACGGCGCCTGACCGATCATTTCTCTATACAGCCTGCCTGGTTGCAGCAAGTGCACGGGATTGCCGTGGCGCATGCTGATCCGGGCGTTGTTGCGACCGCAGATGCCAGCTGGACGGCAACGCCGGGGATTGCCTGCGCGGCGATGACGGCGGACTGCTTGCCGGCCTTGTTCTGCGATCGTGCTGGCACTCGCGTGGCGGCGGCTCATGCCGGTTGGCGTGGTCTGGCGGCGGGTGTACTTGAAGCGACGCTCGATAGCCTCGATATTCCGCCCAAGGACGTGCTGGTCTGGCTCGGCCCGGCGATTGGCTCGCAAGCCTTTGAAGTCGGCCCGGAAGTGCGGGAAGTCTTCATCAATCAATTGCCCGCAGCGGCAGAAGCCTTCGTGCCGAGCGACAACGCCGGCAAGTTCATGGCTGACATTTATAAGCTGGCGCGCCTGCGTCTGGCTGAACGTGGTGTTACCGCTGTTTATGGCGGCGGTTTCTGCACCGTGACCGATCCACGCTTCTTCTCTTATCGCCGTGCGTCACGCACCGGTCGCTTTGCCTCCCTTATCTGGCTCACCCGCTAAACTCTCTGATCTGCATCAACCCTCTGACGCTTGAATCTCCCAGAATCGACCGCATCTACAGTGGTATCTGGCAGGTTTCTTTATTCAGGATGGTTTTTAGGTCCGGCCTGCTCAAAAGGAAGGTGACTTATGCGAATAGACCGTTTAACCAGCAAATTACAGTTGGCCTTGTCCGACGCCCAGTCGTTGGCAGTCGGCCACGATCATCCGGCCATCGAGCCGGCGCACTTGATGCAAGCCATGCTTGAACAGCAGGGTGGTTCGATCAAACCTCTGCTGATGCAGGTGGGCTTCGACGTCAACAGCTTGCGCAAAGAGCTGACCAAAGAGCTAGACCAATTACCGAAAATCCAGAATCCGACTGGCGACGTCAACATGTCGCAGGATCTGGCACGCCTGCTCAATCAGGCTGACCGTCTGGCTCAGCAGAAGGGCGATCAGTTCATTTCCAGTGAACTGGTGCTGCTCGCTGCAATGGACGAGAACAGCAAGCTCGGCAAGTTGTTGCTCGGCCAGGGCGTCAGCAAAAAAGCCCTGGAGAACGCGATTACCAACCTGCGTGGCGGCGAAGCGGTGAATGACGCCAACCACGAAGAGTCGCGGCAGGCGCTGGATAAATACACCGTCGACCTGACCAAGCGCGCCGAAGACGGCAAGCTCGATCCGGTGATCGGTCGTGACGATGAAATCCGTCGCACCATTCAGGTTCTGCAACGCCGCACCAAGAACAACCCGGTGCTGATCGGTGAACCCGGCGTGGGTAAAACCGCGATCGCCGAAGGTCTGGCTCAGCGCATCATCAACGGTGAAGTGCCGGACGGCCTTAAAGGCAAGCGTCTGCTCTCGCTGGACATGGGCGCGCTGATTGCTGGTGCCAAGTATCGCGGTGAGTTCGAAGAACGCCTGAAATCGCTGCTCAACGAGCTGTCGAAGCAGGAAGGGCAGATCATTCTGTTCATCGACGAGCTGCACACCATGGTCGGCGCCGGTAAGGGCGAAGGCTCGATGGACGCCGGCAACATGCTCAAGCCAGCACTGGCGCGTGGCGAGTTGCACTGCGTCGGCGCGACCACGCTCAACGAGTATCGCCAATATATAGAGAAGGACGCGGCACTCGAACGACGCTTCCAGAAAGTTCTGGTGGATGAGCCGAGCGAAGAAGACACCATTGCCATCCTGCGTGGCCTTAAAGAGCGTTACGAGGTTCACCACAAGGTGGCGATCACCGACGGCGCGATCATCGCCGCGGCCAAGCTCAGTCATCGCTACATCACTGACCGGCAGTTGCCGGACAAGGCCATCGACCTGATCGACGAGGCCGCGAGCCGCATCCGCATGGAAATCGATTCCAAGCCGGAAGTGCTGGATCGTCTGGAACGTCGCCTGATTCAGTTGAAGGTGGAATCTCAGGCACTGAAGAAAGAAAGTGACGAAGCGGCGATGAAACGTCTGGAGAAACTCCAGGAAGAAATCGTCCGTCTCGAGCGCGAGTATTCCGATCTGGAAGAAATCTGGAACTCGGAGAAAGCCGAGGTACAGGGTTCTGCACAGATTCAGCAGAAGATCGAACAGTCGCGTCAGGAACTGGAAGCCGCGCGTCGTAAAGGCGATCTGAACCGCATGGCCGAGTTGCAGTACGGGGTGATCCCGGATCTGGAGCGCAGCCTGCAAATGGTCGATCAGCACGGCAAGAGCGAGAACCAGTTGCTGCGCAGCAAGGTGACTGAAGAAGAGATCGCCGAAGTCGTGTCGAAGTGGACCGGTATCCCCGTGTCGAAAATGCTCGAAGGCGAGCGCGACAAACTGATGAAGATGGAAAGCCTGTTGCACAAACGGGTCATCGGTCAGGAAGAGGCCGTGGTCGCTGTGGCCAATGCGGTACGCCGTTCCCGCGCCGGGTTGTCCGACCCGAATCGTCCGAGCGGCTCGTTCATGTTCCTCGGCCCGACCGGCGTCGGTAAAACCGAGCTGTGCAAGGCGCTGGCCGAATTTCTCTTTGATACTGAAGAGGCAATGGTGCGGATCGACATGTCCGAGTTCATGGAGAAACATTCCGTGGCGCGGCTGATCGGTGCGCCACCGGGATACGTCGGTTACGAAGAGGGCGGTTACCTGACCGAGGCTGTGCGTCGCAAGCCTTACTCGGTGATCCTGCTGGACGAAGTCGAGAAGGCGCACCCGGATGTGTTCAACATCTTGCTGCAAGTGCTTGAGGATGGTCGTCTGACCGACAGCCATGGCCGCACGGTGGACTTCCGCAATACCGTGATCGTCATGACCTCGAACCTCGGCTCTGTGCAGATTCAGGAGCTGGTCGGTGATCGTGAGGCGCAACGCGCAGCGGTAATGGATGCACTGACGTCGCACTTCCGTCCGGAGTTCATCAACCGGGTCGACGAAGTGGTGATCTTCGAGCCTCTGGCACGGGATCAGATCGCAGGCATTACCGAGATTCAGTTGGGCCGTCTGCGTACGCGTCTGGCTGAGCGCGAGCTGAAGCTGGAACTGAGCCCGGAAGCGATGGACAAGCTGATCGCGGTTGGTTACGACCCGGTGTATGGCGCGCGTCCTTTGAAACGGGCGATCCAGCGCTGGATCGAAAACCCGCTGGCGCAATTGATCCTCTCGGGTCATTTCATGCCAGGCGACACGGCGACCGGGACTGTCGAGAACGACGAAATCGTTTTCAACTAAGCCCGAACACCAATGAAAATTGGCAGGCCCCACCTTGTGGGGCCTTTTTTTTCGTTAGGCTGTTGAACTCAAAGGAAAAGGCTTGTAAAGTGCGCCCCGCAGTCAGTCGCCAAGACGGTCTCAGCTCACTGAGTTGAAATCTGAAATAAGTTGCAAATCATTAACTTGAAAGCAATTTAGGGGGTTGACAGAGGTGTTCTAGGTTGTAGAATAGCGCGCCTCAGACACACGAACGCAGCGATGCGAACGAGTGACTGGAAGCAACAAGTTTCACCGTTGTAAATTGAAATATGTAGTTCCGTGATAGCTCAGTCGGTAGAGCAAATGACTGTTAATCATTGGGTCCCAGGTTCGAGTCCTGGTCACGGAGCCAATTTCAAGCCGGGGTATAGCGCAGTCCGGTAGCGCGCCTGCTTTGGGAGCAGGATGTCAGGAGTTCGAATCCCCTTACCCCGACCATTTTTGGGTCGTTAGCTCAGTTGGTAGAGCAGTTGGCTTTTAACCAATTGGTCGTAGGTTCGAATCCCACACGACCCACCAT